>DEKQ01000038.1:18259-55103 GCA_002353975.1 Prevotellaceae bacterium UBA2718
GAGAGCACTGCAAGAGGCCACATGGCTTGGTCAAGCGCCTCAAGAGTATATCATGTCGTATCAGAAAGCAACGTATGGGGTCCTTATACCTACGTCAGCGACATCGGTGCAGGCCATAATTCTGAGATATACAAGACTGGCGACACGTACGTAATCTACCACATTGAGCCATTGGGCTACTACAAGTCAAACTCTCTGGGAGATACATGGGAGAGCGGAGAATACACTTTCGACCTGCGCGACCGTGCTCTCATAGCAGGCGAAAACCGTGAGACAAGCCTCTCAAACTGCTCATTCGCAAAGCGTGAGGATGGCTCGTTTGTGATGATTGACCGTGGCGGCGGCATCTGGGTGAGCCGTGATGGTCTGACAGATCCTTGGCATCAGGTCTCCACCGGCTCTGTTTATCTTAACAATACCGTCACCAACCGTGGTACACTTGAGGACCCTGTCATCTGGCGCGACCACCTGCAGTATCACATGATTGTGAATGACTGGAAGGCTCGCTATGCCTACTATTACCGCTCCAAGGACGGCCTGCACTGGGTGATGGAGAGCGGAAAGGCATACACCGGACAAGATCCGTTTGCCAAACACAGCGATGGAACCGTGGAAAAATGGCATAAATATGAGCGTCCGCGAGTGTATCAGGACGAGCTGGGACGTGCCATCCGCATGAATTTTGCAGTCATCGACTGCGTAAAGCAGAGCGACCAGGGCAGCGACACACACTCTTCCAAGAACATCAATATGCCAGTGACACGCCAGCTGCTACTTGAGGTGCAGGGCAATACACCCATCACGTCTTCCACCACCAGCATACGAGTGCTCGTAAAGGCAGAGGAAGGTTTCAACCCACGTACAGACCTCAACCTCACATCGTTGAAGTTTGGCGCACACAACAAGGTGAATTTCGGTAACGGCCTCAGCTATAGCTCATCGGAGAACAGCGGCACGAGCGACCTCATCATCACCTTCACCGGTGTGGCAGGCCAGAGCGGCATCACAGAAGACGAGTGGGCGCCCAAGATGCTGGGACTAAAGAAAGATGGCAGCATAGCCTTTGGATATGCCAAGATGCCAGGCATTGACTATAAGCCCGCTATGCTCTCAGCAGTGACACCGACTTTTGCTGCTGACAATGCAGTACAGAGTGTCAGCATAACAAACTACGGGGAGCAGGCTGCCACAGCAACAACCGTACGTATCTATGCCCCTAACGGCACCACGCTACTGGCTCACGGTACCACCTCAGCACTCGCTGCATACGGCAGTGAGACCGTCAACCTGACCAAGGACGCTGCTGCCGGTGCCGGTTATAAGTCTATCATCGTACGTTTCTACGATGGTGAGACTATGCTGAACGAAGAGACAATAGCCCTGACCGCCATACTTGCAGCGCAGAATGGCCTGCAGGCCGTCATCGACGAAGCCAACGCCCTGCTGAGCGACCCGCGCATGACCAACGGCACCGCAGGCCTGCAGGATGCTGTCAATGCGGCAACGGCAGTGGCCAAAGGCTACAGCATTGCAGCAATAGAAGCCCAGAAGGTTGCACTCGGGGAGGCACTGAACACATTCAAATATGCCAATGCATCGCCCACCAACGGCCTGAGCATCACCATACCAAATGCTGAGTGCAACGACCTCTCTGCATGGGAGATGACACGACTTGATGCCAGCAATGCACCCGGATGGAAACTGAACACGACAAACCGCTACGGCTTTGACGGTAATTTCATCGAGACATATAAGAGCAGTGGCCTGAAGGTGGAAAACAAAGCCTGTCAGACACTCACAGGCCTGCCCGCCGGACGTTACCGCTTGCGCGTAAAGGCACTTGCCACAAACAATGGCAACGCCGCTATAGGCGTAACGCTCTACGCCAAGGGCAGCACACTGACCGGCTCGTCTGTTTCCAAGACCATCTCAACGGGCAATACCGCCTGCACGGAGTATATGCTTGAACTGACCCTGACGGATAAAGGCGATATGGAGTTCGGCATAGACATGGCCCAGACAAACAATGCCACATGGGTATGCTTTGACAGCTGGACGCTGAAGTATTTCGGCACTGCCGACGGCGACATAGTGGAGACAGAGCGCAATACGCCAATCCTCGGCATAAACCCACAGCAGACCTACCACATAAAGCACCTCAACACTAACCGCAAACGCTACCTGGCATCCGCACCCGATGCCAGCGGCCACCTGCTGACAACCAACGCAGACGCAGAGAAGGGAGAATATGCGCTGCTGCCGGTGCTGGGCAAGCAGGGATACTATTATATATATAATAAGGAGGGATACTATGTCACGCCTTCTACTGGCTACTGGACGCTGTCAAAGACTACCCCCGCCGAAGTACTGGTGACGCTGAACAATGCTAATCAGAGTGCCTTAGGCACGACAGACAATATCTATCTGCTGGGAGAGTCATCACAGCACGCCAACCCACAGGTGAAGGACAACGCGCAGGTGGTCTATGCCTACAGCGCCCACGACACTGACAAGGGCAACAACTGGGTGCTGGAACCCGTGGCTGATGCCACTGCATCGGTATCGCTCAACGACGTGACGAGCAGCACGGACAACTTGATTGCATCGGCCATTGCCGAAGAGGTCGGCATGACCTATAGCGTTCCCGCTGCGACAATGGGTTGTCAGACTTTCGCTGCCGACTATGCTCTCGATTTCACCGACACCACCGTAAAGGCCTATATCGCCAAAAGCGTGAAGGATGGCAAGGTGTTTCTTCAGCAGGTGACGAAGGTTCCCGCCGGCACAGGACTGATACTGCAAGGCACGGATGGGGAGGCAATACCCGTCTTGACGACAGACAATGCCGATGACGTGAGCGGAAACCTGCTCTTCGCAGGCAACGGCGACACAGTGAGCAAGGAGGACGGCTACGGCAAGTATGTTCTGGCAGCAGACGATGACAATGCGTCCGTGAGTTTTTACCTCATCGACAATACTTCTGCAACGGTAGCCAAGGGGAAAGCCTATCTCAAGATACCGCTCTCAGGCAGCAGCCAAGCAAAACGCATCACCCTCTCATTCGGAGATGACACAACAGGTATATGGCATGCTGACAGTCAGGCTTTCACGACAGACACGCTATACAACGTGGCAGGGCAGCGCACCGACAAGCCAACACAAGGACTATACATCAGTAACGGAAAGAAATTCTATATAAAGTAAAGAAATAAAATACTACATAAACCAGAATACAATTCATGGAGCATCGTAAAAACACATACATCTCGCCTGATGTCAAGATTGTCACTCTAAGCACGGTCCCCATGATGTCAGGCAGCAAATACATCAACACCGCCAACCAAGAATATGACGGACGCACCGTACTGGCACGCGAATGCCAGCTATATATGAGAGATGAGGAGGAAGAGTAGTATATTTTCACAAGGTCAAGTCCCTGACTGCGATAGAATACAAACTTCTGGTCACCAGAAAAATGGAACAATCGGCATCGTGCGGAAACGCCGTTGTAACGTGCTGATTATCAGGGGGCGTTGTAATAGTAGGTCTTTTACGCAGTGAAAGACCTACTATTGCGTTGTAAAAGACCTACTATTACCGCCTAAAAGACCTACTATCAGAGCCTAAAAGACCTACTATTGCAACGCCCTGAATGTGAGCGCGTTGCGCGGTGTCCTATTTTTCGGTGTGAAAGGAACTTTTCACTTGTTATATTACAAAGCTGTTATTTTCACTGCTTTGCATAGGAGGCGACGTGTCTCACGTCGCAACAATCTGCTGGATAGCGACGTGAGACACGTCGCCTCCTACTCTTTGCTTGCAAAAGTAAACAAAAAAGCCGAAAGGACAAAACTTTCGGCTTTTTTATTTGAGTTTATGCAGAATTATGCTTCTGCGCTAAATGATGACTTACTTCACCTGTGCGCCGGCAGCGTTGTACTGTGCGCCGTCCTTGACGATGATGATCTGACCGTCCTTAACGACCTTCTTCACTGCAGGAGCAGCCTCGTCAGCAGCCTTAACGCCCTTTACAGAGCTGCCGCCTGCGCGTGCTACGCGAACCTTGATGATGAAGACGTTGGTGCTGGCTACAGAGCGAGCAATTTTAACGCTTGTGCTGCCTGCAATGGCATCAGTTACATCATATACGTTGGTGTTTGGCTGCTGGCCAATGGCAGAGTGGATATTGTTCCATACTACACCGTCCCCCTCGTCAATAGAAGAACCGTTGCTGAAGAGCATGTAGAGTGTACCGTTGGCATCAGTATCCTTGTTACGATAACCTGTGATGGCAATCTTGTCGCCTGCCTTCAGTGCCTCGTTGAAAGTAATCTGAACATTGTCAGTGTCAATGTCAGCCTTCTTCTTGTTGATACGTATGGTCATGTAGTCACCGTTAGCATAGTTTACGCTCTCGCCGTCAGAAGCTACTGCAGTGCCGCCTACCTCTACAGCAGGGTCACCGCCTTGCCAGCTATATACGTCACCCCAGCCTGCAGGGATGTCACCACCGGTCTGTGGCTCGTCATCACCGCCACCCTGGGCTGTACCCTCTACGTAAGAGATGCCATAGAGACGGCCTGTGGTGCCGCGTGCCCAAAGGGTGTAGGTCTTGCCGGCTTCGAGAGATACGGTCTTGTAGGTATTGGCGTAAGCAGGATCGTCAGTTTCCTCAGCAACGAAAGCAGAACCTGCGATGGCAGCAGCGGGAGAGGCCTGATTAACGATCTTCACGTCCTTGCCGTCATTGTCAGTGAAGCCAGCATCGGTCACAGCCTGACGACGATAGTAGTATGTGAAATCTACATTCTTCTTGGCAACGATAACCAGTGGAGTGCTTTCAGCCTTTTCCGTACCAGTGGGATTAGCTGCACTTGGTGCTGCGTCAACACGAATCTGCATGTAGGTCTTGAAAGTCTTGCCTGCAAAAGTCACAGGAGTAGCGACATCCTCAACGAGGATAGTTGAACATGTTCCTGCGTAAACAGTGCTGACTGTCATCAGGTCGTCATCGATGATGGCGGTACCGGCAGCTGGAGCTGTACCAGGGGCTGTCCAATCTGCCGCGTTTACTGCTACTGCTGCAAAGGCAGCAGCGATAAGAGTAAAGATTTTCTTCATAGATTGTTGTTTTTAGAAGTTAATAAATAAGATGTGAATGTTCTCTGTTATGAATTTGCATACGGTGGTAAAAGGCATTTTGCACCGCTACAAAGTTACGAACTTTTCTTCATTCCGCGAAGGGATTGGAGTAAAATGCCTATAATTTTAACTAAATTCAACTATTTAAGCATCAGGAAATACGCCGTGATGGGCATAGAAGCAGGGGACTTTGCTTTACATGCACATCATCAGGAGGCGATGTGTCCCACGTCCCCGTGTTGATGCTCGCTGAAAGGCAACAGTGATGCCGATACTGTCGCAGATCATTGATTGCGACGTGAGGACACGCCGCCTCCTAAGGTGCTCGCTGATTACGTCTCTCCCTCCTATAGGGGGGAGTTGGAGGGGGGCTGTGGGAGATGGAGGGGAGCTGTGGGCATAAAACAAGAAAGGGGGGCGGACCGCGCGGTCCGCTCCCCGAAGGTTCAGTTAATGTCAGGTTAGAGTGAGCTTACTTAGCAGATGCAGCAGGTGTGCGCCACTTGGATGCACCAATACCGCGCTTCACGATCTCGTTGTCGAAGTTCTTGAAGTAGAGGTTAGACGTGCCACCAATCAGCGTGTTGACTGCTGTTGACGGTGTTGTACCGTCGATAGAGCCAGTGCTGTGGTTGTACTCAGTCTCTGTGCCTACTACAGGAACCGGTGGGTTAGGACTCTGCATCAGGTCCGTAGCCGAGATGTTGGCAACATGGATAATCAGCTCATCTGCACCAGCCGGGAACTCTACATCAGGGTTAGTGGTGAACGCACCGAAGGAGTTCTTGTTAGCGCTGAATGCGTTAGCAGTGAATACCTCGCCCGTAGCGTCGCTGATGTTGTCGTTAGTTGACCAGTTGTCGTAGATGTTGAACGTGGTTTTGTCCTCGCATACACCGTTGAGCGTACGTATGTCAGCACCCTGGAGGTTCATTGCGCGCTCATCACCGGCAGACTTGGTCTGGATGAAGAGGTTCTTGCGAACGGTGATAGTAGAGCCTGCAGGCAGCGAACGGAAGCTGAGCATTGGACGTCCGCTGTAGGTATTCCAGTTGACGAACGTATTGTTCTCAATCGTGATATTGAATACCAGGTTCGGATCAGCCCACTTACCAGTACCTGTTCCGTGAGTGAGGAAGTTACCGATTGGGGTCTCATAGAACGTGTTGTTGCGCCATACCATGTTGTGGAAGCAGTTAGACTTCGGATTGTTCAGGTCACCAGTGAAGAAGCCGTAACCAGAACCGTTGCCGCTGTAGCCACCGCAGTTGAAGAACTCACAGTCCTCAACGAGGAAGTTCTCAATGTACTCACCATACTTACACTGCGTGCGACCGAAGCCACGAACGAAGCGCTGGAAGGTACAGCCGCGGATGATGAAGTTGTCAACATGGATACCCATACCGCCAGAGTACTGGTTGAAGAGGTAGTTACCCGTAGCACCGCCCTGGAAGCTGTTGTGTGCTCCCGGGAAGTCGAAGTCGATGTTCTCGAATACGATGTTCTCAATGTCAATAGAGATGTTAGCGTTCTCACCGCCCATAGGCTGACGTCCGAGCATGAAGAATGCCGGTGAGCCGGAAGATGATGGGAGGTTGCGCAGGTCATAGACCTTAGCGTTGCCCTTGCCGGCAGCTATGTCTTCAGGATTGGTCTTGAGGGTAAAGCCCTTGTAGAGGTCCATGTTGGCCGTAGTGAAATATACCTTACCGCCCTCGAGATAGAACTCCTGGTTCTCAGCCAGCGTGTTGTCGGCCATGAATGAGCGCAGGATATTGTCGATACGTATTGCGGTGAAGCCGCTGCCAAGGAGGTTAGCATAGTCAGAGAACTTGTACACCACACCGTCGATGTTCATAGTGTCAACGGCAACATAACCGTTAGCCTCGTTGATGAGGATCGGTGCACCCGGGTCACCCTTGGTACGTACTGACTGCGTGTTGTACACAGCGTCCACGAAGATAGGAATGTCCTTATCCACTACGTCAATGATATATACGGAGTTGGAGTCAAGACCTGCGATGTCAATGTAACCGCGTGCGAAGTCCTGATCAGTCAGGTTGTAGTGCTGGTACTCAGCAGGAACAGAAGCGCTTGGAGAGCTCTCAGAGGCAGCTACACGGAGGTAGTCACACTTCCACACCTTTGCGTCGGCACTATCGACCTGCGTGAAGTGCTCATTCCACTCGTCGTAGTCAGCAGCGTCAGCATAAACCTTACGGTCAATATATACGCGGAAGCCTTCCTTGGTCCTGTTGGCCTTGTTGGTTATAATCTCAGGTGTAGAGTAGCGGCTCTCGGTCTGCAGACCGAGGTAGTCAGCCCAGTGCTGTCCGTCGCCGTATCCCCACCACAGTGAGTGGTGACCCTCACCGCGTGGAGAGAGGGCACGGATGGCGAAACGGTAGGACGTAGAATAGCTCATGTTAGTGAGCAGGAGAGTGTCTCTGTCGGCAGGCAGGATGGTGTCAATGAGGACATTCTCCGGATTTTCCCACGCTTCCTCACCCTTACTTACCTTCTGCTCGGTAGAGATTTTCAGCTCGTAAGCCTCAGCATCCTTTATCATGCTCCATGAGAGGAAGATGCTATTGAGGTTACGCACCGCACAAAGATCGGGATCACTGGAGCCTGCCGACACGGTGTAACGTGTGCGGAACTGGGGGCGCATCAGGCGATCCGCTGATGCTGTCACTTCGTTGTCCTTGTCAGTGCAGGAGAAGACAGCAAAGGTGGACAGCAACATTAATGAATATAGAAATATCTTTTTCATATATGTGTGTTTACTATTTATGTGTTATGAATTAATATCCATAGTAGTTGGTGTATCCACCACGACGGAGAGCCTCACGTGGGATTGGGAGGAGATAGCGCACAACGGGGAGAGACTCAGGCACTACGCCTGCCTCAATCTTCTTTGGTGTGCCGTTCTCGATGATGTAGATGCTGCTGTAGTCGCCTGCATCCACACCGCCACGGATGTAACCGTAGAGTGAGTAGCGAACCTGTGCCTGTGGGTAGCCGCCGTCCTCGTCATACCACTTGGTGAAGAACTCTGCGCTCTCAGTCCATGTAACCTTGTCAACAGACTCGTCGTTTGGCTTCTTGATAGCCTTGAAGTCAAGACCCTTGTCATCAAACCACCACTGCGGGTTGTTGCGTATCTGCACTGCAGAGTGTATCTGCGTGCCGCTCTCGTCGGTGGTCTTCAGGTCTGCGTTGGCAGCCTCGGGGTTGAGGATGAAGAGGCAAGGCAGGGTTGTATTCTGATAGTAGCTCAGGTCAATCTTGCTCTTGGCAGGGTTCTGGACATATATATAAGTAAGGTAGTTAGGCAGCAGTGCGTTGTCGAAGTACTCCACTCCGTCGTGCTCCTCAATGAGGTCGCCCCATGAAACACCTACGCCTGCATCCTCTGCAACGGCATAGTTACGCATGAAGGTCCAGTAGAGGGTCTCGGACAGCATGTTGTTTCTCACGAGGTCCTTCCAACGCATGTTCTCACCTGCGAACTCCCACTTACGCTCATCGAGAATCTTCTTGATGAAGTCGTCAGCATCCGTAGGATCTACGAATGGGTCTGTGCCACCGTTGCGGAACGCACGCTCACGCACGGTCTTCAGTGCCTGCAGGGCGTCGGCGTTCACCTCTCCGGTGAGCTTGGCGTCAGCCTCAGCATACATCAGCAGCACGTCAGCATAGCGCAGGTATGGGAAATTGATACCTGTGTTGCCTGTAGAGATGTTGGTGTAGGCGCTGGTGGTGTTCCATATCTTAGACCACTTCAGGTTGTGCAGGCCGTAGGAAGCGCGGAGCACCGGTGTGCCCTGGTAGTCATAGTACCAGAAGCCCTCGCCGACATACTTACGTGCATCGTCCTTGGCAAAGCTGTAGCGATAGAAAGACTCTACGTACTGGTTGCCGCCGCACTCACCCCATGTGTAGTTGGTCTCACCACCGTTGGACTGGAACTGCGGGCCCTGACGGTAACCGATGTAACCAGATGCCTCAATGGCAAACGGAAGATCGAAGATTATGTCGTCAGCATTGCTTACTATCATGTTGCACTCGTCATAGAACACTTCCTGATAGTCCTTCGTGAGGCTGTGTGTTCCGCTTGAGATAACAGAGTCAGCGTATGCGCGGGCCGTTGTGAGGAAGTATTTCTCCAGCTCCTGGTCAGGCTTTGCCATGTATCCGTATGAGGTTGCATCGCCCTCCACATGGCGCAGAGAGTAGCCTGCTGCCTGCAGTGAGATACGTGAGATGAGTGCCCAGCAAGCCTCCTTTGAGGCACGCTCAACGCCCTCTGCGATGTTCTCGGCAAACTTCATGTGGGTAGCAGCCTCCTTCAGGTCCTCCACAAGAGCCTTGGCAATGACGTCACGAGACTCGATGGCAGGAGCGAAATCCTCAGTAGAAGAGGTAGGCTCGAGGGTGAACGGAACGTCGCCCCAGTAGCACAACAGCTCGTAGTAGAGCATGGCGCGCAGCACCTTAGCCTCGCCGAGCATCTGCATCACGTTGGCATTATCCTCGTCGTAGATGGAGCCTTCCTGCAGGTTTACGATAAAGTTGTTGGCATTCTCAATGCCTGCATAGGTTGCCTTCCACACTTTGTTCACAGTACCGCTGCTGGCGTCACAGTCGTAACGCTTCGGTGTGTTGGTCTGCTTTGACTCCTTGCTGTCACTGACATAATCTACGTCAGAGTTGAGCACGAGCGAATATGTGTATGCCTGGCCGAAGCAGTCGCTTGCCAGAATGCTGGCATAGACACCGTTCAGGGCCTCGTTGGCATCCTTCTGTGAACTGAAGACATCTTCTATGGAGTACTTGGAAGGCGTGTCAACGTCAAGGTAGTCGTTGCAGGCAGTCAACGCAAGTACACCAAGTCCACTGATTAATATATTCTTGATTTTCATATTTGTTTCAGTTTCTTTAAGTTGTAATTAGAATGTCACGTTAATACCGAAGGAGAATGTACGCGAGCGTGGGTAGCGGTTCATATCCATAGACGGTGTGAGTCCGCTCTGAACATCTACCTCAGGATCGTAACCGGAGTAACCGGTGATCATGAACAGGTTGCCTGCAGAGAAGTATGCACGGAGCTTGCTCAGGTAGATCTTGTTTATAATCTTCTTCGGGAATGTGTAACCGATGGTGATGTCCTGACAACGGAGGAATGAACCATCCTCTACGAAGTAAGAGTTGACAGTGTTAGTAACGACGTCAGCAGGGTTCCAGAGTGGCTTGTTCGCGTTCATAGCGATGTAGTCAGTGGTCTGGTCGAGCACGGTCTTGGATGTCGTGGTGTAGTCGTCGTGGCTGCCGAAGTCAGCAGTGTATGCCCAACGGTTTCCGCGACCGAACTTAGCCAGCACATTGTTGTAAACCGTAGCGGTGCTTGAGCTTGAAGAGAGAGCGTAAGCCGTTGCGTTATACACGTCAAAGTTGAGCATGTAGGTGAAGTTTGCAGAGAAGTCCCACTCCTTGTATG
Organism: Prevotellaceae bacterium UBA2718; assembly: GCA_002353975.1. Classification (GTDB taxonomy): domain Bacteria; phylum Bacteroidota; class Bacteroidia; order Bacteroidales; family Bacteroidaceae; genus Prevotella. The sequence continues at coordinate 28,902 of DEKQ01000038.1, forward strand.
TGGCTGAGAGACCGAAGCCACCCTGCCAGCGTGGGTTGGTGTTACCGATGACGGTACGGTCCTTGGTAGTAATCTTGCCGTCGCCGTCCAGGTCCTTGAACTTCATCTTGCCAGGCATAGAAGGATCACCTGATGTAGATGCAGCCAGCACGTCGGTTGTCATCTCAGGCACGCCGTCCTTGAGCACCCACTTGGTCTTGTTGTTCCACTGGTCGATGTCGAAGTCGCTGACCTGATACAGGCCGTCGTAAACGTAGCCATAGAGCATACCTACCTCGCCGCCTACCTGGAGGATGTAGTCGTCCTCGCCTGCAGACTTGAAGCGTGAAGAGTAGTTATACAGCACGTCGTCGGTAGCATTGAGCTGCTTTACCTTCATCTTGTTGTGACCGATGGTGAGGTTACCGGAGAAGACATAGTCCTTACCGCGGAGGAAGTCACCGTTGACTGTCAACTCGAAACCGCTGTTCTGCACCTTACCGATGTTCTGCATCTGAACGGTGTAACCAGAGGTAGAAGAAATGGTTGACTTGTAAAGAAGGTCACGTGTGGTGTTGATATAGAACTCAGGCGTGATGCTGAGGCGTCCGCCCCACAGCACGATGTCTGCTGCAAAGTTACGTGTGATGGTGGTCTCCCACTTGATGCCCTTGTTAGGATAGGTGGTAGGAGAGGTGTAGTACATCTCACCATACTGACGAGACTCTCCGAAGCCGGGACCGCCTTCCGTTGCTACGGTGTAGCGATAGCGCCAGAGGTCGGCGTCGATGTTGTTGTTACCTGCCAGACCGAAGGCGAAGCGCAGCTTCAACTGGTCAATCCACTTCACGTCAGAGAGGAACTTCTCCTTGTTCATTACCCACGCACCTGAGATTGATGGGAACCAACCCCACTGGTTGCCTGGAGCGAACTTTGTGGAACCGTCGGCACGGAGTGTAGCAGAGATGAGGTACTTGTGGTCGTAGTTATAAGATGCCTGACCGAAGAAAGATGCTGTGCGGTCGGCTGTTGACCTGTAGGTGTCAGAGATATATACGTCACCCAGACCCATGTTGTCGAATGCACGTCCGGCAGTGATGGAACGGTCGAAGTAACGGTTCTTCTGTGTGCTCTCCTTATACTGGGTGTTATAGATTTCCTGACCCAGGAGGAACGACAGGTTGTGTACGTCCTTGATGTCGAAGTTATAAGTAGCTGTGTTGGTCCAGGTGTAAGACTGTGTCGTACGGTTCTGGATCTGTGCCACAGGCTGTGAGTTATACTTCTTACCCTCGCTTGAGAGGTAGCCCCAGTAGCGCTGTGTGTCGCGGAAGGTGATAGCATAGTTACCCTCAGTGCGCAGTGTGAGGCCCTCGATAGGTGTCCACGTGAGAGACATACGGTTGTTGATGTTGTAAGAGTGTCTCTTCTGCACGTTGGTAGTGATGTTAGAGAGAGGATTGTTCTCATCCCACTCTGCCAGCTTGTCAGGGTCAACATTCACGAACTTCGTGTCATATATGGCGAAGTCAGTGTAACCCTTCGTAGGAGCGTACTTCAGCACGTCGATGATACCGCCTGTACCTACGCCTTCACCACCGGCACCCTCGTCACGACGATAGGTCATCGTTGGGCTGTAGTTGAACTTGAGTTTCGGATGCAGGTCGGTGTTCAACTTGAAGTTGATGTTGGTACGGCGTACGCCTGAACCCATGATGATACCCTTATCCTCAGACTGTGTGAGAGAGAGCTTGAACTTTGTCTTGTCGTTACCGCCGCCGATGGCTACGTTGGCCATGTAGTTCAGCGGAGTCTCGTTCATCACCTCGTCCTGCCAGTTGATGTTGCGGTGTGTTGCATAGACATCCATGTCGGCAGGGTTACCGAAGTTCTCACGCCAGTTACGTGCAGATGTAGAAGAGTAAGACACGCCGCCCTGGGCACGGTCCCATGTATATTCCACGAAGTCTGTGGTCCTCATCAGGTCAAGCTTCTTGGAGATGTGGGAGAGTGTCAGACGTCCGTTGAACTCTACCTGCACCTTACCAGCCTGTGCTGACTTGGTCGTTACGACGATAACGCCGTTACCACCCTTCGCACCGTAGATGGCGGTGAGTGATGCGTCCTTCAACACGTCGATAGATGCGATATCGCTTGGCGGGATATCGTTGATGTTAGACTGCTGGAAACCATCCACAATGTAGAGAGGCTCGTTGGACTGTGTCACAGACGTAGCACCACGCACGCGGATGTTTACATCAGCACCCGGCTGACCATCGACAGAGGTTACCTGCACACCGGCAATTTTACCGGCCAGAGCCTCTGTGGCAGATGATACAGGGATAGCTGCCAGCTTGGCACCGCTTACAGAACCTACCGAACCGGTCAGATCCTTACGGGCCTTTGAACCGTAACCGATGGCTACGACCTCGTTAAGAGTCGTTGCATCGTCTTCAAGGGTAACATCGAGCTGAGTCTTGCTACCTACCTTTACATTTGCAGTCTTCATACCAACGTAAGAAATCTGCAAGTCATGCGACGTCGAGGACATCTTGATGGTGAAGTTACCGTCAAAATCGGTAACAGTGCCATTCTTAGTGCCTTTCTCCATTACGGTAGCACCAATGACCGGCTCACCCATACTGTCCTTAACGTTTCCTGTCACTGACTGCGCCTGCAGTGCTGCACAGTAGAAGAGCAACATGCTTACGAGCGCGTAGCGAACGTTCTTGAATTTTTCAGACATAGTTAGTTAGTTTGTTTAGTATAGTTGATAGATAAATAAAATCCGTCAATAAGATGCGTCCACATCAGTCCCACAGGACACTGGAAAGTCCTTACGAAACAGCTTGTCTGTATTTACTTACCGGGTTGTCAGTTAGTTGATATCGATTTACTTATTCTTCCTTTTGTGCTCTTAGCATGGCAATAGTGGCAACAGAACACAACAGTTCTTAACGCCTATTAAGGAAATTTGGTGCAAAGTTAATTAAAAATTGATAATGCGCAACTAATTGCACTGTTAAAAAACATTAAGAAACAAAAATATGCCGCAAGAATACACCATCTTGCGGCATTTATCCTGTTTTCCGCCCGCAATTCCGACCGAGCGAGAATGTCTGCCAAAATGGCAGAGTAACTTTTGCGTTCTGATAGCAGGTCTTTTACCTCCTAATAGTAGGTCTTTTACACGGTAATAGTAGGTCTTTTACCTCCTAAAAGACCTACTATCACAACGCATTGATAATCAGATTGTTCAGGACTGCCATTTTGTCATAGCCACGTCATCGGCTCTATATGACTAACAGTTATCTGACCGCTTTGCAGTAGGAGGCGACGTGTCTCACGTCGCAACGGCTAATGATACCGACTATGACATTGCTGATATAACGCTGTTGGTGCGATGTGGGGACACGTCGCCTCCTAAAGGCTTATGAAATGGGGTGTTCAATATGGAGTGCTCACCTTTGCGCATGCTCTGTGCATCCACACTGGGGACGTGGGCGTCCTCGGTTCCCCCGTTTCCCAGGGGACAGAAACCCCATGTGGATGCACGCTGGTGAAATAAGGTGACATAAACAAAGGGTTCGCTATCTAAGAATGAAAGGTACGGAGAAAATGAAAAGGTCGATTAACCGTTTTACAGATTAACCGACCAAAATTACGGATATTAGTAGACTGTGTAAATGGAGAACAAATAGTAATCAGAATATGTGCCAACATTTACTTCATGATAGTAGAATTCAGTACCATGAGCCTTATAGCGAGTATCAGAGAAGCTTTCAAGCGATATGTTCAGATTGTACTTGAAATCCTCTATGATGTTGTTAAGATAACTCTTATAGTTATTTAAGGCTGTAGATTTATCTATCTTGAAATCATATTCTACGTATTTGCGACCATTGGGGAGTTTTCCTATCTGTGCTGTCTCAAACTGCAATCCCTGATATGTCAGTGAGCCCAAATCTGGGTTTTCGCTGGCATAAACCGAAAAATAATCTGAATACTCCTTGATTTTATACGACCTTCCTATCACACTCTTAATCGTCTGATAAGAAGATGTCTTCATATTAACGTCAACAATCCCCATAGGCTTCTCTAACCAATTCCTTAGTGCTGTCAATGCATTGACACTTTCCGCTTGGGCGACAGATATTTCAAAGGACAGTTCGCCTGACGTGTCGGCAACGGTCAATTTAGAGTAGCGAGTGCCGTTATATGCAGAAGCACCGACACTGACGGAAGCATTGCCCGTGCCGTTGCTGGGCGTACAGGTGACCCACGAGTCGGCAGCCTTGACAGTCCATGAGGTGTTGGAAGTAATGTTGATGGTTGCCCCAGAGCCACTTGAACTGACAAAGACGGAAGATGCATCGATGCTCAGATTAGCGGATTCCCCACTTTGTGAAACACTGACATTGGTCTTGGAGTTGCCGTATGTGAAGGTAATGATGCCATTGCGTGTTGAAACCGAGTTGTTCTTGGCTGCGGTGACAGTCAGCGTGTAGTCGCCGCTGCCAGAAGAGCGCGAGAAAGTGAGCCATTCAACGTCTGACGATACTTGCCAATCACCTGTACTGTGAACAAAGATTCTCTTGTTGTCACTACCGTCGGTGAAAGAGAGAGACTGAGCACTCACCTTGCCGGTACCTGTACAGTCTTTGCACTTGCCGTCGCTGTTAATGCATGTGGAACAATGTCCATCGCCTCCGCACGTCTGGCATTCAGGATTACCATGACAGGTCTGGCAGGTCAAGTAGCCATTACAGGATGGACATTTACCTTTCCCTAAACAGTATTCATATTCTACACTCCCTGTGCCGCCACAAGTCTGACATTTTTTTCCATATTTTACTCCTTCACCCCAGCAATAACTGCATGTTTTGTTACCTTTATCAATGCACGAATGGCAATTCCCTGTTCCACCGCAGTCGTCGCAGACACCCGTTGTACCACAATTTTTACAGTATTTGCCTGTGCCTTGACATGTCTTACATCCTTTTCCTGTGCCATTACAGTCAATGCATTGCGTGCTGCCATTGCAAGTGGGACAGTCTTGCATCAACTGAAATGTAAGCTGAGTACTATTTTTGTTACCGTCATTGGGATTATTGTTATTGGCAGGAGGGACTGGTCCATTGTCATCCCCACCGCAGGCCAATAGAGCAAAACAGCAACACGTCAACACTGCTAACACCATAAGTTGATAAGTTCGTTTCATATTGACTAAGTTTTTTTAGTTTGTGACTAAGTTTATTAAGTTTGTCTCTATATTTAAGTCCGACACCTCTGAATAGAAGACAGAAAAAGAAACGTGGACTAATAACTTCGTCTACGTTTACTGAGGTATTGGGGATAACCATTGCTACTTTAACGAGTAAAAGCCCACGTCAAACGACGTGAGCGTTGAAACTATTACTCTTGTAGCTTTACTTTTAATTCCCCAATTATCAGTAAACAAGAACAAAAAGCTAACGCTTCTTATCTATATGTCTTTTGTTCTTTTATTGATTCATACGCAATCTGTTTTGGTTAGACATTATTATTAGAAGTCTCAAAGCTATTAGGCAGCCTTCAACAAGTCAAGCACGGAATAAACGCGTGTCATGTTCTCGAACGTGAAATACTGGTCGTCGAGCACCATCCACTTCTCGCGCTCTTTGACGGGCATCTGCTTGATGTCGGGAAAGAACGACACGGGCACGATGACCGTCCGCCCATCGGTCAGGCGTACAATCATCTTTCCGCGAAGCGACTTGAAGTCCATGTCCTTGATACCCACGCTAACATCTTTCATCTTACACATAATCCTTTCCTCCTATATTTTATTTCTCTATGTCAATTGATACAGTTTTTTCGCCGTTGAATGCCTTCGTCACTTGTTCGTTGATAAACTCCCAGTGCCGGTTGATGGCGGCGACAAGCATTTCGTTATCCTTCAGCGAGAGGCTCGATTCAGCTATCTCGACGCATTGTTGTCCGTTGGACTCAATCCATATCTTCGCCAACGAGTGCTGGTGCCGCTTGCCCTTGTAGAACACATGGACATGTCGGCGATTGTCATTCGCATCAATGGATATGGCCACCAAGATGAACATCCGAAGAAATGCCAATTGTCCCATATTTTTTTATTTTACGCTGCAAAGATACATCTTTTTTATGAAATATGCTCATTCAGAAAAGAAAATTTGTATCATTGCTCACAAAATCCTGATTATGGGGGAGGATTCTCTGAGTTCAACGCGCGCAACAGCTTCTGATGAGCGGATATACAATCTCAGAGACTGCCGAAAGCCTTGGTTTTGACTATCCGCAGCACTTTACACGCCAGTTCAAGAAGCACTTTGGCGTTACTCCATCAGACTTCATCAAGAGGTGAAGCCCATTACTTTATTGATGTGACGAAGGCCTTGGCGGTGCCGAAACGCAGGTTGAGGTCAAGGCGTATGGGGATGTGGCGATAGTCGTCGGTGACGTAGAACTTCACTATCTCCTTCCACTTTCCGTTCTCTTTCTCGTTGTAAGATATTACGAGGCAATGGTACTTCTTGTTGTCATCGCCCTTGACGGTCTTGCGTCCGTTGAAGACGAGGCGTGCCGTAGTCAGTTTGGAGCCGCCTGCTATATAGACCGTTTCAGAGTGTCCCTTCTTCCAACTTGACACGTCCATGCTCCTGATGCGCATGAAACTGTTGATCATGTCCGACACGTTGCGGTCATACGTATGCTTCTCGGCAGTCACTTCGCCGTCGGCAGCCAGGTGGCGCATGGTGGCCAGGGTCTTGTTGCCGCTGTTGGTGTACCACACCTCATCGACGTAATAGCGCTTGCCCTCGCGCGCGCCTTTCCTATAATATAAGGGGGAGAGGTCCAGGTCGCAGAAGCTGGTGATGGTGTCGCGCATGACGAAGAAGCGGTCTATCTTGCGCGATGTCTGCGTGACCAGGCTGGTGCGGAATACGTTCTTGCCCTTGTAGGTGGAGGGCTGGGTGGTCATAGTCGCCGTACCGGCCTTGATCCATACGAACTTCCAGTTGAAATAGAGCTGATAAGTTATCACCTCGCGGTCATTGAACGCCCTTGACAAGGCGTCTGCCTGCGAGGGTATAAGCAGCGATATCGTCAGTAAAAGAATGAAAAGTACTCTTCTCATCGTGTGTATCCTGTTCGTTTTTATCTGTTATTATTCTGTTTGTTTATTGAACCATCATTGCAGGTATTCGGGCAGGGGGATGCCTTTCTCCTCGGCACGCTTCTGGTTGCGGTTGCGAATGTCCTTCTTCTTCTCACCCTTCTGCTTGGTCAGCTTGCCGGGCTTTTGCCGGTAGAGGGGTGTTTCGGAGAGGTTCCACGTCTTGGTGATGTCCCATTTCTCCTTCAGCTCCACCTCCTTCGGGTAGTAAAAGACCTCCTCGGGCTGCTGGTCAATGTAATAGTCTCCTGTGTCCCACCGTCCGTTGCCGTTGCGGTCCATGAAGGCACGCATGTAGTATTTGCCGCCCTTGAGGTAGTATAGCTCTGCCGTTCCTTTCTCTACTACGGCTGACCTCTCTACCCTGTCATTGCTGTCAAGCAGCTGTACCACCACCTGCGTCTTGTCCTCCTCCGGCTTTGCGGATGCGGCTGACGGTATGCCGTTGACATTGACAAACAGTGACGAATATGATTCCAGCGTCGCCACGCGGATGCCGGACTTGTAGGGGTCTGACGTGAGGCCGTAGATATCCTCAAATGCCAGCGTGTCAACCTCAAGGGAGTAGTTGGCTCCCGGTATCCATTCAGTGAACAGTTCCCACTCGCGGCTGAGGTTTTGCTTCGGGTTCTCACCCAGATAAGGCAGTCTTTTCTCTACCGGCAGGAAGAAGAACTGCGTACGGAACCATGTGGAATCCTGCTCCACGTACAGGTGTACCGCAGAGGTGTCTATGCGCGCCATCGGCGTGGGGAATGTGATGTGTACTATTCCGTCAGGCGCCATGGATGACTGCACGTCGAAATTGACCTTCAGCCTCTTCGGTGCCGGCAAGGTGTCAAGCGGCTCCAGGTCCCATTCCTCCTCGGGAACCTCTTCCCTGCGCAGGCGGGAGATGGTCTTCTCGCGCGACTTCTTGCGTTTCTCAACCTCTTTCTGCCACTCCTCCTGCTGCCTTGCACGCTCCTTCAGGCGCTTCTCCAAGCTCGTCTTGGGTAGCAGTTCCAGCGTGTCGGTCTGCAGCTGCAGCACTCCCAGCGTGTCGGTGACAAGGGTTGTCACCTCCACCTGCAGCGAGTCTGTCTCCACCAGCGTGCTGTCTTTTATCCAGTAGGTGATGGTATCGCCATGCTCCGACGGCTCTACTACGAGCTGCTCGTCGGTGTCGAAGTTCAGTCCGCGCAGTGTGGGCAGGGCCGTCAGCCGTGGTCCGTTATATGCCTGCAGTGCCGCTTTCGCCGCGCTGTCAGTGCGGGCATAGTAGGCATCTATGCTGTCCTTGCTCAGGCCGGCGGTATAGAAGAACGTGAAATGGTCCGTCTCCTGCCTCTCCGACTTCAGGAAATAGCGCTCCGTCATAGAGTGTGTGAAGGCTCTGAGTACTATGTCATCGGGCTTGTAGTGAGTGTATGGCACCCTGATGATGTCCTTGATGTGCAGCGTGTCGCTCCAGATGGTGTCCTGCCTGATGTCGGGGAAGGACGATGGCACGAACACATCGTGCGAGAAAGCCATCTGTTCGCCTCGCTGCGTGAAGCGCGAGTCACCGTCCATGTCCATCACGGCACCTGCGGTGTATTTGCCCGGAGCCACACCACGTATGATGAAATGACCGTAGCTGTCGGTGCGTGACACGCGGACGAAGGCGGTGTCCCGCCCCTGGTTCAGGCTGTCCTTGGGGAAGAGGCCCACCAATATGCCCTTCACCGGCTCCAGGTCTTCGGCATTCAGCACATAGCCCTCCACGGCCAACGTGTCGATATGGTCGCCGGTGGAGAAGCTGTAGGTGTAACTCTCCATTGAGTTGCCTTCGTTGTTGTCGCTTATGGCGTCAGAGAAATCTATGGTATAGGTGGTGTTTGCCTGCAGCGTGTCAAGTAGCCGGATATTGATGAAGCGTCCGTGCGCCTTGATATCGGGCGTCTCTTTCTGCGGCGGAGAGAAGACAACCTTCTCCGCTACGTTGTCCACCTTGATGAATTCATCAAACTCTATGCGTATCTTCCGGCTGTTGACGTTCACCTCCCTGTCTGCCGGATAGGTGGCTACGACGTGCGGAGGCACCTCGTCATACCACCCGCCGTCGGGTGCTCCCATGCGTGCGCAGGATGTAACGGCCAGCTGACACACCACCGCCACAACTGCCAGGGGCAGCAGGCGGACAAGACGGGATATGCACGGTTTGTTATTCATAATGACCTGTCATAGGGGATGCGACACCGTCACATCCATAATCTCTTCTATATGCTTGCGGGTGTTGGCCAGACGCGGCACCTTGTGCTGTCCGCCGAGCTTGCCTTTGGACTTCAGCCAGTCGTCAAACTGCCCCTTGCGGGCCTTGACTATCTGCAGGCGCACCATGTTGATGTCCTTGTAGCGCTTGGCTTCATAGTCGCTGTTCAGCTCCTGCAGGCGGCGGTCCAGCAGGTCGGCAAAGGCATTCAGGTCCTCGGGCTCACGACTGAACTCTATGAGCCACTGGTGATGGGGCGTCACACCCTCGCTGCGGAACACCGGCGCGGCGGTGTATTCCCTCACTTCTGCCCCCGTCTGCTGACATGCGTACTGCAAGCCGCGCTCCGCATTATCCACTATCAGCTCCTCGCCAAAGGCGTTGATGAAGCTCTTTGTGCGTCCGGTGATGATGAATTTATAGGGCCTGACGCTGGTGAAGCGCACCGTGTCGCCTATCATGTAGCGCCACAGTCCGCAGGATGTGGAGATGATCATGGCGTAGTTCTTGCCCGTCTCCACCCCGCTGAGCGGCACCACCAGGCTTTCATCCTTCAGCTGCCCGCTCTCGTCCACGGCCTCCATAGGGGCAAACTCATAATAGACGCCATAGTCCAGCATCAGCATCATGGCGGGATCGGTGGCGTCGTTCTGTATGCCGAAGAAGCCCTCGGAGGCATTGTAGGTCTCCATGTAGTGCATGTCGGGCTTCGTGATGAGCGCCTCGTACGCCTTGCGGTAGGGCGTGAAGGCTATGCCGCCGTGGAAGAACACCTCCAGATTGGGCCACACGTCCTCTAAGTGCTGCTTGCCGCTGAGCTCCATGACCCTTGTGAGCACCGACATCATCCACGACGGCACGCCGCTGAGGTTGGTGACATTGGCCTTGAGACATTGCCGCGCTATCTTCTCGCGCTTCTCCTCAAAGTCGCTGATGAGGGCCGTCCGTTTGTCGGGCACACGCACAAGGTTTACCAGCGGGTTGATGTTCTCTATCAGTATGGCCGACAGGTCGCCCACGAGCGAGCCAGCCACGTTGTAGTTGGGGCTGTGCGAACCGCCGAGTATCAGCGCACGGCCATCGAAGAGGCGCGACTTGGGATTGTTCTGCAGGTACCACACCACCACGTCGGTACCGCCCGCGTAGTGTATGTCCTGCAGGCCTTCACTGCTCACGGGGATGAACTTCGACTTGTCGTTGGTCGTGCCGCTGGACTTGGCATACCACTTCACCCGTCCCGGCCACAGCACATCCTTCTCGCCGTGGCGCATACGGTCGATGTAGCCCTTCAGCTCTTCGTAGGTGTTCACCCCTACCCTCTTGCGAAACATCTCGTAACTGTCACCGGCACTGAAGCCGCGCTCGCTGCCGTACAGAGTCTGCGCACCCTTCTTCAGGAGACGGCGAAGCACCCGATCCTGCAGTTCCTCTGGTCGGGTGAAGTGTTGTTCCAACTGCCGCTGGCGAAGCCGGAACACCAATTGTGCTATGGATGTAATGCCCATTTGGGGTGCAAAGATAGTAAAAATAATTCATAATGCACAATGCATGGTTCATAATTACACAACAATTTACATAAAAAGTGTAAATTATGCATTGTAAATCGTGAATTATTTCAAGTTTCGGAAGTTGATAAAACGGCCTGCGCTCGGCCCTAAGGGACGCTTGCGTAGAGCATCGGAGCAAGAAAGGCCACACTTCCGAAACTTCAATGAATTATGAACTATGCATTATGAATTGCATCTTGAACTATCACAGCAGCCGCTGCAGGAGTCTTTGCAGCAACTTTTCTTGCCGCTTCCCTTGATGACATAACGCCCCACCACGATGAAGAGCCCCACCACGAGGGCAAGCAATATGTAGCTTACGGCGTTCATAGCAGTGCGATGTTATAGACTATAAACGCCACGATATATGCTATTATACACTGCGCCACGACAACCGCCACGGCATCGCGGCCTCCCAGTTCGCGCTTCACCGTTGCTATGGCAGCCACGCAAGGGGTGTAGAGCAGGCAGAAGACAAGGAAGGAAATCACCGATGGAATGGACAAAATCTGCGTCAGAACCACCCCTTCGCCGAAGAGAACGGTGATGGTGCTCACCACGCTCTCCTTTGCCAGGAAGCCCCCGACGAGCGATGTGGCCAAGCGCCAGTCATCGAAGCCCAGCGGACGGAACACCGGAGCAACGACGGAAGCCACCTGCCCGAGTATGCTCTGAGCCGAATCATCCACCATGTCAAGCCTGAAGGAGAATGTCTGGAGGAACCATATCACTATCGTAGCGAGGAAAATGACGGTGAACGCCCGCTGCAGGAAGTCGCTGGTCTTCTCCCACAGCAGCAGCATCGTGGTCTTCATGCCCGGCATTCTATAGTTCGGCAGCTCCATGACAAACGGCACCGGCTCGCCCTTGAAAGCCGTGCGCTTCAGGCACAGCGCTACGATGATGCCGGTCAGGATGCCCAGCAGGTATAGTCCGGACATGACCCAGGCGGCCTGTCCGGGGAAGAAGGCGGCGCAGAAGAAGGCGTATATGGGCAGCTTGGCGGTGCATGACATGAACGGTGTCAGCATTATCGTAAGCCTGCGGTCGCGCTCCGACGGCAGCGTGCGGCTCGACATGATGGCGGGCACGGAGCATCCGAAGCCCATCAGCAACGGCACAATGCTGCGGCCCGACAGTCCAAGGCGGCGCAACAGCTTGTCCATGACAAACGCTATGCGTGCCATGTAGCCCGAATCCTCCATCATGGAGAGGAAGAAGAAGAGTATCACGATGATGGGCACGAAGCTTGCCACCGTCCCGCAACCGGCATATACGCCGTCGATGATGAGCGAGCGCACTGTGTCGTTCACATCCCAGGAGCGCATGGCAGAGTCGCTCAGGTCCGTAAACCACGCTATGGCATCCTCAAGCCATCCCTGCATGGTGCCGCCAAGGATGTCGAACGTCAGCCAGAATATCATCGCCATGACCGCGATGAATACGGGCAAGGCAGTCCATCGGCCCGTCAGTATCCTGTCTATCCGCTCTGAGCGCAGGCTCTCCCGGCTCACATGCGGACGCACAACAGTCCTTTCGCACAGGCGGTTGATGAACGCATAGCGCATGTCGGCAATGGCTGCGGCACGGTCCAGGCCGCGCTCCTCCTCCATCTGACACACGATGTGCTCTATGCTCTCAAGCTCATTCTCAGTCAGCTGCAGCTTTTCCTCCACCAGACTGTCGCCCTCCACCAGCTTTGTGGCAGCGAATCGCAGCGGTATGTTGGCACGCTGCGCATGGTCCTCAATGAAGTGCATAATGGCGTGCAGGCATCTGTGCACCGCTCCGCCGTTCTCATCGGGCAGGCAGAAGTCTTGGCGCACGGGTGTCTCCTGATACTTCGCCACGTGCAGGGCGTGCTCTATCAGCTCCTCCACACCCTCGTTCCTGCTGGCCGAGATAGGCACCACAGGCATACCGAGCAGCTGCTCCATCTCGTTCACCTTCACCGTGCCGCCGTTGCCGGTCAGCTCGTCCATCATGTTCAGGGCCAGCACCATAGGCACGTTCAGCTCCATCAGCTGCATCGTGAGGTAGAGATTGCGCTCCATGTTCGTTGAGTCAACGATGTTGATGATGCCGTGGGGATGTGACTGATTCAGGAAATTGCGGCTCACCACCTCCTCGCTCGTGTATGGCGAGAGGGAGTATATGCCCGGCAAGTCGGTCACTTCGCTGTTCAAATGACCGCGAATGGTGCCGGTCTTGCGATCCACGGTGACGCCGGGGAAGTTGCCTACATGCTGATTGGCGCCGGTCAGCTGGTTGAAGAGTGTCGTCTTTCCGCAGTTCTGATTGCCCACCAGCGCAAACGAAAGCACTGTTCCCTCAGGCAGCGGGTGCTCGTGCTTAGGGTCATGATACTTGCCGCCCTCGCCCAGTCCCGGGTGATGCAGGGGCAGAATATCCCTCCTGCTCGCCTCATTAGCGGCCTGAGACTGAGCATCTTCTTCTGACAAAGCGACGTGAGACACGTCGCCTCCTACTTGCAGAGGCTCCACCGTAATGCTCTCCGCATCGGTCCGGCGCAGCGTCAGCGTATATCCATGCAGCACCAACTGCATCGGGTCGCCCATAGGGGCAAACTTCTCAAGCCTCACCACCGCACCGGGTATAAGGCCCATGTCAAGGATATGCTGCCTCAACGCGCCGCTGCCGCCAACGGCTGTCACCCTGGCTGACTCTCCTATTTTAATATCACTGAGCTTCATCTTTCATGTTTTTCTTCAGGCTGCAAAGTTAGCAAAACATTCTGACAGCAGCAAACGAACGCCTCGCAAAAGCAGGAAAACAACGATAAATTACCTAAAAGTGATGAATGGAACAGTATAAAAGCAAGCACCCCACACCCGACATTCAATGTTTTTTTACACCATAATGCATGGTAATTAAAAATAAAATCGTAACTTTGCACCCAGAGAGTTTTTAACAAAATACGAAAAGGAGACACAACTATGGCAATACCGGTAACCAACATACCCGTACTGACAGGCGAGGTGGCCGAACGCTTCATCGAGCAGTGTGAGTACAATGCCAAGCATCTGGCAGGCTCGGAATGGAGTCAGGAGCGCGAGGACAGGTTTAATAGAATCATGGAGCGCTCTCTGAAACTGCAACGTAAACTTGGGGTTAGATGACACTCGACGATCTCGACTTTCTGCCTCAGGGGACACCTGGGCTGAACATTCAGGCTTTCGACTGCGGTCGGAAGTCTGTGAATGATTTCTTCCACAATGAGGCGCAGGACTATCAGGACGAGCTCTTTGGCAAGACCTACTATTGGGTGCTGCCCGATAGCCCGTCAGACATTGTGGCTGGTTTCACCGTAGCCAATGCCAGCATCTTCACCAAGCGGTTGCCCAATGCCCGTCAGAAGAAGATAGGCCGCGAGGTTCACCACGAGAAGGGGCTTATCAATTACCCCTCCATCCTACTTGCCCAGTTGGGCGTTGACCTTAAATATAAAGGGTTCCACCTTGGTCCACAAATCATCGATTTCGTTATGGATTGGTTTACTTCGCCTGACAACAAGTCCGGCTGTCGCCATCTTATTGTCGATGCATACGACGAGCCGCATCTGCTGGAGTTCTACCAACGTAACGGCCTCAACCTTTTCTTCTCTTCGCTTGAACAGGAAATGGAATACCGCAATTGGGATATGAAAAAAGACGGTCGGCTGGAAACCCGCTTAATGTTCCGTGACATGATTCTGCTAAAACGACCAACTATTAGGAAATAACATCAGGAACAATCCATGGAGCCTGCATCAGTAACTTATACGGTGCAGGCTCCATGTTTTTTCTCTCCGTTTGTGGTGGCTATGCCGCGAATAATCCCTGCTGGATGTCATTTCTGACGGGCATTTCTTGCTGTTCCGCTTACCTCTATACTTGCCGTTAACCTGGACATATTCGGGTAAAATTTGATTTTTTTCTATTAATCATGCACGGATATGCTAACTTTTTTGTATTTTTGCAGCAGATTTCAGGCTTGTAGCAATGATGCCCATTGAGGTGGGCGGAGCTGTAGGACTGGACACTACATAATGGAAAAGCGTCACATAATGCTTTGTCGATTGGCTGATTGAAATTACCACTGACAATTGAGTGCCAAAGACAACGCAGAGTATGATGTCACGGGTATGCTGCATGTATTCCCGTTGTGTGCTTGAAGGCTGACTACGCCTTCATAGCACACTTACGGGTTATTGGCAATACGTTACGTGGGTATCACTCTGTTCGTCAGCACTCAAGGCTGTGGTAGGCCTCAATCAGCAGATGAACCGAAGGTGGATACCCACGTTTTTGTTGTGTGGCTAAAGAAACTCAACTTTATAAAAATAACATGAAATAGGATAAACTTCTTCTATTTCTACAAACTGTATTACAAACAAATTAAAATTAAAGACTATGAAAGATCTTAAAACTTTTCTGATGCTAATGCTAACATTAATGGCACAGACCCTATTTGTGGCTTGTGGCGGTGACGATAATGATGATTCTGCAGGCTTTGTTAACGAACAGATTACAATTGGTGATGACGGAAAAGCCTCTAATGGAGGCGTGTTCTCCAGCATTGATGACAAGAATTTCTATCTTGATTACATCAAATATACGGTTACCGAAGGTCATCTGGCAGTTTCTGGTTATGACAAATCCGGTTTTAAGGGGGATGCTAAAATTGTCTCCAGTATTACGTACAAGGGAAATTTCTACGAAGTGTTAGAAATTGGAGATAAGGCTTTCTATGACTGCAAAGCCTTGGTTTCTATTTCTATTCCATCATGCGTTACGAGTATTGGTAAGTCTGCATTCAGTGGTTGCAGTAGTCTTACTTCAATCAACATCCCCAATAGTGTGATGAGCATTGGTAACTCAGCGTTCAAGGATTGCACAAGTTTGACTTCAATCAACATTCCAGATGATGTGAAGAGTATAGATGCAGAAGTTTTCTATCGTTGTTCCAGTTTAACTTCTATTACTATCCCTGACGGCGTAACTTCGATAAATGAATATGCTTTTGCAGGCTGTTCCAGTTTAAATTCAATCAACATCCCAGACAACATAACTTCCATCGATGATGGTGTTTTCATGAGTTGTATCAGCTTAACTTCAGTCAGCATCCCCGACGGCGTAACAACCATCGGTAATCAAGCATTCGAAGACTGTAGTAGCTTAACTTCAATCAACATACCTGACGGTGTGACGAGTATTGGTCTTTGCGCATTCTTGAATTGTATCAGCCTACCTTCTATATCTATTCCAGCAAGTGTTACGTGGATTGAAGCTGATGCATTCTTGGGGTGCAAAGCTTTAACCTCAATGGATATTAAAGATCTTTCTGCATGGTGCAAAATTTCTTTCTCTAATGATTGGTCTAATCCATTAATGAATGTACATCACCTATTTGTAAATGGAGAGGAGGTTAAAGATTTAATTATTCCAAACGATGTTACAAATATTCGCAATTTTGCATTTATTGGTTGCAGTTACTTAAATTCTATTACTCTTCACAAAAATGTTACTTCTATTGGAAGCTATGCTTTTTCACACTGCGATGGTTTGACAACTATTTCTATACCTTCTAATGTGACTTCCATAGGACAAGGAGCATTTACAGAGTGTAACGGGGTAACATCTCTTCGTATTGAGGATTCAGAACAAATGTTGAAAGTGGGCGACAACTGCTTACCTACCTCTTTGACGACACTCTATATAGGAAGAAGTTTCAAATCCCTAAACGAATACTACAGACAGTACGAAAACAACAATTACTTACCATTCTCATATTTAAAGCAGATAACTTCCCTGACATTTGGCAAAGGATGTACTTCCATATGTGATCCTGCGTTTTATGATTGCAATGAAATAACGGCTATACACTGCTTAGGAACAACTCCCCCAAAATATGATGCTTATTGGGGATTCGAACCACCTTTTAGCAATACAGTTTACGAAACTGCTACACTGTACGTACCACGAGGTTCCGCTGAAGCGTATATTTGGTATGGTTTTAAAAATATCGTAGAAGAATAAACCATTACGAACAGGTGTATCTGATATAATAGAAGCTTATGAAAAATAAGTAAACTGAGCCCACGATAAAAAGTGGGCTCAATACTTATTTTTCTTAAATAACTAAGGCATCCATCGTTCTTGCTATGCAAGCATCCCAAAGGACCGAACGAAGAAATTAAGCTTTCAGATAGCTAACAACACTCGGTGCATTAATACGGAGACTACAAACACACACGGGGCGTGCGCATCCTTCCCGCGCTACCCTATAGCCCTGGTTGCCCTGTATGGCTACATGATTAACGGTCGGGCGATGCGGTCAAACTCTTCTATCGGGATGGGACGGAAACTGCGGACAAGGGCGATGACTTCCACTTGCCGATTGAGGGCGAAGGTGCAGTCATCTATGCGGATGGTGTTGTCAAGCAGACGGGCGTACACCGTTCGCACTACACATGGTGGCGCACAAAACAATTCCAAATATCAAACGTCAAAATGCTACAGATATGAGACCTCTTACGCTGACCAATACCCTCGAATACTACGATGTGCCACAGATATTCACTGCCGCTGATGCTACAGGCACTCGCTATCTTTGCACACTCTTCGAGCAGACCGCTAACGGCTACCATTATCTTGGCGTGCAGATTTCAGAGCCACGCCTGATGGCCTTCATTGGAGGACAGCTCGATTTGCGCGATGCCTATATGAATCCTGAAGTGGATAACGCCCTTTATCTTGTCGAGGCTCATAACGATACAATCACTGCCACGAATCTCCTGCAGCCTTCCGATGTAACCGAGGCAATGCTTCCTGAAGCAGGCTATTATTACGATGCTACCGACCTGAATGACGAGGCAGAACCTGCCACCGACACCTACCAATTGGAGGTACCCGCCCGTGACCGCATCACCTTCTCAACGCTTATCGCCCGCATGGGCTGGCCCGCCCTCTCACTGCGCAAGACCATTGGAAAAGTAGCAGCATTATAACCCGCACATATCCCATCATGCCCCCTACCTCACTGACATATCGCCCAAGTTTAGTGAAACAACCAAATTTTGCAGAAAAAAGGTTACTGCAGTAAACGATTTTTTATGATTTTTGGTTGTTGCAGTGAACGATTTTGAGGAGGGTTGACGTATCGGCGCCTTTCTGTATGTTGTTTTTGTCCTATCATGCCAGTAATGCCCGCGATGCGTCGGAATAGCATCGCGGAGTGATAGAGTTGATATTGCGTTGTAAAAGACCTGCTATTACCGTGTAAAAGACCTACTATTACTGAGTAAAAGACCTACTATTAGGAGGTAAAAGACCTGCCTTTGCAACGCTCTGAATGCGAGTGCGTTATGAAGGCGTTTTTCGGGCGTTTCGGCTTGGCTCATCTCCCTGCCGCAGGTGCACCGTGCGACAGGGTGCAGGGCAGCAATGTTCGTTTTGTGCTATCAACAGTCAAGGATGCCGGCTCACGGCCATTCGTGATGTTTGATTTATCTAACAATGCCAATTAATAGAACCCACCTTTTGAGAAATGAAAAGAAAAGCAGGCTTTCCCTTTGCATTTCTCTTGTTTTTTCGTAATTTTGCACGCAAAATTTTTGCTTAATAAGCGCACATTATTTCCACAGAGGATATGAAACAGAGAATGTACGTAACTCTTGTTGCGGCGGCGGCGTTGCTGCTGGCGGGCTGTGGCAAGAAGCAGCCTGCCGAAAGACAGAAGGTTGTGACAGTGAAGACGATGAAGGTGGCTCCGGCTCTCGAGACGGTGACGCGAAACTATGTGGGCACCATAGAAGCGGAAGAGGGCGTGAATGTCAGCTTCAGCAATATCGGTACCGTTGCCCGCGTGCTGGTATATGAGGGTCAGTCGGTGTCCAAAGGTCAGGCTCTGGCCGAGCTTGACGGTCGCAATATCCGCAATGCCTATGCCATGTCGAAGGCTACGCTGGACCAGGCGGAGGATGCCTATCGCCGCATGAAGAACCTCTACGACAAGGGGACGCTGCCCGAGATACGCATGGTAGAGATGGAGTCGAACCTGCAGCGCGCCCGCTCTGCCGAGGCTATCTCTCACAAGAGCCTTGAGGACATCGTGCTGCGTGCTCCGTGGAGCGGCTACGTCGGCGCTGTAAAGATACATGAGGGTGCCAACGTGACGCCGGGTGTGAGCGGCATACACCTGGTGAAGATAGACCGTGTGAAGGTGTGCGTGCCCATTCCTGAGCGCGAGATAGGCACGGTGAGCGTGGGACAGACCCTGACATTCACCGTCACGGCTCTGGGAGACCGCACGTTCAGCGGTCGCGTGGTGGCTCGCGGACTTACCGCCAACCCCATCAGCCACGCCTACGACGTGCGGGCACTGGTGGAGAACAGGGACCACGCGCTGCTGCCGGGGATGATAGCCAACGTGAAGCGCAGCAGCTCAGCCAACCATCAGATAGTGATACCGCAGCAGGCTGTGAGCATCGGCGGCAACGGCATCTACGTCTGGGTGGTGAAAGGCGGCAAGGCTGAGCGCCGACAGATTACGACCGGCGACATCACCAATGAGGGTGTCATCGTGGAGACAGGCCTCACGGCAGGCGAGACACTCATCATTGAGGGGCAGGAGAAGGTCAGCGACGGGGTGATTGTGAATGAGGGAGAGGGAGACCCCGCGATAAAGTCGCGTGGCACGAGAGAGGAAGGAGAGACCCTGCGGAGGACCGCGGGCCACGGTGGCAGGGGTGAAACGAGAAAGGAGGAATAGGAGATGAGTGATGACAAGAAAGCGCGTCGCGACCTCGTAGCGGCAGCCGTGCACCATAAGAGCATCGTCATACTGCTCTGCGCAGTGATGATGATAGCGGGCGTCATTTCGCTCGTCTTCATCCCCAAGGACGAGTTCCCGCAGCTGGACCTCCCCATCGGCGTTGTCGTGGGCGTCTATCCCGGCGCCTCAGAGCTGGAGGTGGAGCAGCAGCTGACGCGTCCGTTGGAGACATTCCTGTGGACATTCAAGGAGATAGACAAGGAGCGCACATCCACCATCAGCGAGAATGGCATGAGCATCGCCGTGGTGTTTCTGAAAAGCTCAGACAACAATACCGAGTTCTGGAACAAGCTGAAGGAGCGTCTGCCGCTGCTGCGCATGCAGCTGCCCAGCGGCGTGCTGGGCTTAGTGGCCAACGATGACTTTGGCGATGTGTCGGCAATGCTCGTCACCATAGAGAGCGAGCAGAAGACATTCCGCGAGATGAGCGAATACACGGACCGTCTGTGTGACCGTCTGCGCACCATCCCCTCGCTTGCCAACATCTACCGTCTGGGCAATCAGAAGGAGCAGATAGGCGTCTATCTGGACCGCAACCGCCTGCCGGCATACGGTGTCAACACGGCAATGGTATTCTCCAAGCTGTCGGGCCAGACGGGAACGATGGTCACCGGCTCGCTGGACGACGGCAAGCTGAGCCGCAACCTGCACATCGTGCCGACGCTGAACACCGAGCAGGAGCTGGCGCAGACCATCATATACAGCGACCCCGCAGGGGGATTGGTGCGCTTAGGGGACATAGCAGACATCAAGCGAGAGTACCCCACCATGAAGCGATACATCAAGAACAACGGCAAACAGTGCATACTCCTCTCGCTCCAGATGACCAAAGGCAACAACATCGTGCAGTTTGGCAAGGACGTAAAGGAGGTCCTATCCGACTTCAAGGCCACTCTGCCGCCCGAGGTACAGATCAACACCATCTCGGACCAGAGCCAGGTGGTTGACGACTCAGTGCAGGAGTTTCTCTGGGAGATGCTCATCGCCATCATCTCGGTCATCATCGTGGTGATGCTGATGATGCCCCTGCGCGTGGCGGGAGTGGCCGTTGTCACCATCCCCATCACCATCTTTGCATCCATAGCCCTCTTCTTCGCCTTTGGCATAGAGGTCAACAGCATCACGCTGGCGGCCATGATAGTGTCGCTGGGTATGATTGTGGATGACTCAGTGGTGGTCATAGACAGCTACCTGGAGAAGCTTGACGAGGGCATAGAACGCCGTCGCGCAGCCATAGAGTCGGCCCAGAAGTTCACTGCCAGCATCATAACGGCCACGCTGACCATCTCCATCACCTTCTTCCCGATGCTGTTTACCACCGAGAGCTTCGTACACAACTTCATCCAGCCCTTCCCCTACAGCCTCACCATAGTGCTGACGGTATCGGTGCTGGTGGCGCTCTTCGTGGTGCCAATCATAGAGTATTACTTCGTGCGCAAGGGCCTGAAGGACAGCACTCCCCTCATCCTCACCAAGATGCAGGGGCTCTATGACCGCCTGCTGTCGCTGTGCCTCAGCCACCGACGCACGACACTGGCCACCGGACTGGCAGTGGTATTGCTTAGCCTGCTGCTCTTCCCGCTGATACCCCAGAGGCTTATGCCGCGAGCCACGCGCAGCCTCTTCACCGTAGATATCTCGCTGCCATCGGGAACCGACATTACGCGCACGGCAGCAGTCACCGACTCGCTCGTAGCAATACTGAGCCGCGACGAGCGCATTACCAACATCACCACGTTCTATGGCAGCGGCTCACCGCGCATACATGCGGCCTTCTTCCCCGAGTTTGGAGGCACGCACTTCGCACAGCTCATCGTCAATACCCACAGCGACAGCGAGATGCAGGCCGTGCTCGATGAATATACGGAGCGCATGGCACACTATTTCACCGACGCGCAGGTGCTCTTCAAGCAGATAGAATACACCGATGCCATCTATCCCATCATGGTACGCCTGAAGGGCGACAACCTGGACTCTATGCGCGTAGCCGCCGACAGCGTGATGACACGCCTGCGCCACAACCCGCAGCTGGTGACGGTGAACAGCAACTGGGGCACTACGCAGAGCCGCCTCAACATTGCCCTGCACCCCGAAGAGGCTAACCGCATAGGCATGAGCAAGTCGCTCCTGGCACTCAACCTGGCCCTGAGATACGCCGGCGGCATCCCCGCAGCCAGCGTCTGGGAGGGTTCAACAGAGGTGCCCATAGTGCTGCGCGACGCTGACGAGGGCAAGCAGACGGTCGAGGCATTCAAGGATATACGCGTCAGCGGACTGATACCCACGCTGACTACCGTACCCCTGACACAGGTGACCAGCGTCACGCCCGACTGGAATACCGGCGCCATAACGCGAAGAAACGGTATGCGCGAGGTGAGCATCTATGCCACCATATCAAGAGATGCAAAAGTGGGAACGCTGACAAAGGAGATATACAATGACCTGAAGACGCTGCGACTGCCGCAGGGCGTCACGATAAAGCAAGGCGGACAGGCCGAGACAGAGGCCAGATACCGTCCGCAGATATACCTCGGAGTCGTGCTCGCTGTCATCATCATCATCTTCGTACTGCTCTTCCACCTGCGCAGCATACCGCTGATGCTGCTCATGATGGGCTCGCTCATATTCTCCATACCGGGCGGACTCATCGGTCTGTGGCTGTCGGGATTTGAGCTCGGCGCCACGGCATTGCTCGGATATATCACCCTCATGGGCATCATAGTGAGATGCGGCATCATCATGGTGGACTATGCCGAGGAACTGCGCCACGAGCAGGGTCTTACGGCAGTGGAGGCAGCCGAGCTGTCGGCCCGCCACCGATTCCGCCCCATCTTCCTCACGTCGGCAGCGGCATCAATGGGTGTCATACCGATGGTCATCAAGGCCACGCCGCTCTGGGGGCCTATGGGTATAGTAATATGTATAGGAGCACTCATCTCAATGTGTTTTATAATAACCATGATACCGGTAGCCTACAGTCTCATCATCAGGGAGCGCAAGAAATCCTTTTCCGGCGCAAGTACACAACTCTGCCTCATAGCCTTCATGCTCCTGCTGCCATTCACGGCATCGGCACAGCGCGTGATGACACTCAGCGAATGTCTGGACGCAGCGAGGACAAGCAATATCAAGGCCCGCAACGCGCAGAACGACCTGCTCATAGCACGTGAGCAGCAGAAGTTCGCACGCTCGAAGTACTACCCCACCGTGTCAGCCTTAGCCATGCATTTTGAGGCAACGGACTATCTCTTCAAGAAGCAACTCTTCAACGATGAGCTGCAACAGACACTCGAAGAAATCAACAAGATGGCCAACCTGGGCTTTGACTTCTTCAATATCAGTGCCCTCAAGAGAGGCACGGCGGTAGGGCTCTCAATGTTGCAACCCCTCTACACGGGCGGCCTGCTGACAAACATCAACAAGCTGGCAGACCTGCAGGTGACGGCCCGAAAGGAGCTGATGGAGGTGACGGACGACCAACTGGTGCAGCAGACGGAGCTGCTGTACTATCTGCTGATGAAGCTGCACGGCAAGAGCCACATCCTCTCCACCATCCTGGACGAGGTCTCCAGCATACGTAAGGATGCGCAGAACCTGGCCGACGAGGGCATAGTGAACAGCAACGACGTGCTGAGCGTGGAGCTGAAGGAGGACCAAATCTCTGCCCTGCGGCTGCGACTGGACAACGCGATACGCCTGACACGCCGTGCGCTGGCCAAGCACATCGGCATGCCCGACGAGGATATAGACATTGACACCACGCTGGTCACCGACATCGTGAAGCCCGAAGAGCTGTGGGTGAACTCACAGAACGCCATAGAGCTGCGCAGCGAGACACACCTGCTGGACCTGAACGTGCAGAAATCACAACTGGAGACCAAGCTCGCCCGAGCCTCACAGCGCCCCATGCTCCTGCTGGGTGGCAACATCGGAGGCTCATGGATGCTCAGCAAGGGGCAGTTCCGCGGAGTGGGAATAGCCGTGCTGAGCATGCCCGTCAGCGCTTTCTGGAGCGACAGGCACCGCATAAAGTATAAGAAGATAGAGGAACAGAAGGCACTTGACTTCCGCAAGGACACACGCGAGCTGCTGGACCTGCAGGTGCGCGACGCCTACGACAACCTGGACAATGCCTACCGCCAGATACTCATAGCGGAGAAGAGCATACGCCACGCCAACGAGAACCTGCGCACGAAGCGAGAGATGTATATCAACGGCGTGACGAACATGACCGTCCTCCTCGACGCGCAGCGCCAGCAGCAGCAGGCATACGACCAGCACACCGACGCCCTCTGCGACTATCAGCAGGCCAAATCAACTTACCTCATCCTCACAGGACGGCGGTAAGCGGGGAAAATTCAAACCAACAATCATAGGCTATGTACGACCAGATCAAGGAAGATGTGCTCTATATAATGCTTTATGCCGTGGTAATGGCTATGGCCATCACAGCAAGCTGTTACCTGCTGTTTCGCCGCGGCAATGCCTTTGCCACTGATGTCACCACGCCGCTACGCCTGCGCAGGTGGACTGCTGCCTTCTTTGCCGCCATTGCTTTGAACCACTTATGGTATCTGCCGATACTGTTTGATGACTCAAGCGAGGATATCATTATCATCGACCTCACAGGAGGGTTGTTCGACAGCATAACGCTCTTCCCACTGGCTCTCATCGTGTTTCTCACCATGCTGCAGGACCGTCGGCGACCGCTTTGGCCTGCCTTTGTGATGATGCTGCCGATTTTTGCAATGGGGATATGGAGCGTAGCCACCAACAGTTATGCCCTTCTGCCGGCGGCGTATGCCTATTGCCTGCTGATGGGCATAGGCCTAATCACATATATGATACGCGCGTTGAGACAGTATGGAAAATGGCTGTGCGACAACTATGCCGACCTGGAGAACAAGGAGGTATGGCAGAGCTTCCTCGTGTTGGCCGTCATACTGCTGGTGTTCAGTGTCTATATGTTTACCGACAAGGGCCCGGTTTACCAGTATTCCATGCAGGTAATCTGCTTCATAATCATCTTCCATCTCCTCTGGAGGGTAGAGACGCTGAGCGACCTCAGCATTAACAATACCCAGTCCCTTTCCGCCGAAGAAGAAAGTACCGCGCTGGAGAACATCGAAAACCATGCACTCTCGCCAGCTGTCCACAACAAGATAGGAGAACTGCTGCAACTTCACTGCATAGACACGCATCTATACCTGCAGCACGACCTCACCATTCACCAGCTGGCCAAGGCCGTTGGCACCAACCGTCTTTATCTCAGCCAGTATTTCTCACAACAGGGCATCACCTACAATGCCTATATCAACAACCTCCGCATCAGCCATTTCATAAATCTCTATAGTGAGGCCAAAGCTGCCTTGCAGCCCTTTACGGCCCAGCAACTGGCTCATCAAAGCGGCTACCGCAGTTACAGCACCTTCGGCATAGCCTTCAAACAGCGCATGGGGCAGACCGTGACATCATGGATGCGGACAAACAGCGAGTAGGCGGCAGAGCGCTGTTTGTTTTTGAAAATCAGCAAAAATCTTTTTAGAATCAGCAAAACCTGATGCAACAGGCATTTAGGGTAAGGCATATCTCGGGTGAAATTCATACCTTTGCACGACCAAAGCGAAACGACCCTACGGATATGTTTTACCCTAAATTTATATTACATTAATGAGAAAAATGAAAAACTGGATGCTTGCCTCCATCCTGATTTGCGGCGCTGCGGCGGCGCTCACTTCGTGCAAAGACGAAGACCCGGCTTCTGTAACCCCGGTAGAAACCAAGGCTACCGACTATTCACAGAAGAGCAGCTGGCATCAGATTCCCGAGATTACGAAAGAGTTTGACACGTTCTACATCCCCGCGACTAACTATGACGGCTACGAGAATGGGGATCCTACCTTCGTGCCCATCGACAACAAAGAGTTTGTGGCCGGTGTGACCGACGAAAACGAGGCCCATGCCTCGGTGTATGCAGCCTCCACCAATGTGTTCGTCCCCTACTACCGCCAGAGCAGCCTGAAGAACGAGGAGGAGTGCTGGAAGAAGAGCGGAAACATGCTGACGGCGCTTACCGGCACGCCCTACACTGACATCACCGCAGCGCTCGACTACTATTTTGCCAACTACAACCAGGGCCGCCCGTTCATCATTGCAGGTCACAGTCAGGGCTCAGCCATGACGAAACTGGTGCTGATGAACTACTTCAAGGAGCATCCTGACTACTACGAGCGCATGGTGGCCGCCTACGTCATAGGCTACGCCGTCACCAGGGAGGACCTTCAGGCTAATCCGCATCTGAAGTTTGCCACCAGTGAGAGCGATGCAGGCGTCGTCGTCAGCTGGAACACCGAGGGTCCCGCCAACGCCAATGCGCAGAACATGGTGTGGATGCCTGGCGCCATCAGCATCAATCC
>DEKQ01000038.1:55193-63593 GCA_002353975.1 Prevotellaceae bacterium UBA2718
TCAACGTGGAGCGCGGCGTGGTGGTGACCAAGCCCAATTGCCCCTTCAACCCCCTCACGTGGCTCTTCGGACCTGCAAGCTTCCACGATAACGACTACGGACTCTTCTACAACAACATCAAGGAAAACGTAGCCAAGCGCATCGCTACTTATAAAGCAAAGCAGACAATGTAACCATCTTCAGAGCCGGCCACAGGGAAAGAGCAACAAGCTGATGACGGACAGGGAGAACACCTGTTTCCTGACCAAGTATTATTGCAGCTGATCCACCGAGCCCTGCTGAAGAGATAGACATACATCCCTCAAGGGAGACAAAAGAGAAATTTGTGGACTGAAACAATATCCTTTATACTGAGAAAATACTGTGGTAATACAAGTTCACAACACTGTCCGAAAACAATCTGCCAGTTTTCGGACAGTTTCTTTTTTTATTGCTGTCCGCCAGGGTCCTGCCCCCCCATCCCTCTGCGACTGTCAGCAGGTCAAGTCAACATACCGTCATCCTCACGGGACGACGGTAGGAGAGAGCACAAAGAGCTCCGAAAGCCAGAAAATCACCCGAAAAATAGGATACTGGGAAACACGCTCATATTCAGGTCGCGTTGAAAATTTCACCCAAAAAACAATAATGTCGGAAAAAAATACTAACTTTGCACCCAGAAACTCATAAATGTCAGAATTATGGCAACATCAACCGCAAGAAGACAACAGGGCACGCACTCCATGAGCTACTATCGGAACATGGTTAAAGACATGGACAACAGCCAGAAGCTGGAACTTATGGCAATCATCATTGATAGCATGAAACCCATTTCCACCACAGACAAGGCTAAGGAAGAGATAGTTCCACTTCCCCGCTACACGCTGAAAGAGATGAATGCCCAGCTCGACGATGCAGAGGCAAACTTTGCATCCGGCAAAGGCATACCTGATGAAGAGGCATGGGATGACTTGGACGAGGAACTCGCCCGCCTGAAACAGGAAGAAATGATAATGTCAGAAACTGTATGAAAGTAATTTGGGACCCAAAGGCCAAAAAGAACAGAAGCCAAGTTGCCGACTATATCCGTCAGAAATTCGGAGCCAGGCGCAAAATTCTGTTTCTGCAAGAAGTGCGTGAAGTCACAAAGAAACTTCGAACCGCCCCTTACATTGGTAAAATTGACCCACTATTTGAAGACCGTTCCAAGACTTATCGCAGTATTATCGTCAATGGTCTCAACAAAATAGTGTATTTCGTTGAGGATGACATCATCTACATCGCCGGCTTTTGGGACACACGAATGAACGACGAGGAACTCGCTGCAAATGTGGAATAGCATATAGAAAGCCAGAAAAACACCGAAAAACAGGACACTCGGAAACGCGCTCATATTCAGGGCGTTGCAATAGCAGGTCTTTTACACCCTAATAGTAGGTCTTTTAGGCGCTAATAGCAGGTCTTTTACAACGCAAAAGCAGGTCTTTCACCGTGTAAAAGACCTGCTTTCTCTGCGCCCACTGATTATCAGTGCGTTACAATAGCCTTTCGCATGGGTGGCTATTGTCCTATTTTTCTGCCTTTTCGGAGGGAATAGTTATTTGCATTGATTACTGTCCGCTAAACATTTTCAGTCAGACATAATTTTGTTGCATCATCAATGTCTATCCCACCTGAAGACTGCATCATCAGCGAGCACCCACAGGGGACGTGTCCGTTAACTGTGTAAATATGGGTGTGTAAACTGTTACACCATACTTCAGAAACCTCAATTAAAGTAGTAAATGAAGATGGCGATGCCTTCGAGGGCTTTTTTGCCTGTCTCCTTGACGTTCATGGTGAACTTGACCTCTGTCTTTACGGCGCCGCGCAGGTTGACGATGCTGTGGAGGGAGGTGGTGAGTGAGAGGCTCTGGCCGCTGAGGACGGGCGTGCCGAACTTCATCTTGTCGATGCCGTAGTTGACGAGCATCTTTACGTTCTGCACATCAACGATCTGCCCCCAGAGGTAAGGGAGCACGGAGAGGGTGAGGTAGCCGTGGGCTATGGTGGTGCCGAACTGGCTCTCCTTCTTTGCGCGCTCGGTGTCCACGTGTATCCACTGGTGGTCCAGCGTGGCGTCGGCAAACATGTTGATGCGTTCCTGAGTGAGCTGCACGTAGTCTGACGTGCCAAGCTCCTTGCCCTCATACTGGGCGAAGTCTTCATAACTTGTGATTGTAAGCATATCTATTTAAGTGAAGAGTGAATAGTGAAGAGTGAAAAATCAGGTTGTCAGGGAAAAGTGAAGAGTGAAGAGTGAAGAGTGAAAAATCATGTTGTCAGTGGGGTGCTTATGTAATCATAATTCTCAATTCTCAATTCTCAACTCTCAGTTCTCAGTTCTCAATTCTCAATTCTCATTTTCATGGAGAACGTGGAGCCTTTATCCACTTCTGACGTAAGGCTGATGGTGGCATTCATGGCCTCGGCTATGGCCTGTGCCACGGAGAGTCCGAGGCCCGTGCCCTGCACGAAGTCGTTGAGCTTTACGAAGCGGTTGAAGATTTCCTCCTGCATGTCTGCCGGTATGCCGCATCCGGTGTCCTCACAATAGACGGTGAGCCAGCCGTCCTCGTAGGCGTATCCCAGGCGTATGTGGCCGTTGTTGGTGAATTTTGATGCGTTGTTGGCAAAGATTTCCAGCACCTGTATGACGCGGTCGCTGTCGAGCGTGAGCACAAGATGGTCCTCAGGGCTGACAATCTGCAGGTCCACATCGGGCGTGCTGATGAAGCGTTTCATCTCATTGGCTCTCAGTTCGAAGAGGACGGAGAAATCTACCTGACGTTTGTGGAGCTTGATGCCGTCGGTGTCTATCATGGACAGCTGGAGGATATTATCGACCATTGCAATCAGCATGGTGCAGCTGTGCATCATGATATCAACGTACTGCTGCTTCTCCTCTGGCGTGGATGTCAGCTTGAGTATCTCTGCAAAGCCGTTGACGGCGTTGAGGGGCGTGCGCAGCTCGTGCGTCATGTTGGCCATGAAGACGGTCTTCTGGCGTCCGGAGTCGTTGGCCTTCTCCGTCTGTTCACGCAGCTCCTGCTCCACCTTCTTGAACGGTGTGATGTCTATGGCGACGCCGAAGACGCCGATGTGGTGTCCCAGCTCGTCGTAATCGGGCGTATAGTGCACCTCCAGCCAATTGCCGTCCGGCTCTTGCACCACCATACTGCGGGGGCCTTCCTCCTTGCTGAAGACCTCTTTATAGTCGCCTACGGGGAAGGGGATGTCGAAGTTGAAGAGGTCACTGGATTTCTCGATGAAATCGGAGCCTTTGCGCCATCGGAATGTCAACATGCTACCCATGCGCAGCATACGGTGTATCTCGTTCTGCAGGTGCAGGAGGTTCTGCTGCTCCGTGTTATATTCTGTGATGCCCTTCCTGAGCGTTGAGTGTATGTTGGCAATGTCTGAGAGGTCGCGCACATTGATGGAGTAGCCGAAGCTCTCGCCGTCCTTGCCCACAATGCCGCATATTCTCAGCTCTACCGGCAAGTGGATGCCGAGCTCAGGGATGTTGAAGTGTGTACACATCCATACGTTCATGTCGGCATCAGGCAGCATGTTACAGTGCGTGATGAGGAACTGCTGTAGCGTGCGGCTGCGCAGATAGCCGAGCGGATTGCCCTGCCTGCCCCTGGAGAGGATGCGTATCATCATGTTGTTGGCACTGACAAAGTTGCCTGCGGCATCATAGTAGAGCAGTCCGAGGTCGGTGATGGAGGTGATGGAGGCTGACTCATTAATCAGGCGGTTAAGCTTTTCAGTCTCTCGCATCTGCTGAGTCTCGTCGAGCAAGCACATATTCACGTACTTCACCTTTCCCCTGCCATTGGTGACTATGCGTGCATGAACCGCGACATTACGCCATTCTCCGGTGGGGCTGTCATAAGGTCTCATGCGGAACCTCACTACAGGCATGACGGTGCGTCCCTCGTCCACCTCCATGCGGGCGCTGATGGCAAGGTGTGCATCATCGGGATGTATGAGCTGTTCGTAGTCAGACACGCTGAGTCCCTTAGGCGGCAGGAAGTTGCCAGCCAGGTTGCTTATCCACTGCGTCGAAGTATTGATAACCCATATCTGGCATGAGCTTATATCCTCACTGTTGTCTATGAGGGTGGAAAATTCGCGCCTCAGCGTGCTGACGCTGATGTCGCGCTGCATGACGACAGCGACGAAGATGAATATGACCACCAGCGTGAGGAGGAAAATGATGAGGGCAATGTCTATGGCGGTGTAGCCCACGTTGTTATTCTCCGTGTCAGAGAGCCAGCGGTCGTGGATGGCGTCATAGAAGCCGGACTCCACGAGGCGGCGGAACTGTGCGTCGAGCTCGGCTACCAGGAGTGTGTCGCTGGCATAGAAGCGGAACTTTCCAGGCGGGATGTCAATGTCGTCTATCTCAAAATGGTTGTCACTGTCATAGAGGCGCTCAACATTGCGCAGGGCGTATTTGCCCCAGATGTAGTACTTTATGTTGCCTCTGGTGAGGTCGCCGAAGGTGAGGTATGGGTTGATGGTCTTTATGACGCAGCTGTGTCCGTTACGGTTCACCTCGCTGAGATACGTGCTGAGCCAGCGCTCCGCATAGTCGTTCTCGTAGCAATAGACGGTGTCGGAAGGCATGAGGAACTGTATGGAGCGCAGCTGCAGCGTCTCCCTGCGGCGCATGACGCCGATCTTGTATTCGGCAAGAACCTCCTTGCCATAGACCACTCCGGGCATGACATCGTTCTTCTCTATGTCGATCATCACCTGTGCACGGCCTGTCTGTACCTCTGTCTTGGCCTGGTGCCAGTCCATGAGGTGTATCTCGTAGGGCACGTGCATACGGTTGAATATCTCCTTCAGAAGCTCTACCTGGAAGCCGTCGGGCTGGCCGTTGTCGTTGATGAAGGCGTAGGGGCGGAAAGCCCAGTCGCCCACGATGATGAGCGGGTGCTTCTTGGTGTAGCGTATTCCGAGCGGCGGAGCCGTCTTGCGTGCGTCCTCCATATTGTCGCCATCGGTATTGGTGATGGCATTGAGGAAGTTGCCATTGAGTATCAGGGAGAAGAATCCGTCGCTGCCTACGCTTCCGCTGCGGCCATATTGACCCGCGGAGGCAGTCAGCGCACCGCACAGCATGAGGAGCGCAAGGCACACCCCACGCAGCGACTTCACCCTCATCCCCATGAGCGAGGACGTGATGCGCGTCAGGATACTACTATGTATGAATGTATGTTTGATGGCTGTCAGAGTGTTATCAGTTGTTTATCGTAATGATGTATGGGACCGGGGCGGGGCTTTATAGCGGCAACGTGATGAATATCGACGTGCCGTGACCGGGTTCTGACTCTACTTCTATTGTGCCCTCGAGCATCTCTACGAGTGCTTTGCAGATAGGCATCTCTAGACCCGACAGCTGTGCGTCCTGCTGTGTATATTCCACATGGTGCAGGCCAATCTGCGGCTCGAAGAGTGTCTTCAGCTCTCCGGGCGGTATGCCTTCGCCGGTGTCCTCGATGGCGATGTTCAGCTGCTCGCGACGGTAGATATAGTGCACGTTGACGGTGCCGTAGTTGGTGTATCGTGCCGACAGGCCCACGGCCTCACGGAGTATTCTGGACATAACGGTAGCGTCGGCCACGATGGGCAGCGTCTCGTAGGTGTTCTGCACGTTGTACGTCACGCCGATGTGACGGAAGCGCTCGATGCCCTCGTCAACGCTGCGACGGTACAGCTCCACGAAGTCCAGAGCCTTGACATCCTGCTTCAGCATACCCGCCTCGATGCGTGAGAGCAGCAGCGTATCGTCGGAGAGGATTATCAGGCGCTGGGTGTTGACGCAGACGCTGTTGAGCAGCGGCTGCTCGTCATTGCCCTCCACGGTGGAGAGTTTCTCTATGTTCTGGCGCATGACGACGAGCGGCTGGCGAATGGAGTAGGACATATTCTTCAGGAAGTTCTGCTTGACCAGCTCTATGTCGCGTGCCGTGATGGTCTCGCGCTCCAGCTCTTCCTGCATGCTGACACGCTCAGTGATGTCGATACAGATGCTGAAATAGCCTGTCACGCGGCCAGATTCGTCGAAAACGGGGAAGAGGTTTATGCTGTGAGTGAGCGGATGGTCCTTGCCCTTGAAGAAGTTGCGCACGGTGATGGTGAGCTCCCGGGGTGTGCGTTCGTCGGCATGGTGGAAGGCACGGAACATAATCTGGAAGTCCCGCTCATCAACAAATTCCAGCACCTGAAGGAGCGAATAGACCGTCAGCTGTCCCGTGTTGCGGTCGTAGATGTCTATGGTACGGGTGTCGGGGTTGTAGTAAAGGATGGTTATGAGTGTCTCGCGGAGTATGAAGTTGCGTCGTCTCAGGTACCTCTGACGCTCAGAGCGGAAGTAGTTGATGCTCTTCTGCTGCTCTCTGAGCTTCTTGGTAGACATCACAAACTCTGTGATGTCACGCACGAAGAGCATATAGCCCGATATGTTGCCCTGGGCATTGCTGATGCTTGCTATGTGCACGTGGTAGAAACCCTCATCATGCTTACCGCCCTCAGCAGACATCACCTCGGCCACCGGTGTGCTCTCTATGGGTCTGACGGCCAGGCCCAGCGGCGTGGAGGGGGGGACGCCAAAGACGTGGGAAGTGAAGCTGATGTCATCGCCAAGGGTGGCGAGGTCAACGCCAAGGTTGCTGCTGAAGTCATCAAGCGTGAAGCCCTGGGCAAGGATGTCGTCCTTGTTCTCTATGTTGAAGCGGTGCATCAGGTGGTTGTTGAAGTCTATCATGCGGCCCGAGGCATCAAAACGCATGATACTGCCTAAGGCCTGCTCAAAGACCGTAGCCTGACGCTGGCTCATCAGCTTCTTGCTGTCAAGCATGGCCTTGGTATCGGTAATGTCGTGCTGCAGGCCGAAGATGAGGTATATCTTGCCGTAATCGTTGCGCATAGGTATCAGACGCACCTCGGTATCCAATACCTTGTGGCGGTCATTCTCATCATAACAGCGCAGCTTAAAGTCTTTGACCACTACATCATGGCCCAGAATGTCGGTGACATGTGAGTGGATGACGCTGAACTCCTCATCGGGATAGAAGCGTGAGAACTCGTATGTGGAGTATTCCTTGTCGGTCTCTCCCTCTAAGGACATCCATGAGTAACGGCGCGATGTGGGATAATAGACCCACACACGCATCTTGCACGACGAGAGGATGAGCTCCATCTGCCTCTTCTTTTCCGCAAGTGAGTGGGCGGAATGTCGTTTGCGATAGCGATGCAGGAGATAGTTGAGCAGCAGCGCCAGCAGGAATATGACGACCGCCATGATGATGGCGTAGGTGGCATCAGAGCTCTTTTGCTCTGAGTTGGGGCTCATCCACCGCTCCGCCAACTGCTGCAACTCACCCTCGCGGTACATCAGTTCGCAGATGCTGTCAAGCCGCGCCAGCAGCACTGTGTCGGCTGACATGAAGCGATATTCGCCCGCAGGGATATCAACGGGCACCACGCAGAAGTCGTCAAGGTGGTATTTGTTCTTCACCCAGCGTATCATCATGGTGTTCCACACCGGGTATTCTTCTACTCTCCCGTATCTCTCAAGTATCTCTGCCTCCATGTTGTCGCCCGTCTTGAGCAGGCTGTCAGGAAATCCGGCCTCCTTCATTATGAAGTATGCGCGGCTGTTCTGTCGCACGTAGAACGGTATCTTGCGCAGCCGTTCGAGTGTCATGAGGCCTACGGAATCCTTCTTTGGCAGCAGGATGGAATTCTCAAAATGTGTGATGGTGAAGCGTCCGAAGCGTCCGAAGGGCGCATTATAGCTTGCAATGACGCCCAGCGAGAGGTCTGCCGAGTCGCGCTGCAGGTCGTAATGTGCCTTCTCCTGGCTGACGAGGCGCACCTCGAAGGGTATGTTGAGACGCGTCATGATGCGCCGCACCAGATCGACATTGAAGCCTTCGGGCTCACCGTTGTCGTTGATGAAGGCGTAAGGCCACTTCTTCCATGAGTCTTCGTAGATGAGTGGCCGCTCCTTAGTATATTCCCGCGTACGCGAGCCTACAAACGGTGCCGCCTCTGCCGCCGTGAGGCAGCAGAGGCTTATCAGCACTGTTATGAGTACGCGTCGCAGCTTCATGAACTGCTTTAGTCAGCCAACTTGGCACAAATGAACTCGCGGTTCAGGCGTGCGATGTTTGCAATGGTCTCGTTCTTAGGACAAACGGCCTCGCAGGCACGGGTGTTGGTACAGTTACCAAAGCCCAGCTCGTCCATCTTTGCCACCATCGCCTTGGCACGCTTAGCCGCCTCGGGACGTCCCTGTGGCAGCAGTGCCAGCTGGCTCACCTTTGAGCTGACGAAGAGCATGGCAGAGCCGTTCTTACA
>DEKQ01000038.1:63650-63785 GCA_002353975.1 Prevotellaceae bacterium UBA2718
GTCCATTGCCTCGTCGGCATTCTGCTTAGGGATGAGGATGGCGTTGGCATCCTGAGCCTGTCCGGCGCGCACGCTGGTGTAACCGCCGGCCTGGATAATCTTGTCGAACGCATTGCGATCGACCATACAGTCCTT
>DEKQ01000002.1 GCA_002353975.1 Prevotellaceae bacterium UBA2718
CGCCTCCTATGCAAAGCAGTGAAGCTGTATGGCTATGCCTGTGAGCGTTGCGGCTTGTCCGTACCCGTGTGGCCATTGAAAATATAATAATCCACCTAAACAATAAAAATACAACAGAAACATTATGATCAACCAACCAAAAGTGAAGCTCGGCATTGTGGGTGTAAGCCGTGACTGTTTCCCCATTGAGCTGACAAGAACGCGTCTTGAGGCACTGATGACAGAGGTGCGTGCAAGTAAAGTAGAGGGTGTGTATGACTGCCCTGTAATCATTGAGAATGAGAAAGATACGCTGCAGGCTCTGGACTGGGCAAAGAAGGAGGGCATCAATGCCGTTTGCATGTTCCTCGGCAACTTCGGCCCAGAGGGGCCTACGACTCTCTTCGTGAAGCGTTTCGGCGGCCCGGCAATGGTGCTGGCAGCCAAAGAGGAGGGCAAGAAGAACCTGGCATCTGACCGTGGCGATGCTCTCTGCGGCGTGCTGAACTTCAGTTACAACATAGGTCTGCGCCGCCTGCGCGTGTATATCCCTGAGTACCCTAACGTGACTCCACAGGAGGCTGTCAAGGAGCTGGAGGACTTCAAGAACATTGCACGCGTGGTGATTGGCATACGCAACCTGAAGGTGATTGGCTTCGGACCACGTCCGTTTGACTTCCTGGCCTGCAACGCCCCGATACAGCCTATGTATGATCTGGGATGCGAGGTGCAGGAGAACTCTGAGCTGGACCTGAAGTGCCAGTTTGAGAAAGTGGCTGACCGCAAGGCGGAGATAGATGCCATAGCAAAGGATATGGCCGAGGAGCTGGGTGCAAGCCGCAATACGTATCCTGAGATAGTGCCGCAGATGGCACAGCTGGAGCTGGCTCTGCTGGACTGGTATGAGAACAACAAGGGCGCATGTGACTATGTGGTCTTCGCCAACAAGTGCTGGCCCGCTTGGCAGCCAGTATTCGGCTTTGAGCCTTGCTACGTGAACTCACGCCTGACGGGTCGCGGCATCCCTGTGGCATGTGAGGTGGATCTCTACGGAGCCGTGTCTGAGTTCATGTGCGAATGCGCTACGGAGATGCCTGCTACGCTGCTGGACATCAATAACTCCGTGCCTGACGACGTGATACCAGCCGGTGCTGACCTGAAGGGTGCTTCGCAGAAAGACCTCTACATGGGCTTCCACTGCGGCAATACCTGCTCACAGTGCATGAAGGAGTGCAAGATAAAGTATCAGCTCATCCAGGCCCGCCTGATGGGTGAGGACATCACGAAGGGTACGCTGGAAGGCCAGATAAAGGCCAGCCCGACGACGATGTTCCGCCTGCAGAGCAACAGCGACGCGAAGCTCGTCAGCTATATTGCCGAAGGTAACTTCCTCGACATCAACCCATGCTCGTTTGGCGGCATAGGCATAGCAGCCATCCCAGGCTTCGCACGCTTCTACCGCCACGTGCTGATACAGAAGCGCTTCCCACACCACGGAGCGTATGCCTTCAAGGCTGTGGGCAAGATACTCTTTGAGGCGCTGCATCTGCTGGGTGTTGACGACATCAACACACCGTTGCCGGCAGGACAGCTCTATCCGGGAGAGAATCCATTTGCAGTATGAGTAAGATATATACAAAGACCGGCGATGAAGGAATGACATCGCTGGTAGGCGGGGAGCGTGTTTCAAAATGCTCCCCGCGTTTGGAAAGCTACGGCACCGTAGATGAACTTAATTCCCACATCGGTATGCTCATGGCGTGTATGACGGAGGAAAAGGTGGATGCGGACCGCTCGTTCCTCTGCAACGTGCAGAGGGCTCTCTTCACTGTGGGGGGATACCTTGCCACAGACACCACAAAGCGCGAGACGACCAAGGGCACTACGGTGACGCAGGAGATGGTGGACGAGGTGGAGAAGGAGATAGATTGCCTGACTGCCCTGCTCAAGCCACAGAGAGCGTTTATCCTGCCCGGAGGATGTCTGGCAGCAGCATGCGCACACGTGTGCCGCACCGTTTGCCGAAGGGCAGAGCGCGACGTGCTGAGGCTACAGGAGAGTGGGACAGAGGTGGATGCTAACGTAAAGAAGTATCTGAACCGCCTGAGTGACTATTTCTTTGTCCTGTCACGCAAGCTAAATGCCGATGCAGGCGTGGAGGACGTGGAGTGGTAGTGTGGCCGTCTTGGGGCACGCGACACACTAATATAGTGTCATGTACTCGTAGGTGTTGCCCACAATGGTAAGATAACGCTCAAAGTCCTCACGGCGTATCACCACCGTGCCGCGACAGTCATTGGGATGGAACGACAGCGTCCCGGCGTTGCGTAACGTCTCGTCGATGAAGAAAAGGACATGGTTCTCCGTGTCGTTGATAAGTCCGAAGGGCGACACGCTGCCAGGTTCCAGACCCAGATATTTCTCCATGCGTTCGGCAGAAGCAAAGGACAACTTGCCGCATGACGGCTTGCCCTGAGACTGTAGGCGGGCCTTCAGACGAGCCTCAAGGTCGTGGATGTCGAGGTCGTGGTCGCAGTGGAACGAGATGAGATAGTGCTGGTTGCCCTTGTGGTTGCGCATGAAGATGTTCTTGCAATGCACAGAACCGTCGTCGCGCCACCAGCGCTTCGCCTCCTCTATGGTCTTGCCTTCGGGGTGATTATAAACAGTAAACGGAATGTCGTGGCTGCGCAGATACGTCAGCACAGTTTCTTCTCTGGTCATTATGTAATGGTCTTTAGGAGTAAAATCCTGGTTCGTTTTGCAAAATTGCAAGGCAAAAGTACGATTAAGTCTTGAGATGCACAAATAAAAATGCAAAAAGTATTATGAAAAAGATTAAATTAATGATGATGGCTGCTGCCATTGTTTGCGGCACAAATCTATTTACAAGTTGTGAAGAGACTAATGCAAGTGATACTCCCGTGCCTAAAGTGGAGTCAACCGAACTGATACGCACCAGCCAGAGCTGGGATGGCGTGGAACTGCCTGACTATCTCCAGGGTCGCCCTGAGTTGGTGGCAGTGAAATATGTCTTCCCCGCAGGTCAGAAACTGGGTTGGCATCACCATCCCGTAATGAACTATGGTGTCCTGATGCAAGGTGAGTTGACAATCATCGGACTTGACGGAAAGACGAAAGTGGTGCATGAGGGCGAGGCCGTAGTAGAGATGGTCAACACAATACACCACGGAGAGAATCGCGGCACCAAGCCTGCTGTGCTGTATATGTTCTACCTCGCGCAGAAAGGAATGTCGCTTGCGGTGCAGCATCCGGAAATCCCATTGGAATAATGCGCTGGCAATAGGGAAGCTGAACGGCAAACAGGGCCGCACAAAAAAATATCTTTGAAAAAAAGTCGCAAAACATTTGGAAGTTTGAAAAAAACTCCGTACCTTTGCACCCGCAATTC
>DEKQ01000148.1:0-878 GCA_002353975.1 Prevotellaceae bacterium UBA2718
GTTCTGATTACTGCTTTATAACGTCCTACTACTTTCTCGCACGCGTCTGAGATTTCTCCCAACGTGCAGCGCACCTTGGCACACTCTACGGCTGCTTCCAGCAGATTGCCCTCACCGGTCTCCACGACGCGGGTCAGAGCGTCAAGCGTCTCCTTCACCTTTGTCTCGTCGCGATGAGCCCTCAGCTCTGCGAGAGCCTCCTGCTGCTGCTTGCGGACGGCAGAGTTATCTACCTCAAGGATATCAATCGGGTCCTCATGCTCCAGGCGGTACTTGTTGGTGCCGACTATCGTCTGCTGACCTGAGTCGATACGTGCCTGAGTGCGTGCGGCTGCCTCCTCTATGCGCATCTTGGGCACACCCGTCTCAATGGCCTTAGCCATTCCGCCCAGGCTTTCAATCTCCTGAATGAGGGCCCACGCCTTGTGAACCAGCTCGTTGGTCAGCGTCTCCACGTAATAAGAGCCTGCCCAAGGGTCTATCTCCTTACATACCTTCGTCTCGTTCTGTATGTAAATCTGCGTGTTACGCGCAATACGAGCCGAGAAGTCGGTAGGCAGGGCGATAGCCTCATCAAGCGAGTTGGTGTGGAGTGACTGCGTGTGTCCGAGGACAGCGGCCATAGCCTCTATCGCCGTACGTCCCACATTGTTGAACGGATCCTGCTCCGTCAGCGACCAGCCCGATGTCTGGGAGTGGGTACGCAGAGCCATTGACTTAGGATTCTTCGCTCCGAAGCTCTTGACTATCTTCGCCCACAGCAGGCGTCCGGCACGCATCTTCGCTATCTCCATGAAGTGATTGGTACCGATGGCCCAGAAGAATGACAGGCGCGGCGCAAAGGCATCAATATCAATACCCGCATTCACGCCGGCACG
>DEKQ01000148.1:986-1129 GCA_002353975.1 Prevotellaceae bacterium UBA2718
CCAGCCTCTTGCATGTGGTAGCCAGAGATAGAGATAGAATTAAACTTAGGCATCTTCTGAGATGTGTACTCAAAGATGTCTGCGATAATCTTCATAGAGAAGGCTGGCGGATAGATATACGTGTTACGCACCATGAACTCCTT
>DEKQ01000148.1:1214-3810 GCA_002353975.1 Prevotellaceae bacterium UBA2718
AGGCCTGCCACGATGTAGAAGGCCATGATAGGCAGCACGGCACCGTTCATCGTCATCGAGACTGACATCTTGTTGAGAGGTATGCCGTCAAAGAGCACCTTCATGTTCTCCACCGAGCATATTGACACGCCAGCCTTACCCACATCGCCTACCACGCGCAGGTTGTCGGGGTCGTAGCCGCGGTGTGTCGGCAGGTCGAAGGCCACGGAGAGGCCCTTCTGACCTGATGCCAGGTTGCGGCGATAGAACGCGTTTGACTCCTCCGCCGTCGAGAAGCCGGCATACTGACGGATGGTCCAAGGGCGGAAGGGGTACATCATAGAGTAAGGACCGCGCAGGAACGGAGGGATACCAGCGGTAAAGTCCAGATGCTCCATACCCTCAAGGTCTTCCTTCGTATATACGGGCTTCACCTCTATATGCTCAGGGGTCTTCCACACATACTGTATGTTATTCTCTTTCTGCCAAGCAGAACCGTCTTTCTTCTCTATGCCAGAGAAGATGTTGATATTGTTAAAATCTTTTCTAGCCATAGTATTACTTTATTCCGAGTTTCTGATTATACTCCTTCAATGTCTCCAACTGATTTACCTTCACGTGGATGAAGTTCTCTATGCCTTCCTTCTTCAGGTCTTCGGCACAGGCGGGAGCTCCGGCCACCACGAACATCGCGCGTCCGTTGAGGTACTTGTAAGCTGGTATCGCATATTCTGCATATTCGTCATCTGATGAGCATATCACCACAATGTCTGCCCCGGCCTTGAGTGCGGCATCCACGCCCTCCTCTACGGTTTGGAATCCGAGGTTGTCTATCACCTTATATCCTGCAGACGCAAGGAAGTTGCAAGAGAACTGCGCGCGTGCCTGACGCCATACGAGGTTGCCGATGGTCAGCATGAATGCAACTGGCTGTTTCTCGGCTTGCTCGGTAGCTATGCGCAGCAGCTCAAAGTCCTCCGCCAGGCGTGTGGCATGAATGGCCTTCAGCTCGCCCTGCTCCTCCTCAGCCTTCTTGCCGCAGCAGCAGCACTTGTCGAGCGGACGCTTGCCCTCGCTCTTCTCGTTGAAGTTAGGGAACTGGTTAGTACCCAGTATGAACTCCCTGCGCTGAGCTGCAAGCGTGTGGCGCTTCTCGTTCGTCGCATTAACAGCATCCTGCACCGTGCCGGCCTTCACGGCAGCGAGGAAACCGCCCTCACCCTCCACGGAGAGGAACAGCTGCCAAGCCTGCTGAGCAAGGCTCTCGGTCAGAGTCTCTATATAATAAGAACCCGCAGAAGGATCCACGATAGTGTTAAAGTGACACTCCTCCTTCAGCAGCAGCTGCTGGTTGCGTGCTATGCGCTCAGAGAAATCATCAGGCGTCTCGTAAGCCGCGTCAAACGG
This sequence comes from Prevotellaceae bacterium UBA2718, assembly GCA_002353975.1. GTDB lineage: Bacteria > Bacteroidota > Bacteroidia > Bacteroidales > Bacteroidaceae > Prevotella. Next base: position 2,601 of record DEKQ01000148.1, read on the forward strand.
CGTCACCACTATTGAGTGCACACCGCCCAGCGATGCCGACATCGTCTCCGTCTGAGAGCGGAGCATGTTGACATAGGCGTCAAAGAGAGTCATGTTATACGTAGATGTGACGGCGTTGACACACATACGGCAGGCGAAGTCATCCTTCGGCTCATACTGCTTCACGACATGTGCCCACAGCATTCTTCCGGCGCGGAACTTGGCAATCTCCATGAAGTAATTCTCAGAGATACCCATATTAAACTTAATCTTGCTTGCCGCCAGGTCAGCATCTATGCCGGCGTCCGTCAGCTGCTGCATGTACTCGTTGCCCCATGCCAGAGCATAACCCAGTTCCTGCATGCAGTAGGTGCCCGAATTGCTCAGCGAGAGAGCGTTCACGGCAATACAGCGGAAGTGAGGATAGTCCTTGAGCGTATTAACCAAGGCGGGAGCGAAGGCCAGCAACGGCTCCACGTTCTTGCCGTCCATCACCATCTTCTCCATCGGGTCCCAGTCAATGGAACCCACCACCTTCGACTTGTCGTAGCCCTTCTTCTCAAAGTACTCTACCAATATCTCCGCCAGCTCAAGCGAATGCCTCTTGCAGGTGCTGAAGTTCACCTCCACAATGTCGCAATATATACCGTCAAGCAGCTGCTCTACAAATTCCTTGGAAACAGCCTTTCCCGGTATCTTGAACGACAGCGAGTCAATACCCTTGTTCAGCACGTCAAGAGCCTTCTTGTTAGCCTCTGCGGCATCATCAGCCTTTATCTCCTGACGTATATACCAGGTATTATCATCTTTCTTGTTGCCTCTCACAAACGGGTACTCACCCGGCAAGGCATTAGGTGTAGAAAGCTTCTCCACATCCTCGCGAATGTAGAAAGGCTGTACGCTGAAACCCTCTGGCGTCTTCCACACCAAGCGCTTCTGGAAGTCGGCTCCCTTCAGGTCAACCTCAATCTTGTCGAGCCATTCCTGACGGGTCGGAGCCTTAAACTCCTCGAAGAGTTTTTCTTTCGTGTTACTCATAATTAAGTTTTTGTATTGTATTGATTTATCGTTAGCAACCTAATGGTTCACCGCTTGATATATAATGACCGCAAGCCACTTTCAAAATTTAGTCACAAAGGTAAACATAATTTGCGACATGCACAAACCTTTTATACTTAGTTAACACATTACCCCGCGATTAAATCACTTTTCCGTCCGTGCCTTCTTACTC
>DEKQ01000043.1 GCA_002353975.1 Prevotellaceae bacterium UBA2718
GTGAGGTTTGAGAAGATAGCTTGGAAGGACATCAAGCTGCGCACGTTCATCACCGAAGGCAAGCAGCGCAATGACCTTGCGGCGCATGTATATGACATCACATACGGCGTGGTGCGCCCCGGAGAGGACAATCTTGTGGTCATCGATGACTCCATTGTGCGCGGCACCACACTCAAGGAGAGCATCATCAAGATACTCGACCGCCTGCACCCCAAGAAGATTGTTCTCGTCAGCAGCGCCCCGCAGATACGCTATCCCGACTTCTATGGCATAGACATGGCGCGCCTTGAGGAGTTCATTGCCTTCCGTGCCTGCATCGAATTGCTGAAGGAAAACGGCATGGACAGCCTGATAGAAGACGTCTGCCGCCAGTGTGAGCAGGAGCTGGAGAAACCTGCTTCGGAGCAGCAGCTGCCTGTGAAGCGGCTCTATGACCCCTTCACCGTTCAGCAACTGAACGAGAAGATGGTGGAGATGCTGCGTCCCGAAGGTGTCACAACACCCATAGAATTAGTGTTCCAGAGCATCGAGGGCCTGCACATCGCCTGCCCAGGACACCCCGGCGACTGGTATTTCACCGGCAATTACCCAACCCCGGGCGGCACAAGACTGTGCAACAGAGCCTTCGTAAACTACTGCAAGTCATAATTTATGCACTTTTGCTTTTGCTATTTCAAGAAATATGCTTAATTTTGCAGCAGAAACAATATAACACAAGAATTATGACAGCAGTACAGTTGAACGCAATGAACACCGAGCTTTGGCAGAGCATAGGGGCTATAGCCGACAGCGAGCCGCTGATGAAGCGCCTGACCCGTTATGCCAAGAAACTGGTGAAGGAGAAAAAGGACTCCACCTTGATGACTAAAGATGAGTTTTTTGCAAAGTTAGATCGTGCAGAGAAACAGCCTGGCAAGATTTTCGAAAGCGTAGAAGATATAGATAGGTATATTCGTAGCCTATGACACGGTATAAAGTTATAATCAAGGAAGAAGCCCAGGCAGACCTGGAAAAGTTGTTGCGCCATGAGCCTAAAGTCTATGCAAAGGCCATGAGGTTCATTGGCGAACTTTTTGAACACCCTATGACGGGCTTAGGACATCCTGAACCTCTGAAAGGAAAACCTGAAAATCGCTGGAGCCGTGAAATATCAAAGAAGCACAGACTTGTCTATCGCATCTTTGAAACAGAGGTTCATGTTGATGTCCTTTCAGCCTACGGTCATTATGATGACAAATAAACCTTGTTGTTTCCTACGGCCATTACGAAGACAAATAACCTCAGAATATGCAGCGTTTGCATATTTATTCGTGCTCTGTAGCGGCGTATTTTCAACGACAATGACTCGTCATCGCGTATAAATGTTAAAATGAAGGTTTACGATAAACGGCTGTAAATGTGACTGTTGACATTTGCAGTGTTAAAATCTACCCCTTTTGTAGTGGGAATATGGAATAGTCTGACCGTATAATGGTTTAATTTTTGCGTTGTAATGGAGTAACTTTTACGTAGTGAAAGACCTACTTTTACAAGGTAAAAGACCTACTATTAGGCTGTGAAAGTTACTTCGCAGCATGAGCGAAGTTGCTTTTCGCCCTCAGGAAAGTTTTTTTAGCGATTTTTTAGAGCTTTTTCTATAGGGAGTGAATGCATAAATATTCATGGTAATATGCAACAAAAAATGCAGGTGTTTTCTTGCATATCTCATAACTTAATCGTACCTTTGCACCAATTTTGTGTTTCCATGTCAAGCAAAATGGATGAGAAGACTATAAAACTGAAGGGCAAAACTTTCCGGCTGTCTATCCCCGAGGAGCGCATATTGCAGGCCGTGGGGCGGGTGGCAGAGATGCTGACACGCGATTACAGCGACAGGAATCCCGTGTTTGTCATTGTCCTCAACGGCGCGTTTGTGTTTGCTGCTGACCTGCTGCGGCAACTGCGGTTTGATTATGAGATAGCCTTTACGAAGCTCTCAAGCTACCAGGGTGACAACTCTACGGGTAGCATCACCGAGCAACTGCCCGTGATGGAGCAGATAGAGGGGCGTCACGTGGTCATAATAGAGGATATGGTGGACAGCGGGCTCACCATGCAGTATCTCAAGGAGAAGCTGGAACGGCGCAACCCCGCAAGCGTGGAGATATGTGTCCTGGCCATCAAGCCTGATAAGATTACCGTCCCCGGGCTCAATGTGAAGTATGCGGGCATGGAGATGGACGATGCGTTCGTCGTGGGCTATGGCTTCGATTATGACGATTTGGGACGCTCCTACAGGGACATCTATGAAATTTATAATTAAGAATGCACAATTCACAATGCACAATGCATAATTAATAATTCATAATGCACAATCCGATAAAGCATAATACATAATTGTAATTCAGGAAATTCAGATTTCATAAACAATAGAAAAATGAAGAACATTGTTATATTTGGTGCCCCCGGTTCAGGCAAGGGCACACAGAGCGATAAAATTATCGCAGAGTTTGGAGTAGCACATATTTCTACCGGTGATGTGCTTCGTGCCGAGATTAAGGCCGGTAGTGAGTTGGGCCAGACGGCATCAAAGTTCATCAATGAGGGTAAGTTGGTGCCCGATGCGCTCATCATCGATATGCTTGCCAAGACGCTGGACAGCAAGGGCAAGGACATCCCCGGAGTCATCTTCGACGGCTTCCCACGCACCATTGCGCAGGCTGAGGCCTTGGACCGTATGCTGGAGGAGCGTGGCGAGAATGTAAGCACCGTGATAGGTCTTGAGGTGGATGATGCCGAACTGATAAAGCGTATCATCGCACGTGGCAAGACTTCTGGCCGTGCTGACGACAATGAGGAGACCGCGAAGAAGCGTCTCGACACGTACTATTCGCAGACCCTGCCGCTGAAAGACTTTTACATTAAGCAGGGCAAGTATGCCAAGATACAGGGCGTAGGTGACATAGACGCCATCTATTCCGAGATAAGCAAGGCCATTAAGGGCTGCTAAGAATGAAAATTGGGAATTGAAAATAGCAAAGGCATTTTCAATTCCCAATTACTTTTCCCGACTTTCGCAGGCTTTGCTTTATACCGGCATTGATACGTGGAGCGACTGGTGTGAGGTGATGAAGTCAAGAATCTGACGGTTCATCTTCACGCCGGGCAGACGTGACCGCAGGTACAACGGCTGCTTTGAGCGTGTGGAATCGCGTATCACCATCGACAGTTTCAGCTTGCCGGGGTTTGCCTTCAGCAGAGTTGCAAGGTCTGTCAGGATACTCGTATCGTCTTCAATTTTATTCTCTCCCGCTGCGTTCTCATCCGGGTTGTCGTCCCAGTCCTGCGCATTGGCAACATCGTCGGAGTCTGACGCGTCCACATCATTGTTGCGCTTCATCTTGTCCATGTCTATGTGGATGATGATGGAATTCTCGGCATTCTCCTCTATCTTGGAAAGGAAGTCAACAGAAATCACATTGATGGAATATACCCCAGGCTGGTACGGGCGCTCCTGTGATTTCATCTTTAGGAACACAGAGTTGCCCACCGAGAGCATTGCCTGATACTTCACCCAGTTCTCCTTGAAGAGCACAAAGTCTCCCTGCCCCTCAAAGTCCTCTATGGTGATGCGTCCCATCGGGTCACCTTTCTTTGTCATCATGGGTCTGACATTCGTCACGATACCTCCTACGGTGAGTATGTCGCGGTGTGACAGTTCCTCAAACAGGGTGTTGTCGCCTATTTCGGAGCATCGCGTGTTACAAATGCACGACAGTATGGCGCCGTATTCGTCCAACGGGTGTGCTGAGAGGTATATGCCCACGAGTTCCCTTTCTTTGTTCAGGCGCTCTATGGCGCTCCATTCCATAGCCTTCGGGGGCTTGGGTTTGGTAATCTCTACAGAGTCAAAGTCGCCGAAGAGACTGTTGGCGGATTCTTGCTTGGCTTGCTGGTAATGCTGTGCATAGCGTATGAGGTACCCGATGAAGGTGTCGTTGCCCACGGGCTCCACATACTGCTCGCGCTTAATCCCGAAACTATCGAGCGCACCGGCAAGCGCCATACACTCCAGTGCCTTCTTGTTCATGGCGCTGTAGGGGACGCGCTCCATGAGGTCGTAGATGTCTTTGTAGGGACCATTCTTCTCCCTCTCCTCGATGATAGCTTTGGTGGCGGCCTCGCTCATGCCCTTGACCGCAACCAGCCCGAAGCGTATTTCGCCCTTTGCGTTCACACCGAAGTTGGCGTACGACTCGTTCACGTCGGGGCCATACACCTGCAGTCCCAGTGATTTGCACTCGTCCATCAGCTTCGTTATCTCCTTGATGTCGCTGCGTCGGCGCGTGAGCAGAGCTGCCATGAACTCGGCAGGGTAGTGCGCCTTCAGGTATGCCGTCTGATATGCCACCCACGAATAGCAGGCGGCATGAGACTTGTTGAAGGCGTAGGAGGCGAATTTCTCCCAGTCGGCCCAAAT
>DEKQ01000131.1 GCA_002353975.1 Prevotellaceae bacterium UBA2718
AACAACCTGCTGACCATCGACAAGGGAGCGAAGGACGGCGTGGAGGCAGGTATGGGTGTGGCCTGTGGTCAAGGCGTGGTGGGAGTGGTATTCCTGACCGCCGACCACTATAGTGTAGTCATCTCAGCCTTGAACGTAGAAGCCTCGCGCATCAGCTGCGCTATCCGCAACCGAGGCTATTTCGGCGTATTGCGTTGGGACGGCAAGGATGCCGGTATCGCCTATGTGGAGGATATCCCCCGCCACGCCCGCTTCAAACGCGGAGAATGGGTAGAGACCAACGGCTTCAGCAGTATTTTCCCCGCTGGCGTGCTGGTGGGACAGATCAGGCAGGTGTATAATTCGCGCGACGGATTGTCCTATCGCCTGCAGGTGCGTCTGTCTACCGACTTCGGTCGCTTGCGCGACGTGGTGGTCATCAGTGACAAGTCGATAACGGAGCGCATGCGCGTGATGCAGGCAGCAAGGGACTCTCTTAAGCTCAATGTCAGTGAGTAATGAAATAACGGAGTAGAATATGACAGTAGAATTGTTGAAACGGGCAGTCTGGTTCCTCGTCTTTGTCTTGGCTCAGGTTATTGTTTTGGGGCGTATTCACCTTTTGGGGGTGGCTACTCCTTTGCTCTATGTCTATTTCGTGCTGCAGTTCGAGCGCAACTATCCTAAGTGGGCAATCCTCCTGTGGGGATTCTTTATGGGATTGTGTGTCGACATCTTTAGCAATACGCTGGGAGTGGCTACGGCCTCGTTGACGATGATAGCAGCCCTGCAGCCCTATTATTACGAGCTCTTCGTGCCTCGCGACTCGGTGGACGACCTGAAGCCGTCGATGACAAACCTTACTCCCGTCAAGTATTCCTATTATGTAGTACCGCTCGTGCTCCTTTACTGCATCGTCTTCTTCACACTCGAGTTCTTCTCTTTCTTTGAGTGGTGGCATTGGTTACTGTGTGTCGTGGGAAGCACCTTGATTACGCTGGTATTTATTTATACATTGGAGGTAGTGAAGTCGAAATAACGGGTCAGCGATGAGGGACTATAGCCTGGACAATAGACGCTTTGTGATAGCCGGTGTGGCCATCTTCATAGTGGTGGTCTACATCATCCGCCTCTTCATGCTCCAGATTACCAGCGATGACTATAAGAAAAGCGCCGACTCCAATGCCTTTCTCAAGAAGATAGAGTATCCGGCCCGAGGGGGCATCTACGACCGCAACGGCAAGCTGATGGTCTACAACCAGCCTGCCTACGACATCATGGTGGTGATGAACGAAGCAAAGGATCATCTAGACACGCTGGAGTTCTGCCAGACACTGGGCATCACACAGGAGGACTTCGACCAGCGCATGGCCAACATCAAAGACCGTTCGAAGAATCCCGGCTACTCACGCTTCACTCAACAGATGTTCATGAGCCAGCTGTCAGACAAAGACTTCAGTGTCTTTCAGGAAAAGATGTATCGCTTCCCGGGCTTCTACATTCAGCGTCGAAGCATCCGACAGTATCAGTATCCATACGCAGCACACGTGCTTGGCGACATTGCTGAGGTATCACCCTCCGACATTGAGAACGACGACTATTACCAGCCGGGCGACTACATTGGAAAGCTGGGCGTGGAACGAAGCTACGAGAAACAACTGCGCGGCGAGAAAGGCGTACAGATTCTGTTGCGCGATGCACATGGACGTATTAAAGGCAGCTATCAGAATGGCGCACTCGACCGTCGACCTGTACCAGGAAAGAACCTCACGCTGAGCATCGACTACAAACTACAGGCACTTGGCGAACGGCTGATGGAAGGCAAAATCGGCAGCATCGTGGCGATTGAGCCCAAGACAGGCGAGGTGCTTTGCATGGTTTCGTCGCCTACCTACGACCCAAGGATGATGGTGGGACGCAAACGCGCAAAGAGTCATCGCGAACTGAGCCGCAACTCATGGAAGCCCCTGCTCAACCGAAGCATCATGGGACAGTACCCTCCCGGCTCAACATTCAAGACTTCGCAAGGACTCACATTCCTTTCCGAAGGCATCATTACTCCCTCTACTCCGTATCCCTGCTACCACGGATTCGTGTACAAAGGCCTGCGAGTGGGTTGTCACGGACATGCCGCTCCTCTGCCGTTGGTGCCAGCACTCAGCACCTCCTGCAACGGATTCTTCTGCTGGGGTCTCTATTATATGATTGGCAACAAGAAGTACGGTTCCGTACAAAAAGCCATGAACACCTGGCGCGACTATATGGTCTCTATGGGCTTCGGCTATCGACTCGGCATCGACCTGCCTGGCGAGAAGCGCGGTCTGATACCAAATGCACAGTTCTACGACAAGGCTTATAAAGGCTCGTGGAACGGACTGACCATCATTTCTATCAGTATCGGACAAGGTGAGGTCAACCTTACTCCCTTGCAGATTGCCAACCTTGGCGCCACCATTGCCAACCGTGGCTACTACATCACACCGCATGTGGTAAAGAAAGTGCAAGGCGAGCCGCTCGACACCACCTACACCAACAAGCATTACACCAAGGCCACACGTGGATCATACGACTATGTGGTGAAAGGCATGCGCGCGTCGGCACTGGGAGGCACATGTCACGAACTGGCGCATTACGACTTCGAAGCCTGTGGCAAAACAGGTACTGCACAGAACCGCGGACACGACCACTCGGTATTCATGGGCTTTGCGCCAATGGACAATCCTAAGATAGCCATCGCCGTCTATGTGGAGAACGGCGGATGGGGTGCTACCTACGGCGTGCCAATCGGTGGGTTGCTCATGGAACAGTATCTGCACGGCAAACTGTCGGATGCTTCTGAGGCAAAAGCGACGACCATTCAGGAGAAGCGAATCAACTATGGTTCGGAAAACAGATGACATAACAAGAAGAACAAAAACAAAGAACTGATGCAAAGCTACGGCAACAACATAGCAAAAGGAAAAGAAAAAGGAGTGCTGCGCTCCCTTGATTGGTGGACGATTCTCATCTACGTAGCCCTACTGACATTTGGATGGATCAGCGTGTGCGGTGCCAGCTATACGTATGGCGAAACCGATTTGCTGTCGCTCAGTGCCAGATCGGGCATGCAGATCGTCTGGATTGGCACCTCGTTTCTTCTGGGACTGACGCTATTACTGCTCGACGATCGTTTCTATGATACCTTTGCCTACGTTTTGTTCGCATTGCTACTCTTGCTGCTCTTTGCCACGATATTTAATCCACACAGCATCAAAGGTTCCCGATCGTGGCTTGTCCTGGGACCACTACGACTACAACCTGCTGAGTTTGCAAAGTTTGCAACAGCCTTGGCACTGGCAAAATTCATGAGCAAATACGGCTACGACATACACCGATGGAAAGATTTCGCCATCACACTGGCCATCATCTTCACGCCAATGCTGTTCATTGTCATGCAACGTGAGACGGGTTCCGCACTGGTATATTTCAGTTTCTTCCTCATGCTCTATCGCGAGGGTATGACCGGAAGCATTCTTTTCACAGGCGTTGCCTTTGTCATCTACTTTGTGGTGGGCATCCGCTATGCCGACACCATGTTGCTCTATACCCCGATCTCTGTGGGAAAATTCATCGTACTATTACTCATTCAAGTGTTCAGTGGCTTCATGGTATGGATTTACTGTGAGCAACGAAAACAAGCGCTCCGCATTCTGGGAGTCTGCCTTGGTGTCACCATCGCCAGTCTGGCATTCTCCATCTACGTGATGCCGTTCGACATATTCTGGGTGCAGATTTCACTCTCTGTCCTGCTCATCGGCTACCTTTCGTGGCAAGCCTTGGATTCACGTATCATGAACTATTTCTGGATTGCGGCATTCACACTGGGGTCGGTCGTTTTCTTCAACATGGCCGACTATGCCCTGAACAACATCCTTGAAGCACACCAGCGCACACGTATCAACGTGCTCCTCGGACTGGAAGAAGACTTGAAAGGCGCTGGCTACAATGTGCATCAGAGCGAGATAGCCATTGGTTCGGGTGGTCTGGAAGGCAAAGGATTCCTAAACGGCACCCAGACAAAACTGAAATATGTGCCAGAACAAGACACCGACTTTATTTTCTGCACGGTAGGCGAAGAAGAAGGCTTCATCGGCGCAGCTGGTGTTTTGCTTTTGTTTCTTGCACTCATCCTACGACTCATCCATTTGGCAGAACGCCAAATCAGTACTTTTGGACGAGTCTATGGCTATTGCGTTCTATCCATTTTCCTTTTCCACCTGTTCATCAACGTAGGCATGGTGCTTGGTCTGACACCTGTCATCGGCATTCCTCTGCCGTTCTTCTCCTATGGTGGATCGTCTCTCTGGGGATTTACGTTTCTTCTGTTCATATTTCTGCGCATCGATGCAGGCAGAAATATGAATCGGCAGTAAACAAAGCGAATGTCTTTATCTCCGCGTCAGCGTGATACCCACATCTGAAATACCACGCAGATTCTCACGTCTCATGAAGTGCCATACGCTGATACTCAGCGAATCATCATCTTCCAACTTAATATCTGGCAAAGGCTGCAAGTGTTCATAAAGACTGAAGCCCCTGCCCAAATAGTTTCCGTCTTCATCGGTCACCTTGACCGTCACCGTATCCTTTCGGCTTACTCCCGACAGTTTCGTCTTCTGACGGACAACCAGCGACAACCCCATGAAGGGATAGGCTGTGTTCATGCGGATGCCTATCTGCTCGGCAAACACACCGCCTTCTCTCACTGGTGCTACAGAAAAATAGAGGGTGTCACTCTGTCCCCAGCCCCAACCATCTATAGGTGTATGCTCATAATGGCTGTAAATTGTCTTACGGCTGCAACTGCTCATTGACAGTGCAACCGTAAGAACAAAAAGACAAAGCTGTATGATTTTACTCTTTGGGTTCCTCATTTTTGGGTCGTTTCTTCTTTTTCTTCTGATGTCCTTCGCCTCCCTGCCCCTGTGGAGCATTCGGCTGACGCGGCTGGTCATCATTCTGATTCCGCCTCTGCTGATTCTGCTGGTTCTGAGGTCTGTCGCTACCTTGAGAACGCTCTTGATTCTGAGGCCGCTCTTGACGTTGCGAAGGCTCTTGGCTCTGTGGTCTTTCCTGAGCCGCATCCTTTGGCATCGGGCCTCCTTGCGCTTTCTTCTTCTTTTTCTTCTTGGCCTTATCAAATCGGGTGATGCTGTCGCCTGCCAACAAGTCAACAGGTCCCTTAGCCTCTTTGGGCTTGTCGCCGGGTTGCAAAGTCTCAGGCTTCTCACCGCGCTTGTTCATCTCAATGATTTCCTTGGCACGCTCACCTGTGATGGTCTCCAGATTTGCAGCCATACGCTTATCCGTACTATAGGTTACAAGTCCGGCCAGAATGTCGCTCTTGAACAGATAATAGTCAGCATCCAGCGTCTGCAATACCACGTCGCGATTGGGCAACCGCCGTCCTGCCTCGATATACACATCCACCTCATAGTTCAAGCAGCATTTCAGCTTGGCACACATACCGGCCAGTTTCTGTGGATTAAGTGAGATGTCCTGGAAACGGGCAGCACTCGTCGATACCGACACAAAGTTTTTCATCCACGTGGCACAGCAGAGTTCGCGTCCGCAAGGGCCAGTTCCACCGATACGCCCCGCCTCCTGTCTTGCACCAATCTGTTTCATCTCAATGCGTACATGGAATGCGGCAGCCAAATCCTTGATCAACTGACGGAAATCCACGCGCTCATCGGCTATATAATAGAAGATAGCCTTCTGTCCGTCGCCCTGATA
>DEKQ01000172.1 GCA_002353975.1 Prevotellaceae bacterium UBA2718
TAAGTAAGCAAACGGATTTGTCACAGATACTGAGCAATGAGATTGAGCCAAGATGGTCATATCGTGGCAGTTCCATTTATGATCTTGCAGAAAGCATGACGGAATCAGAAAACATCATACAGTTGCGCGACCATCACCGCAGTTTCCTTGATATTATTCAATTCTCAAATCAGGAATTCTATGATAACACGCTTCGCATAGCAACAGATTATAGTCGTTTACAGTCACCCAATAATGGGGAACCTATTCTTGGTATGCAGTGGATGAATGTGAAGGGGAAGGCGATACGTCCAGAAAACGGTGGTGCTTACAATCTTAAGGAAGCAGAAGGTGTAATCCGCATCCTTAGGCGATTAGCAATGGAACTGGATTATGACGGTAGTATTGGAGTCACCACTCCCTTCCATTTGCAAGCGGAGATGATTACTAAGGCATTGGAGCGCGATGCGGAACTGCGTAATCATCTCGAACTACATAACAAGATACTCATCGATACCGTGCATAAGTTCCAAGGTGACGAACGAGATGTAATCATATTCTCTCCAGTCGTATCAGAAGGAACGAAGTCACAGAGTCTTATGTTCTTGAAGTCGACAGGTAACCTGTTTAATGTTGCCATTACAAGAGCACGGGCCTTGTTGGTTACGGTAGGTGACAAGGAGTATTGCAAGAAATGTGGAGTCAGTTATTTAGAGCACTTTGCAGAGTATAGTTGTGGGGAAGATGCCCCTGTCGAATCATCAGAGTGGGAGCATCTGTTGCAAAAAGCACTTTCTGATGCAGGCATTCCTGTGACGGCTCAATATCATGTGGATAAGTACTATCTTGACCTTGCACTTTTCCACAAGGGAAAGAAACTTGATATAGAAGTAGACGGAGCTATGTATCACCAGACATGGACAGGCGAACTGTCTTATAATGATCAGCTGCGCAATCAAGCACTTATGCGAGAAGGCTGGGATGTAATCCGATTCTGGGTTCAGCAAGTTCGTGACCAACTCCCGTGGTGCATCGAGCAGGTGAAGAAATGGATGGAAAAGGTTGAGAAACAATCGTGAGCAGTACTAATGAACAATAGAGGGAAGAACTTAACTTGAATAATAATGATTGGAGTCAGCTTCTATGTTATTGGCTTTTTTTTGCGGAATAATATTTGGTGGAATGAAATAAAATATATACTTTTGTGAGCAATAAATGTATGGCAGGCGATGGAACAGGAACGATGGCATTGGCAGGAGTCTGGCACAGCATGGAGGGGTGTTGGCGTGTATCATATCACGCTGACGGTCCCGTCGCACGAGCCATTGTTGGGGAGGCTTGTCATTCCTGACGGTGACCCTACGCAAGCACGGGTGGAACGCACGGAGTTGGGGCGCCTGTTGCTGGACTGCCAGAGGTCAGTGCCCGTGTATCACCCCGAAATACAGATCTTGCAGTATTGCCTTATGCCTGACCATCTGCACACTGTGTGGTATGTCCGTCGCCCTATGAAGAAGAGCATCCGGCAAGTGGTGCAGGGCTTTTGGCAGGCCGCAAAGAAGGTGGGGCGGGCTTATAGCTACATGGCCGCCCTTACAGGCGGCACAAAGAACGAAACCAGCAGGCCGGGAGAGCCAGCAGGGGCGCTGACGCTGGGAGAGCCAGCAGGGGCGCTGAGGCCGGGAGAGCCAGCAGGGGGGCTGACGCTGGGCTTTGGGTTGGGGCTTTCGTCTATTGCGACGGCTGGTAGCCGCGAGAATCCCCTTTGCCAGATGCTGGGTGTTGAGGCTTATAGGCTGCTGCCGCCTGTTTTTACGGAGATGCCGTTTGTCCGCCCGTTGTCGCGGCGCGGGCAGCTGAGAGCAATGATACGCTATGTGCAGATGAACCCTCAGCGTTTGGCTACGAAGCGCCTGATGCCGGGCTTCTTCAGGGTGCAGAAGGGCATCGAGATAGCTGGCCGCAGTTATGACGGTGTGGGCAATGTGGCGCTGCTGCATGAGGAGTGTTATGATGTGGTGCATGTGCGGAGTGTGTGGGTCAAGGCTGCGGAACGTGGCGAGCGTAAGGACTTGCGTGACTACATGAACAGCCGTGTGCTGAAGGCGCGCAAGGGCGTGGTGATGGTGTCGCCGTTCATCTCGCCGCAGGAGAAGCAGGTGATGCAGGTGTTGCTTGACGAGCAGCGTCCTTTCATCCTGCTTGCCGACAATGGTTTTCGTGAGTACTACAAGCCCAGCGACAATCTCTTTGACGCCTGTGCAGAGGGCCGCTTGCTGATATTGAGCCCCTGGCAGTATGATGCGGGCAAGCGCCACATCAGTCGCGCTGACTGTATGGCCCTGAACGCGATGGCTGAGGAGATTGCAGGGTTGTCCACAAGATGATCATCTGCCGCAAAATGCAGGGGAGAAGTGGCACAGTGACAGCCCCCTGTCGGACAGCATCTTCACAATGCGGATTGGATTAGTTTCGAAGAAGCCAGGGGCAAATACGATAGTTTGAAGAAAGAAAGAGTTCGATAATAATAGTAAAAAGAGCAAAATGACAGAGTTTACCGTAACAGGTATCAGATATCAGATGGGCGAGCACCTAAGCTACGAAGAGAAGGATGTTGCCGCAAAAGAGTTTGTCGCTTCACTTAAGATAGGGCAGCCGGTTTTGTTGGTGTTTGAACCAGATAATCCTGGTTCTCCCAATAAGGCTATTGCTGTATATATAGACTATGAACGCATCGGTTACATTGCTGATGAACAATGTGACTTGCTGCACCCTCTGCTTAACGAACAGAATCGTGGAAGGGGTACAATCGTTCGCAAAGACGATAATGTGACTTTTTTCATCACAATTCCTGGTGCATCGGAGAATCAAAAGGTGACGACACCTCGTGAGCGAGTCTTGCCTGATAGTCCGCTTGGCGATAGCTTTAGAATGCCGTACACAAAGGATGAAAATGCTCTACAGCTAATTGCGAGTACTTTGTCAGAAATGGAAGTAAACATGGACAACCTTCCTGAAATGATGCTACTTGCCAAACGATATGTCCCTTTAGCAAAAATATCCATCTGCTATGATGATAATTTGTGGCGCAGCTTGATATTAAGGAAACTGGAGCAATTCCTTGATAACAGACAACAGTTGGGCATGAGTGCTGATGACACAAAAGAGATGGAGGTATATTGCAAACAGGTACGTGATGCTGTTGGTGATATGCATCGCTCAGTTGAGCACTGGCCTGAAAAAGTGTTTGTTAATCATCTTGAGACATTAAGGGAAAATGAAAACTCAAGCGGTCACTTATACAAAAAGTATTGCGAGACTTTTCTTGACGGCAAGGATTTTGCGGAGGCAGATAAGAACAAGATTGCTTCAGAATATGATAGACTCTGCGGTTGGATGAAAGGTCTCAAATGGAGTGATTTGAGAAATCCCAAGAATTTGCAAGCTATGGGGTTTCGCGTAAATTACTTGGGATTATCACGTCAAGAATTGTATGACCTTTATAGCGTATTGCTACTGATAGAGAAATTGGAATCAGTGTATCACGGGAACAGACAGCCTGATATAAAACATACGCTGACACCTAATCGTCAGAGCATATACAATCAGTTGTTGGCTTTTGTGGATAAAGGTGACTGGAAGTCTGATGAAATAGCCGACGGTGTGCAGCAGATGCTGCGAACGATATTAGGGCTGGGCGAGACTCTGCTATCGGGCAATGAAGCGGATTTGTCGGAAAAGCTGTGGAATTTGCTGGAGAGTGGAAGGGGTGAACGCCTGAGAGTTACGTGGCAGAATATGATTGGCTACTATGATGACCGGCATCTATTGAAACAGAAGAGTGCTCCGATGTTGAACTTAGACTTCTTCGGCGACAAGGAGGGTTCGGATAATATCAACAAAGGACGTCCCAGCAGGGAAAATATGTCATCTGGGTTCAGAGAGGTGTTGCCGCTTCTGGACGCTTATGTGCCTAAGTCGGATAAACCACGTTTTTAAGGATAGATTACAGAAGGTTGACATACAGTTTGAGCCAGA
Organism: Prevotellaceae bacterium UBA2718; assembly: GCA_002353975.1. GTDB lineage: Bacteria > Bacteroidota > Bacteroidia > Bacteroidales > Bacteroidaceae > Prevotella. The sequence goes on from DEKQ01000172.1 coordinate 4,018, forward strand.
AAAGTAATCTTACATAATCTGAGCGAATTATTAGAGTGCTCGGTTCTCAATTTTTTGAGAATCGGGTACTTTTCGTTTTGTGCTGTTTTTCAGTGCGTTATGCCTTTTGCCTAAAAATAATCTGAGATTGTTCGCTCAGATTTGTACAGATTATCAGCTTATATACCTTTGCACTCGTCAATCGACCACTAACGGCGTTGGCAAAGGAAAAATATGCAGACAAAGATTTTGAAGGTAGTGGCGCAGGGGCCGGTGGTTCAGGTGCCGAGTAAGAAACAGGAGAACGGGCAGATTGCTAAGTGTATGATCAGGCTCAAGGAACTTGGCGGCGATTATGAGGATGAGTACATCTGCGCGATGTTCGGCAACCTGGCTCAGTGTAAGTTTACTGTGGGAAAGACCGTGATTGCTTCGCTGCGCTTTCAGACGCACGAGTCAAATGGGTCGTTTTTCCAGGATGTGATTGCAAACGACATACAGAACATCTAAACGACAAATAATCTTGAGTTGAAGCGGAGGGGTCTTCACGTGATTAAAGATGGCCATCGGATTTCCGAATGCTTCTCTCGCAAAAATCAACTCAAAAGAAATGACAACAAGAAAGAAAACAACGAAGAGAGAGGTAACGCTTGACGGTCTGCTGACTGTCGGCATGTTGGAAACAGGTTTGCACGCAGTGGATTTCATGTGTTGCGAGGATGTGACAGCAGAGATAGAGTCCTTTGTGGGTTTGTTCAAAGTGCAGTTCATGCGCGACGGAAACCTGTATCTGGTGGAGAAGCCTAAGCGCGTGAGGAACAAGGCGCTGTTTCGTGATGATAACTGTTCGCTGACGAAGGGTCACGACGGTCGCTGGTATTTCAATTTCTCGCTGGACGGGGATGAGCTGGATGAACTGCCCCGGAAGCTGGTGCATCAGGCAAGTGCGATAGCGCAGAAGGTGATTTGTTTAATTCATAATGCGTAATTGATTGTTATGATATATAGGATTTATTATGAGGGCAAGCGTAAGTTTGCCCTCCCTGTGGGGAACCGCGAGGAACTGATGGCGCTGCGTAATTCAGAGCAGAATCTTGGCAATCTGAGCAAGGCGCGTGAGGGTGACGGGAAGGCTAAGGGTAAGCTGTTGCAACTGGCTTATAACATGGGCTATGTGGATGGTCATGTGGCGGGTTGTAAGAGTGTGGGCAGTTATTTCTTTCACGATGTGGATTGCTATGACAGCGAGCATTCGGAGCGCATCAAGAGTCTCATTCTGGAGAAGAAGGACGAGATAGGTCTGAGGATGCTGGAACGCAGCGCCAGCGGCGGTTGGCACTTGGTGTGTGAGCGCCGCAGGGGTACTACTATTCTGGAGAATCAGGTGCGTGTGGCAACAGTTCTGAAAGTGGAAATGGACACCGGCGCTAAGGACTTGCAGCGGGTGGTATTCTCGACCAGCGGTAGCGATGATGATCTGCCTTATTTGGACGATTGTCTGTTTACGGAGCCAATGTCGGCAGAGGAGTGCGAGGCTGAATATGAGCGGTTGCGTGAGCGTCAGCGCAGGGGCGAAGAGGATGTTCCCGCAGGAGCGAAGAAGGCAAATAAGCACTACAGGCCGTGGGAAGAGGCGGCGGAGAAGCCCCACCCCGGCCCTCCCCTGAAGGAGAGGGAGAGTATGGATGAGGGAAGAGGGAAGATGGATGAGAGAAGAGAGGTGATGGATGAGGACAAGCAGTATCCGACGGATTATCACGGCATTCCGTTCAAGGACATCATCGCGAAGTATTGGGAGGTGAACAACCGCGGGTTTGAGCCCACGCAGGGTGACCGCGATACGCTGACCTATCAGTTGGCGTGTGACCTCCGCCACATCTGCGGTCGCAGTTTTGAGTGGCTTGACCAGGTGATTCCCTGCTATGACGGATTCCCGATAGAAGAGAAGCGGGCGAAGATAAAGAGCGCTTTGAGTTCGGAGCTCAACGGCTTTCCTATACGTCTGAGGAATGTGCTGAATGCGTTGGCTGTTGAGGGAACCGACGCTATGGCAGATTCAGAAACCTGTAAGGCAGAGGATGACGCGGAGGATAGGTTTTCGTATTACAACTCCCAGCTGTCATCTCGCAAGTTGCCGCAGGGCATACGTGACTCCATCGATGCTGTCGGCCCCCAGTTGTCGATGCCTGTGGTGACCGCCGTCTGTCCGTGTATAGGCACGCTGGCAACGGGTGTGACGCTCGATGTGCACGGCCAGAAGAGGGGTCTGAACCTTATCTCGTATATAGCAGGCGATTTTGCCAGCGGCAAGGGCGGTATCGATCCCGTGGTGGAGGCCTGGATGAGCGAGATAATTGCCCTGGACAAGATGTATCAGATGCAGGAGGACGAGTGGCGCGCCAAGAAACGTGCCGCAAAGAACAAGAAGGAGCAGCCGGAGGAGCCTAAGCTGCCTGTGCGCTGTCTGACGCTGAACAATACGGTGGCAAACCTTGCTGAGCGACTGGCTAATACGGAGGGCAAGCACGCCTTCTCGTTTACGCCTGAGGCCGATACGGTGGCACAGAAATGGAAGTCGGCAATGAGCGACTTCTCTGTGATGCTGAGGCAGAGTTATGACGGCACCAAGTACGAGCGCGAAGCTCGCTCGGCAGATGCGGTGAACGTGCATATAGAGAAATTGTTGTGGAATGTGTGTATGTGCGGCACTCCGGATGCTCTGTATCGTGTGGTCAGCAACTATACGGACGGATTTCAGAGCCGTATTGCAGTTGCCCGTACGCCCGACAACACTTTCTCGCCGTTGGAGGATAAGCCCTGCGTGCTGACCGAGCGACAGAGGGAACGCATACAGCAGGTGGCTCATCTACTGCCGCTGATGCAGGGCGCTGTGGAACTCCCGAAGCTGGAGGAGAAGGGGCGTGAGTGGTTGGAGCGTATCAGACTGGAAACGATGAAGGACGATGATAAGGTGCGTGCGCGCCAGCGCTTCCGCATCTGCGTGACAGCCCAGAGAATGGTGTGCTGCCTGATGCTGTGCAAGGTGTGTGAGCTGCTCATACAGAAGCACGGACTGAGCGGTGCCGAGAGTCAGTTGAAGCAACATCCTGATCTGTGGAGAGAACTATTGCAGAAGACGCAGAAACCCTCGATGCTGGAGATATATGACGTGATAGCTGACTCGCTATTGGAGAATGCGCTCCACTTCTTCCGTAGCCGCATAGAGAATGCTTTTGAGGCTCGCGATTATGCTGGCAATGTGAGTGGTGAGAGACAGAAGCGTGGTAAGAATGACTCCATCTATGCACGCCTGGACCAGCAGTTCACTTTTGAGCAGGCCATGCAGCAGTCTGTCGCCGTAAAGGGTGCCAACGTGTCACACAACAGCGTGCGTCAGATGCTGAAAAACTGGCGCAAGCAGGGACTTGTGGTTCAGGAGGATGACGGGAAGTTCAGGAAGGTTAATGGTGGGGTAGTTTAATGGTGGGTTATAGGAGAGTAAAAATAGAAAGAAAGTGGTCAAAGTGGTCAAGGTCATTTTGGTCAAAATCGTTTTTTGAATATGGAGATACGTAATGATATGGAATGCTTTGTGCGGCTCTGGCT
>DEKQ01000063.1 GCA_002353975.1 Prevotellaceae bacterium UBA2718
AAATAACCCTTTTGACTCCCGAAAGCAATGAAGAGACTCTTTGTAAGCATAATGACGCTGCTGCTTACCCTTGCCGTTCAGGCAGAGGTGGGCAAGGATAGCATCAACTATATAGATGAGGTGGTATGGGTAGTAGGCGATGAAGCCATCCTGCGCTCAGACATAGAGGTGGCCCGAATGCAGGCCGAACAGGAAGGCGTCAAGTGGGATGGTGACCCCGATTGCCGCATACCGGAGCAGATTGCCGTGCAGAAACTGTTCCTCAACCAGGCCGTCATAGACAGTATCGAGGTGACGGAGAGTGAGGTGGCACAGGCTGTGGACCAGCAGATTAACAGCTGGATACAGATGATCGGCTCACAAGAGAAACTGGAGGAATATCGCAAACAGACCGTGACGCAGATGCGCGCGGAGCTGCATGATGAGTTCAAGAACCGCGAGATATCATCCCGTATGCGCAAAAAGTTGGTGGAAGACGTCAAGGTGACGCCTGCCGATGTGCGCCGTTACTTCAATGACGTGCCTCAGGACAGCCTGCCCATCATCCCGACCACCGTGGAGGTGCAGATAATAACCAATGAGCCACGCGTGCCTATAGAGGAGATTAACAAGGTGAAGGATGAGCTGCGCGACTATACGGAGCGTGTGCAGTCTGGCAGAACGTCGTTTGCCACGTTGGCACGCCTGTACTCCGAGGACCCGGGCTCAGCCCGACAGGGTGGAGAGATGGACTACATCGGACGCGGAATGCTTGACCCGGCCTTCGCACAGGTGGCCTTCAACCTCACCGACCCCAAGAAGATTTCAAAGATTGTGGAGTCTGAATTCGGCTTCCACATCATTCAGCTCATCGACAAACGCGGCGACAAAATCAAGTGCCGCCACATCCTTCGCAAGCCCAATGTGCCGCAGGAGGCCATAGACCGCATGATGGCGCGCATGGACTCTATCGCCACAGAGCTGAGGGAAGGAAAGTTCCCGTTTGAGGAAGGCGCCACATTCATCTCTGACGATAAGGACACCCGCAATAACAAGGGCCTCATGTCTAATGTCACCGAAGCTGGCCGCACTTCGCGTTTCGAGATGAAAGACCTGCCTACGGAGATAGCCCGCGTGGTAGATACGTTGAAGGTAGGCCAGGTATCAGCCCCCTTCACTATGATAAACTCACGTGGCAAGACCACCTGCGTCATTGCCAAGCTGAAGAACCGCACCGAGAGTCACCGTGCCAAAATAACGGAAGACTTTCAGGTGATGAGCAATATCGTGCTGGAGAAGGAGCGCCAGAAGGTGTTGCGCGAGTGGATACAGAAGAAGATTAAGGACACCTATGTACGTATGGACGACCGCTATAAGGGTTGCGACTTTGAATACGACGGATGGGTAAGATAAAACATACTACATATACGAAGCATAGAACCGTCATCCTGATGGTTCTATGCCTTTTTTGTTTCTCCCTGTCTTACTCTGCACGTCCCCGTGGAAAGGCGCGTGCACGTAAGGCGCGTAGCACCGATACCCGCGTCTATCTGGAACATGCCGACACGCTGTCATACGACATCTACGGGCCTCATCCCGATGCACAGTTCGTCAGGGGCAAAGTGTCATTCCGCCATCGGGGCATGCATCTCACCTGCGACACGGCGTATTTCTATGAGAACAGCAACTCCTTTGAGGCCTATGGCAACGTGAAACTGCGTCAGGGAGACACGCTGACACTCGTCAGCCGCAGGGGATATTACGACGGAAACAATGAGATGGCACATGCGTGGGACGACGTAATACTCACCCACCGTAATGAGAAGCTCTACTGCGACACCCTTGACTTTGACCGTATGTACGGTATCGCGGATGCCTACGGAGCAGAAGGCATCAAGCTGACCAACAAGAAAGACGTGCTGACCGCAGACTGGGGACGCCACTTCACGGATACGGACCACAGCGAGTTCTTCTATAATGTGGTGCTGACAAACGATAACGGGCTGCGCATTGACACCGATACGATGTACTATTACAACAAGACATCAAGGGCGCATATCACCGGTCCGTCTGTGATAAAGCAGAAGAGCAGCACCGTGCACAGCGAGGATTGCTGGTATAACACCGCCACGGAGCAGTCGGAACTCTACGGTCGCTCAACTATATATGACGGCTCTAAGACCATCACGGCAGACAGTCTGTATCACGATGACAAGACCGGAAGCAGCGAAGGTCACGGCAATGTCGTGTATAACGACACGACAAACAAGAACATGCTCACGGGAGAATACGTGCTGTACCACGACAAGACAGGTGACGGCTACGCCACCAACCGTGCCGTTGCCATAGACTATTCGCAGAAGGACACGCTGTGGATGCACGGTGACACCATACGCATATATACGATAGACATCAATACCGACTCCGTTCAGCGTGAGGTGTATTGCTATAACCACGTCCGCGCATACCGCCGTGACCTGCAGGCAGTGTGCGACTCGCTCGTATTCCTCTCCAAAGACTCGTGTATGACGATGTATAAGGACCCTGTAGTGTGGACTCAGGGCAATCAGTTGCTGGGCGAGGAGATCAAGGTCTATATGAATGACTCCACCATACGCTATGCCGAGGTGCTCCGTCAGGCGCTGACGGTGGAGCAGATGAGTGACTCAGTACACTTCAATCAGGTGGCTTCCAGGGAGATGCGCTCCTTCTTCGTCGATGGAAAGGTGCGCCAGAACTGGGCCATAGGCAATGTGCAGATAGTCTATTACCCCATAGATGACGGCGACTCCACCATCATCGGGCTCAACTATACGGAGACCGATACGATGAAGATGTATATCAATCCTGAGCAGAAGCTGGAGAAAATATGGATGAGCAAGAACAGCGGAACGCTCTATCCGCTCACCCAGACGCCGCCGGAGAAGCATCGCCTGCCTAACTTCGCGTGGTTTGACTATATGCGCCCTACGGACAAGAATGACATCTTCGTGTGGAAACCCAAGACCGCCGGCACGGAGCTGAAGGAAGAAAGGGAGCGCGTAGCTCCGCGCAGGGCAAAGCGCTCAACACGGGAAACTGCGGAATCCGCAGAGTCGGCAAGCCCGGAATCCCCGGCAACCCCGGAAGCTCCGGCAACTCCGGAATTGCCGGAAAAACCGGAATCGCCGGATAATCCGGATAATCCGGAACTGCCGGAAAAGCCAGAAACGACGCTCCCCGCCTCTTCATCAGAGAAATTAACCCCATAAGCCCTATTCTCTCACCATGGATATAATACAACTCTTACCTGACAGCGTTGCCAACCAGATAGCAGCCGGTGAGGTGATACAGCGTCCCGCATCGGTCATCAAAGAGCTGGTGGAGAATGCCATTGATGCAGGTGCACACAACATTCAGGTGCTCATCGTTGATGCGGGGAAGACTTCTGTGCAGGTCATTGACGATGGTTGTGGTATGTCTGATACCGATGCGCGACTGTCCTTTGAGCGGCATGCCACATCAAAGATACGCCAGGCCACCGACCTCTTCTCGCTCCACACGATGGGATTTCGCGGTGAGGCACTGGCTTCCATCGCTGCCGTAGCGCAGGTGACGCTGCAGACACGCGCACGCGACGAGGAGGTGGGCACGCGCCTCGTCATCTCAGGCTCGCGCTTTGAGGGGCAGGAGGTAGTGTCGTGTCCGGTTGGGTCTAACTTCCTTATTGAGAATTTGTTCTTCAATGTCCCCGCACGCAGGAAGTTCCTGAAGTCCAACAGCACTGAGATGTCAAACATCGTGCAGGCTCTGGAGCGCATCGTGTTGGTATATCCCGAAATCAATTTCACCTTATATAATAATGGTATGGAGGTGCATCGCTATCTGGCCGGCACCCTAAAGCAGCGCATCATCGATGTGTTTGGCAAGCGGATAGGCAAGGATCTCCTCCCGATAGAGGCCACCACGTCGCTCTGTCACATCAGCGGCTTCGTGGGTTCGCCGCAGTCGGCCAGGAAGAAGGGCAACAATCAGTTCTTCTTTGTCAATGGCCGCTACATGAAGCACCCTTATTTCCACAAGGCGGTACTGTCGGCTTTTGACCGGTTGCTGCCCGAGGGGGAGCAGATATCTTATTTCATCTATTTCGATGTGAACCCCGAGGAGATAGACGTGAACATCCATCCCGTCAAGACAGAGATAAAATTCCAGAACGAGCAGTCTATATGGCAAATTCTGATGGCAGCCGTGCGCGATGCCGTAGGCAATTTCTCTGCCGTTGATATGATTGATTTTGACACTGAGGGCAAGCCCGAAATACCTGTATTCAACCCCGATGAGAACCGCGACATCCCTGCTCCCCGCATCAGTTTCAATCCCCAGTATAATCCTTTCACCGCAACGGACAGCAAAGCTATCAGGTCGTCTTCCGCTATGATGCCTGAGAGTTCCGTCTCTCAGGCAGGTCCCAAGGCTCCCGGTTTTGCCGACTTCACCCGCAGCCGCCAACAGTCTTCGGCACCGGTGGGGTGGGAGACACTATTTGAAAAGCCTGCTGCCGAGGAACCGCTCCAGTACTCCGTCTTCCCTGCGCAGTTGGCGGGGCAGTACATCCTGTGTGAGACGCAGAAGGGCCTGATGCTCATTGACCAGAACAGGGCAAGCCAGCGCATACTCTATGAGCAGTATATGAAGTCGCTCACGGAGCATAGCGCCCACACACAGAAGGTGCTTTTCCCCGAGGTGGTGCAGTTTCCTCCGGCAGCCCATGCGCACCTGGATACCATCATACCCGAGCTGACTACCCTCGGTTTTGAGTTGACAAACCTTGGCGGCGGCAGCTATTCCGTTGAGGGAACGCCCGCAGGCCTTGGAGGTATGGATGCCGCAGCTCTCGTCAGCGACCTCGTGCAGGCAGCAATAGACAGTGGAATCAACGTGACAGAGGAGTTACACTCCATCATCGCCACCAAGTTGGCAGAAGAGGCGGCATCGCCTGTAGGCGTTGTCATGAGTAGTGAGGAGGTGGAAAACCTGGTGAAACAGCTGTTCCAATGTTCCGTTACGCGATATACTCCCAGTGGCAAACCCATCATCGTAATTATCTCACATGAGGAGATAACACGCAAGTTTGGGTAGGAATAAGGGCACATTTCGCCTGATTTTCAATTATTTTCTACCCTAATGGAAACTTTTTTGTAAAATTATTTGGCTGTTTCACAAAAAAGCCTTACCTTTGCACTCGCTTTTCAAAATTAAGCTCCATAAGCGTTTTGAAAGGGCGTTTAGCTTTTATAACGGTTGACTTCGTCCACCGCAAAAGCAAAAAGCCTCAGTAGCACTGAGGGCGTTTAGCTCAGCTGGT
>DEKQ01000112.1 GCA_002353975.1 Prevotellaceae bacterium UBA2718
GCATGTGCCTGTCTGATGGCACAAGGGGATATGACTCGTTTGGAGCCTGCCGTTCGCATGGCCTTAGACAATGGCGTAACCATCAACGAACTGAAAGAGGCTTTCTCGCAGCTATATGCCTACACAGGATTCCCACGAAGCCTGAATGCGCTGGGAGTACTGAGCAAGGTGTTAGAAAACAAGCAGGCAAACTGGCAGGAAGGTAAGCCCTGGGTACGCCCTGCCGAATGGGATGATGCCAAGAAAGCATACGAACTGGGCGTAAAGAACCAAACACAGCTCTCAGGTCGTCCGTTTGACTATGGATTCTGTCCCCAGGACGACTACTACCTGAAGTCTCACCTCTTTGGCGACATCTTTGCAGGCGATCAGCTCTCTGCTGCCGACCGTGAGATAGTTACCGTAGCTGCCCTCAGCGGCTTGGAAGGCGTCGCGCCACAGCTTGCTGCCCACAAGCAGGGAGCGGTGAACATGGGCAACAGCAAGCAGCTTGTTGACGAATTGTCAGCTTGGCTCAGCGCTCAGGGCTACACCCTCCACACCAAATGGCCTAAGGGAGAACCTAATCCCTACGGCAAGTACTTCATAGGTCAGAGCTATTTGGCAGACGTTGGCGGCGGTGTGATAAATGTCACCTTTGAGCCCCGCTGCCGCAACAACTGGCATGTGCACCACAAGCAGGTGCAGGTGCTCATCTGCGTAGCTGGGCGTGGATGGTATCAGGAATGGGGCAAGGAGCCGCAGGAGTTGACTCCAGGCACAGTCATAGCAATTCCCGCAGAGGTGAAGCATTGGCACGGAGCCGCAAAAGACTCATGGATGCAGCATCTGACATACCACAAGGATGTGCAAGAGGATGCAAGCAACGAATGGCTGGAGCCAGTGGACGATGCTGCTTACAATGCCATTGAATAGTCCTGCAGTCAACCCCTCACACATCACACAGGCCATGCCGCACACTAATCTCACTTTGCTTTTCATAAAAAAACAAACAAAAAGGAGTGATTATCTCAAATATAATTCGTACCTTTGCCGCGTCTTTAATGATTTAGATTATTTGCAGCGATGTTTGTAGTGATGATGACGTTGTTTGCCATTGTCATCGTAGGGTACGGTGCCGGCAAGCTGGGATACTTGGGTGGCGACTTCGACAGACAACTGTCGAGGCTGGTTATTAATTTGACATGTCCGGCACTGATTCTGTCATCTGCCATGACGGGGGAGTTGCCCGACCGCAAGTACATCCTGCCGTTGCTGCTGATCAGTATCGTGACATACGCCATACTGACGGGCGTGGCATTTCTGCTGCCCCGCTACCTTACACGGCAGAAGTCCGACGAAGGGGCTGTAGGCTTTGCCCTGATGTTTGGCAACGTGGGGTTTATGGGCTATCCCGTGGTGGCATCAATCTTCGGACACGAGGCGGTGTTCTATGCCGCAGTGCTGAATGTGGTCAATACGTTTGTGGTGTTCACCGTAGGCACCATGCTGATAACAGGTAAAAGCGAGGTGGAGGAAAGGCGCTTCCAGAAGAAAGTGCTCTACTCCACCCCAATGCTTGCGGCTTATCTTACAATGCTCATAGTGATACTGCGCATTGATAATATTCCCGAGTGGATAAGCCAGCCGCTGATTATGCTTGGCAATATCACGGTGCCTGCTGCGCTGCTGATTATCGGTTCGTCAATGTCCAACCTCTCCGTGCGTTCGCTGCTGGGCAACCGTACCGTATATGCCACCACGCTGTTCCGACTGATACTGCTGCCCGTCGGTATATATTATCTGAGTCTGCTGCTGGGCTTCTCACAGTTCGTAGCCAGCCTCAACATGGTGGTTATAGCAATGCCCGTGGCAACCTATGGCACCATACTGTGCCTTAAATATAATAAGGATACAACCTTCATGGCAGAGGTGACATTTATTACTACCCTGCTGTCTGTCATCACAATCCCGATACTTGTGCTTTGTTTCTCATGATGATTGCGATGTATCGACGGCATCACCTAAAGCCCGGTATCCTTATTGTCTAATTCCTTGATGACTTTTGCCGGAACTCCACCCGCTATGCAGCGTGCCGGCACATCCTTAGTGACCACTGCACCTGACGCTACCACAGCACCTTCGCCCACTGTCACGCCAGGCAGTATCACGGCACGTGCACCCACCCAGGCATTGCGTTTCAGCACGATAGGCTTGAACTGCAATACGCGGATATTATCAAAGTCGTGATTTGCGGTTATCAGCGACGCCTAAGCCTTCAATTCTGCGCGGTCTTGCATTCTGAAATCCATTGTTGTAATATGTGCTATATTTTTCAAATTATTATTAGTGTGTTTTCTTTAGATACTGTAAATCTCCATACCAATACGAGGCAGTGCAACCACCATCAATCAAGAAGTCGGCACCGCTGATGAAACGGCCACGAGAAGACATTAGGAACTCTGCCATATCACCCACTTCATCTGGTGTCCCTGCACGACGGGCGGGCATACCCTCAATCATCTTCAGATAGCCATCCTTGCGTGGGCCATGCAGTTCATCATTGGCTAATGGGGTAATTATTATGCCTGGACTGATACTGTTGATAGTGGCTCCTCTCCTCCCCCAGCGTGTTGCCTCAAACATCACGCGGAGCACATTGCATCGCTTCGAATACTGATAAGCTTCCAGCGTATCGTTGATCTTCTTCAGGAACGGCAGTTCCAACAGTTCATCCACAGGAGCTGACGCCAATGCTTCATTCTGCTCTTGAGGCAATGCCGGAAGACGATGACCGCTTTGTGACGAGATAATCACACCTGACCCACCCTCGGCAATCACCTTGCCAAACTCCTCTAACAATACGCTTGTGCCATAGAGGTCAACGCGCAGAATCTCTGAGACCGGAGCTTGCGACGGCGATACGCCAGCGGCATTCACCACATTTGTTATTTCGCCCGTACGGGTGGCACACTCCACCAGTTTCAGAATATCCTCCTTGGAACCGAGGTCACACTTCACAGTCGAGCACTCAAAGCCTGCATCCTCCAATGTCTTAGCAGCACACTTCACATTCTGCTCACTATAGTCTGCCAACACGATGTGCTTGCCAGCCGACACGCGACGTATGATTGCTTGCCCAATGCTGCCAGCACCTACTAATACTGATACTCGTTTCATGGCCTTATCCGTAAGTCTCTATCAAGTACTTCACAAACTGCGGGTCACCGAAGTCGCGGGTGCCTGCGTCGTGCTGGTTCATCTTGGCAATCTGAGCCATGTCATCATCCGTCAGCTTGAAGTCGAATATGTTGATGTTCTGCGCCATGCGCTCCTTATGGCTCGACTTGGGAATAGCCACGATGCCACGCTGTGTGAGCCAGCGGAGGGCCACCTGAGCTGCAGTCTTACCATACTTGGCACCAATGGAGGCCAGTATTTCACTCTTTATGATGCCATCTGTGCCTTGTCCACCGAGCGGATACCACGCCATCATCTTGGTGCCAAACTCATCGAGAACAGGTTCTATGCCCGTCTGCTGAGTGAGCGCGTTGCATTCTAACTGGTTCACCATCGGCTTCTGCTCCACATAGTGGGCGAAGTCAAAGAAACGTCCTGCCTGGAAGTTGCTCACACCGATGGCCCGGACTTTACCATCACGATAAGCCTTCTCCATAGCGCGCCATGTACCGAACACATCACCGTAGGCCTGATGGATGAGCAGCAGATCAATATACTCCGTCTGCAATTTGCGCAGGCTCTCATCAATGCTCTTGGCGGCCTTTTCCTCACCAGCATTAGAAATCCATACCTTCGTCACGAGGAACAGCTCCTCGCGCTTGATACCGCTTTTGCGCCAAGCATTGCCCACGCCCTCTTCGTTCTGGTAGGCCTGTGCCGTGTCAATAAGGCGGTAGCCTACACTCAAAGCTTCACTCACGCAACGCTCACACTCGTCAGGGCTAACCAGAAATACGCCGTAGCCCAATGTCGGCATCTTAACGCCGTTATTTAATTCTATATACTCCATAGTTATAAAAGTTTTTAATATCCAAGTCCTTTAATTCATTTCTCTACCTTAGCCTTCTCTGTGCGCACCTCATGGCCGTAGATGCTGAAGCCCTTCTTTACGTTAGCACCTGGAAAAGCTTCCTCTACGTCATCCACGCAGTTAGCAAGGCCTGACCCCTCGTGGGTGGTGAAGGGAATGACTGTCTTGCCCTTCAGGTCGTTAGCATGTTTCTTGAAGAAGGTGAACATCACCTGCGGATAGGTGCCCCACCA
>DEKQ01000041.1 GCA_002353975.1 Prevotellaceae bacterium UBA2718
TGAAAATTCTTCACTTTTCACTCTTCACTCCTTTATTCAAGCGTTGTGTTCTGGATGCGGATGGCGTATGGCAGCAGGTGGATGTGCATGCTGACGTATTGCCATTTGTCACCCTTGAGGAAGAACTCCAGGCGGTAGTCATACTCACGGTCCAGATATTCCTGCGGCTGGTAGCTCTGGCCTTCAAAGTAGGTGCGGGCATTACAGAGCAGGCTGGGCAGATTGATCATCACTACATCCTGGCCTGTTGACTTCTTGCGGACGCACAGCACTGCGTTCTCTTCCATCGTGGTGCTGTACATCAGGCGGTTGAACATCAGGTCGTAGTGGGCTGACTGCTGGTTCTGCATTTCGCCGTTGCCATCGTAATTGGTCGTCCAACTGGCGTATGGACGGTAGATAAGAGTATTGCCGGGTGTCACCACTTTATTGTCGCAGTTCACCGTGGCGTTACGGTCCATGATGAATACCTCATAGTCTTTGTCGTTCACATCGGCAAAGCTGTTATCGGCGTTCAGCTCATATAGTGAGAGGTTCAGGTGGTTGGTATCGCGTATCAGGCTGACGGTGGCGTATGTAGGCACGCCGCTTTCCAGTGTGATGCGCTCCACGCCGTTGGTCCTTACGGAGCCATCGCTGTTCAGGTGATAGTCGGTTGCGGCAGGACGGTCGGCTGCCGTTGCCTGCAGTGTGGTGAGCGTATGCCACAGGGTGTCCAGAGGAGTTGTGGCAGGCACTTCATAGTATTCAGAGGCAGCGATGGGATTATGATCCAAGGTGACAGAGAGCTTATTGCGCTCATCGCCCTCTCTCATCTCCGTATGGCGATACTTGGCGCCTGTCTTGTTCAGCTGCAATGCCCAGTCGTTCTGCAGGGCGATTGCCGTAAGGCGGTACTGATGACCGGAAGCCAGCTCTTCTTCTGTGAAATGTATGTTATATCCATACACCGAGAGCTGGCTGCCGTTCACCGTACGCTGTGCGACAAGATGATCCGACTCATCATACACATAGAGCGTCACCGAGCCCACATGGTCCTTGAACATATCTGCATGGTCAATGTTGTAATCATATACAAAATTGACATATAGCCCCGTAGGACAGTCGCTCAGGTCATCGGTCACCAAGCCGCAGCTGTTAAAAAACAGTACGCTCAGTATCAGCAACAGACTATTGTGTATGATGTGTCGGAATTTCATTGTCTTGTCTATAGAATCTTAAAACAATCTATCGTTATTTGGTTTAGAAGCTTATGCTCTGGTTGCGAATAACCCAAGGCAGGATGTGAACATGGGCAGAGATGTAGTACTCCTGCTCTATCTCATCGTCAGGAGTTGGGTCACCCTTGACTGTAGGAGGTGTGGCAGAGCCTAACTTGGTGATGCCGGTAATGCTCAGCTTATACCAGTTGTCACGAACGATACTATAACGGCCAAGGAAGTAATTGTCACCGTAGTTTGCATCAGAGACCTTGTATATCTGCTCTGTTGTGGTGCCAGGCTTTGTCACGTATGCGCCAGAAGGGGACCAAGGAGTCTCCACGTCACCGAAATGCTTGATGCGAACATTATAGTATGCGTAGCCATCCTTATAGAGATTAACTACATTATCGCCTTGGGCTGTGGTAATAGCAGTAGTAACGGCACTACTTACGGTTCCATCAGTGATGTCGGCTAAGGTATAGTTGACAGATGCGCCATCAGTAAATGAAGGTGTTACCGTATAGGCTACCTCGCCGGCCTCTGTTCCGGTAATCTCTACCGTCAACGAGCCAGTCACAGGAGCTGTCACACCAGTTTGTCCAGCAAGCCACGTTGCCGCAGCTGTCATTTTCTGATTTACTTCATAATCAGCCATTAACTTGGCAGCTACTTTGTTTTGGGCATTAGCCTTGGTATAATACAGAGCATCATTGCTAATGGTATAGAAGTCTGTACCGTTGTTGAACTTCACACGGATAGTAGCCTGAGTGGTGTTCCGGCTGGTCTGATATTGTGTGGGGAATGTGTTCTCAGGAACGTATGCGCGCTTGCCTGCCTCTTCTGCATAAGGTGAGAGCCAATTTTCAGCAGCGTCAGTTGCTACAGGCTTGTTTAGCGTCAGAGCAGCTGATGCTCCGGTATAATCTGTAGTATAAGCAGGATCCATAGCAAAATAGGTGCGATAGGCATCTTTGTGAGTGCCGCCAACCTGCGGAGAGAACAGAGCATTGGAAACGAAACGATACTTTGAGTTGTCATTGGTAGCGCCTGGGTTGATATAAGGCAACCAAGCGTCCACGTTAGCCTGACGTCCATTATAGAAATTACTCTCGGTATTGATAATCTGCCATGCTATGTCACCGGTGCTTAAAGCCAGTTTGTTTGAACTTTCATCCACCATATCGATTTGTGTAGCTGTAGCCGTTACCTCAAGTGTCACCTTCGCAGTAGCGCGCTCTACATATATACAACCGGCGGGAGCAGCCTCTGCCTCTGCCTTGGTTGGCTTAATAAGACTATTGTCGAGTACTGCTGCCAAAGTGATGTTTGCACCTTCAGGCTTAACAGAGCCACCCTGTTTATCGGAAATAGGAGCATTTGTCATCAGCAGACCGTTTGATGAAATCGCACCTTCCAATGAGCCACCAGTCTGTGCAGCAGCAAGTACCTGCTTGCTATAATCTTCAAAAGGAGTGTTTGCAGCTGGATTGGTTGCCAGGGCTGTGCCCTCATAGTTCAGCACTACGTAAGCGAAAAGAAACTCTGCAGGATCAAATGTCACATTGTCCAATTTGGCCACAGCAGTCTTGGTTGAGGTCACCTTGGTAGAACCGTCATTATTCCAACCCGTTGTTGGGTCAATGATGTTCTGAGCCTGAATGAATTTAGCTGTTGCCTCGTTTCCGCCCTTGAAGAACAGCACCTTACCACTCTTTACGGCATACTCTTCAGCCGCACCGTCATTGTACTCGTCGTTACTACGTGTTGGCAGTGAAGGAGTGGTTGCATTGGGCAACTGTACCGAGAAACCGATGTAGCCTACAGTACCAAAGCTGGCAGAATCACTTCCTCCTGATGCTACGCCGTCATCCGACGCACATGAAACCAACAGCAAGCCTGCGGCTGCCATAGATAAAAAACTTAATTTCTTCATACGATAATAATTTAGGGTTATATAAATTAGTGAATATCTTTCTTGATTCAACTTTCAGGTCGTTCCCGACTTTGCTGTCACGTCCCTCCCTTAGGGGGGGGCTGGGG
>DEKQ01000090.1 GCA_002353975.1 Prevotellaceae bacterium UBA2718
TCAGCGCGAGGAGGTGATGAAGCAGCTGCGCCTGTGGAATGCCGACTACTGGGGCTTAAACGCTACTTCGCTGATGGCACCTGCCGACAATGGCGCCACGGTGTATTACACCACCATCGAGGGAGCTGATACCGAATACCTGAAGAAAAACAATGGTGTGCTGAGAGTCTATAACGACGTGGGCTCGTACTACAACTACAAGAACATAGCCATCCGCCGCGACGCCTTTGCCAACTGCGAGGACCTGAAGACAGTAGAGTTCTGGCAGACCAACGGCCGCAGCAGCAATTCGTACAGCGACCTGAAGGTGGTGATCGAGAACGGTGCCTTCCGGGGCTGTAAGAACCTGAAGGAGATCCGCCTGTACTACTTTGCAGAGAAAGGCGAAAACCACTGGGAGACGCTGGGTCCGAAGGATGTCATCCCTGGCGATAACATCTTTGGTTTGCCAACCCCTGAGGAACTAAAGGACATGACCAAGGAGCAGATAGCTGCCCTGCCGCAAAGCTATGCCCAAGGCTTCCGCATCTTAGTGTCACCAGCCCGTTATCTGGAGTTCATCAACGACCCCAACTGGGCGATGTATGCCCAGTTCATAGAGGCTGCCGACTATGAGCCAACAACCAAGAAGTCCATTGTGAAGGACGGTTTGACCTACGAGTATATGTCCACATCAGCAGGTATGCTGTCCACCGACAATGTGGTGTCGCAGAACTGGTCGTGGTGGAGTGTGCCCGTGCTTGCTGCCGAGATAGCCCTCTATGCCTATGCTGCCTATAAGGTAGGTAAAGGTGTCGCCCAAGCAATTAGTGCAGGAGATGCTGCTAGTGGAGCTGCTGGAGAGTCTATAAGTGAAATATCAAGAGAGACTTTAAGTGAAACAGTAGCATACACTAACACGGCTATAGCAAACGAGGCTACCTTGGACGCCGCTAAAGCATTTGCTGCAAATTTGCCACCTTTTGGGTCTGCGGGACAGGTTGCGAATTGGACTGCTGAACAAATTACTGCTATAGCAGGAACAAATTTGGCTGAAATAGGTTTCTCCCCACATGCAATCTCTTTAATAGCTGCTGACAAATTGTGTTCTGAGGCAGGAATAATGTATTCTGCTGATGTCATCACTGAAGTGTTGAACACCAGTATGGCGTATGGTACCATGTTAAAAGCTATTGCACCTAGGGTTATTTCAGAACTAACTAAAGCACTTGCCCCAGATGTAGTTCCTGAAGTGGCAGCAGTAGTATCTTCCATGGGTCTCCCTGCATGGGCGAGTAATACGTTGTTGACAATGGCTGGCGGCACTCTGCTTTCAAGTCTCAGCGCAAGTCTCATTACCGCACGTATGCAGGGCCGCGATTACAACAGCAACAAGTTCCGTAGCGGTCTGATAGCCAACAACCTGTCGTATATCCATGCAGCATCCATGACAGGTGTAGGTCTGAACATGATCTATACACCATCGAAGAATATGGTGTATCACCAGTACATCAGCAAGGCCGCTCCCAACATCAGGAAGGTCAACATCTATGCTGGTGTCGACGACGACACCCGCACCATGACGTTCCGCAAGAACGTATTTGCCGGGAACACGTCTTTGGAAGAAGTACGCTTCTACGAGGCAAAGGGCAGCACCACCAAGGAGAGCGTGCCCATGACGATAGCCATCCCCGACTCGGCATTTGCCGGCTGCACCAGCATGGAGCGCTTCGACCTGCGCCTCTATACCGGCGGCAAGCCCTCACAGGCGCTCGGACCTGAGAACTTCATCCTCTGCGGCGACAACATCTTTGCCGGCTGCGACTCCACCAAACTGAAAATCATCATCGCGAAGGACCGCAAGCAGGACTTCCTCGACGATGGGGTGTGGAGCAAGTACAAGCGTTTCTTCGCCTATGAGGCGACGGATTATCCTGGCGGAAAAGACGATTTCGGCGTGAAATATGTCTATGCCTACGAGGGCAATAGCACCCAGAAGGTGTCGATGAAAAACGGTCACAAGGTGGAGCACCTGGTGGCTTGGGGAGCCGACGACAGCTGGATTAACGACCATAAGGGCCAGCTGGGTCTGTTCAACGACATCGGCATCTACAATAACTTTAAGCTCGACTACGTGCGCAAGGAAGCCTTCCGCGGCAACCAGAACCTGAAGAACGTCTCATGCTGGGACATCAAAGGTTGGCTGTGGTGCGGCGACATCTACTACGACTTCAATGTAGCCCTGCAGGACTCCTGCTTCGCCGACTGCCCGAACCTGGAGGCGTTCGACCTGCTCTATCTCTGCACCGACGGTATCAACAAGGCCAAGGAGCTGCATCCGTCGCAGCTGCAGTTAGGCAACGGTGTGTTTGCCAATACACCCAAACTGATGCTGAAGATGACCCAGCAGCAACAGCGCTGGTTTGAGGCCGATTCGGCATGGGCCAAGTATAAGGATAAGTTTACCCCCTGTCTGGTGAAGCCTGTTGACGCAGGCGTGAAGAAAGCCCTGAAAGACCTGCATTACACCACTGCCGTGGGCAGTCCATCGACGTGGAACGACGTGATCGATATGAGTAAGCTGAAGGACAAGGGCTTCGA
>DEKQ01000071.1:0-260 GCA_002353975.1 Prevotellaceae bacterium UBA2718
ATTATATATATAGTAAAATTTTTACAGTAAAATTTCTCCTCTTCTTTGTGTATGTGCTCCTGAGAAAACTGATATCTGATACAAAACTGACACGTCAATCATGAAAATGTTAACAAACCTTTCAGTCGTTAACGTGAGGCCAAACGCCTATAATCCCACCATTCACTTCCAGTCCGTCTGTACTAATCTCTAACCGCCACATTTTCAGAGTGTTCTAAAAGTATGTGTTTTGCCGTCTAAAACCTTTGTTTTTAGGTGGT
>DEKQ01000071.1:287-24457 GCA_002353975.1 Prevotellaceae bacterium UBA2718
ATATGCTTTCAGGGGCTTATTCATCTACCATTGCTATATGGCTCATCGAAGGATGGCGTAATGTTAAAATGCCGTGTGAACGGATGTTAAAGTGGAGCAGTTTTTTCGTGATTTTCAGAAACGGAAAGAAATAATGAGTACCTTTGCAAACAGAAATGAAGAGTTGGAAAGTGAAGAGTGAAGAGTGAAAAGTGAAGAATTACCATGCGGAATGAAGGAAGAAGGACAGAAATTATTATAATTAAGATAATTAACCATGCGGAACGTGTGGATGAAAGGAGAAAGAAATGACCGTAATTAACGTAATAAACCATCGCATTCCCGTCTGTTTTTTGCTAAAAATTGTTGTTTTATTTTGTACTATAAAGGTTTATTCGTAACTTTGTACGTTCTTATACGTGTTGATGAAAAAGAAAGATGTCATAATAATCGGTTCGGGCCTCGGCGGACTTGAGTGCGGGGTGCTGCTGGGCAAGCGCGGTTACTCCGTTCTGGTGCTTGAGAGTCAGGCACAGCCAGGCGGCTGCATGCAGAGCTATGCCCGACGCGGAATGGATTATGACACCGGCCTGCACTATGTTGGAGGCCTTGGGGAGGGCGAGTCGTTGCACGATGCCTTCAAGGAGCTGGGACTATTGGAGCTCCCATGGCACAGGATGGACCCGGAGGGTTTTGACCGTGTGACGATAAACGGCGAGACATTCTGCTTTCATGAGGGCTTCGACGAGTTTGCACGCTCCTTGGGTGAACGCTTCCCGAAGGAGAAAAGCAGCCTGAAGCAATATGTAGAGCTGCTGCGTCATTGCGATGACAATGCAGGGCAGAACGCCGACGTGAACGCATGGAAGTGGTTGCATGAGGTGTTCAGCGACGAGTTGCTTATCAACGTCCTCTCAGGCACATCGCTGAAGATGGAGCTGCGCAAGGACACGCTGCCGCTCTTCACCTTCGCCCACATAAACAGCGGTTTCATCGAGAGCAGCTGGCGCCTGCAAGGCCCTGGCAATATGCTGGTGGAAAGGCTCATAGACGAGATCAAGGCATGTGGAGGTGACATCATCTGCGGAGCAGAGGTGACGGAACTGGTGGAGCGCGACGGTCGCATCGCCGAAGCCGTGTGCAAGAACGGCGAGAGGTACGAAGGCAGATTCTTCATCTCTAACGCCCACCCGGCCATGACGAGTGAGCT
Organism: Prevotellaceae bacterium UBA2718; assembly: GCA_002353975.1. GTDB lineage: Bacteria > Bacteroidota > Bacteroidia > Bacteroidales > Bacteroidaceae > Prevotella. The sequence continues at coordinate 1,477 of DEKQ01000071.1, forward strand.
CGTAAAGGAGAGCAAGGTGATGAAGGGAGTATATAGGAGAAGAGTCGAAATGCTGGAGAATACGTGCGGAATGTTCACTTGCTCGCTGAAGCTGAAGGATGGCGCCCTGCCCTATTTCAACCACAACAAGTATGTGTATTCCAACCCCGACGTATGGACCCTGCCGGAGCGAGGCGACTGCAGCGGAGTGCTTATAAGCGCAAGAGTGCCTGAAGACGGGAGCAGCAACATGAGGCAGATAGACCTGCTGACGCCTATGAGATGGACGGAATGCGAGCCTTGGAAAGACACTACCGTAGGACGCAGAGGTGAGGATTACAAAGCCACAAAGAAGCGTATGGCAGAGGCGTGTATCAAGTTGGCAGAGACGCAGTTACCAGGACTGATGAACGCAATAGAAGAAATGTATTGCTCTACCCCGCTGACCTATCGTGACTACAACCACTCACCGCAGGGGACGGCGTATGGAGTAAGGAAAGACTGCAACATGCCCATGATGACGGTACTCACGCCGAAGACCCCGATAGAAAACCTGCTGCTGACGGGTCAGAGCCTTATGGTGCACGGCCTTCAGGGAGTGACCATGACGGCAAAGATGACGGCGGGACAAATTAACGAATTAACAAACAAAAATTGAAATATGAAAAGAATTTTACTTTTACTGATTAGCATTTTTACGTTTGCGGCAGCATTTTCCCAGAATGCCGAGTACCTGAAGTCTATAGCAAAGTATAAGGATGTACCGTCGCTGACAGCTACTGCTACGCGCATCATCTACAAGAACGGCAAGAGCTCTACGTCGAATGGTATGCTGTACGTGAAGCATCCGGGACGCGTGCTGATACAGAACGGCAAGGATGCCCTGCTGATGAACGGTGCGACATTCACCATGAAGAAGGGTCCGCTGAGGGCTCGCACAAACAGCATGAAGGACTTAAGGTACAAGACATTCCACGATGTGTTGGAGTCTATCTTCACCGGAGGCGAGACAGACCTTAGCAAAAACAAGGATGTGAAGATTCGTCGCAGCGGCACAAACGTGGTGCTGACTATCACGCCAGAGGCAGGCGAGAAGAAGATGATGTTCTCATCGTTCATCCTGACTATTGACAGCAGGGCACAGGAGCTGCGCTCCATCCGCATGACCCAGAAGGGAAGCAACTATACGGAGTATAAGTTCTCCAACTATAAGCTGAAGGCAGCTGTAGATGACAAGGTCTTTAAGTAAAGCTAAATGATAGAAGACATAGTACGCATACCGGTTAAGTTCTCGGAGATGGACCCTATGGCCCGCGTGTGGCACGGTAACTACGTGAAGTACTTTGAGGACGGACGCGAAAGCTTCGGCAGGCATTATCCCGGCTGTGATTACGAGGTGATGATGCGAACGGGCATCACGGCACCCATCTATGAGATTCACGTGAAGTGCCTGAAACCGCTGGAGATGAACGATGTGGCTGTGGTGCACACGTTCTACGTGCCCAAACGCGGAGCACGCCTTGACTACCGCTACGAGATTTACCGCGAGCGCGACGGAGAGCTGTGCTGCACCGGTTCTACGACACAACTGTTCATAGACCGCAATGGGGAGCAGATGCTTGAGAGGCCTTACTTCTACGAGGATTGGCTGAACTCACACCCGCAGTAGAGCTGATTGTAGAAGTTGTTTTCTTTCAATAGTTGGTTGCGACGTTCCTGCAATCCGCCCTTACGCCAGTTGCGTGCGTCAAAGGTGACGCCGCCGACCTGTGCCGCTGCCCACTCACCGGCTTCCGTAATCTGCGGAAGGGACTTCCAACGGGAAGACGCTAAGGTGGTGGTAAATGTCGGCAAGCCCAATTCCTTGCACTTCATGGCGCTGTGGAGAAGCCTCATCTTGAAGCACTCCAAGCACCTCACCCCGCGCTCCGGCTGACTGGCGGCATCAAGGCCGTAGCAGTCACGCACATTGCCCGTGACGTATTCCCTCCATGATTGATGGTCATAGTCACCGTCAATGATTGTCAGCCCTAACTTATCGGCATAGCGCGTAATCTCATTCTTACGAATGAGGTATTCCTCTTGCGGGAAGATGTTTGGATTGTAATAATAGATTATCGGGCGAACGTCATTATTGAGCATCCACTCTATTATTGCAGACGAACAAGGAGCACAGCAACTGTGAAGAAGGACTTCCATAAGTGAAGAGTGAAAAGTGAAGAGTGAAGAGTGAAGAGTGAAAAGTGAAGAGTGAAAAATCAGTTTTTCATTTCAAATGTACATTATAGACCTTAAAATTGTACATTGTACATGGTACATGGTACATGGTAAATTGTACATGGTAAATGGTACATTGTACATGGTAAATGGTACATCACTTAGAGTGTTTTGAACTCATAGCCCTGGTCTTTCAGGTATCGTATTGACGCAGGGAGGGCGTAGTGCAGTTTCTCTATGCTCTTCAGCGAATCGTGAAAAGTGATGATGGAGCCGTTGCGTGAGTAGAGCACTACGTTTCTCAGCACGTCAAAGGCGTTGAGGAGGTGGGAATAGTCGCGCGTCACGAGGTCCCACATCACGATCTTGTACTTCCTACGCAAAACATTGTATGCTCCGAGCCACATCCATCCATGAGGCGGGCGAAAGAGATCGGAATGTATCAGTTCGTTAGCCTTTTCCGTGTTCTTCACATAGGTTGCGACATAATGTCTGAGGCTACCCATGTGGTTGTAGGTATGATTGCCCACACTATGACCTTCTTCCAATATCCTGTGATACAGTTCCGGGTATCGCTGCACATTCTCCCCCACCATGAAAAATGTTGCCTTCACCCCGTGTTCGCGCAGAGTGTCGAGGATGAAGGGCGTTGACTCAGGAATGGGTCCGTCGTCAAAGGTGAGATAGACCGAGTGCTCTGTGGGGTCCATTCTCCACAGGGCACTCGGGTATATCCACCTGAGCCATTTGGATGGTTGCTCAATAATCATAGATTAGTAGGGAAAGTGCCGCCTCGGTCTTCGTAAGCCTTCATCAATGCCTCGAATGCGGGGTAGAGCTTATCAGCCGTAGGTTTGTCAAACCTTTCTGCTATCTCGAGCAGACGCTGCATGATGTAGAGCTGCTGCATGCACTCGCGCTGAGAGAGCATAAAGCGATGCTGGCTGAGCGAGAGGTACCAACGCAGGTATTCCTGACAGTTCTCCCACATGGCCATAAGCTTCTTACGTCCCTTGTCGGCGTTGCCGAGCTTATAGTGAGCGTATGCGAAGTCACCTCCTCCATACAGATAGTTGATTGGCAGATTATACTCAGGCAGTACCTTCTCAGCATATTCCAATGCTTTGCGCGCCTTATCAGTCTTACCTTCTTCAAGGAGCTTAGTGATGAGTGTGCCGAAGAGGCGACGGTGTGTGGCACACATACGGGTGACGGTATCGTCAAGATACAGGCCTGGCTTGTCAAGACCGCCGTACTTGAACTTGTTCATCATCATGTCGTATGTCTTCTCCGTGTCGAAGTTGTTGGAGTTGTCGGTGTGGAACGGCGTGATGCGGTTCACAAGACCCTCTTGTATGAAGTTCTCTCCGAGGTTCATGTAATTGTCAGCACCAACGGTCAATGCCACATATAACGGGCGTGTCCAATTGTGGTTGGCCAGCATCTCGAGCAGCATCAGGTCACCCTTGTAGAGGGCACGCTTACCGGCAAGCGAGATTACCATACGGTCAGGAATATGCGCATTGCCCGAGCTGTCGCGAGGTATCATCATACCGCTCTTGAGGACGGCCTCCTTGTCTATGTTAAGATAGAGGGTGTCAGTAGGTATCACGTGCATCTCGTCGTTGTCCTTGTTACCGCGTACCCAGCGTGCGAGGACATTCTTTATCTCAAATGGATCTTCTCCAAATTCCTTCGCCGCAGCCACTGGGTCCTGACGGAAGTACTCCAGTATCTGTTCCTTGTATCCTGGTTCTACGGATACATACTCGTTGGTTCCCGAACAGTAATCCAATCGTGGCCACGTGATAGGCAGCGACGGGGATTTCCAAGCCGGACGTACCATCTGGTCGATATACCAGTCGGTTTGCAGATAAGAGAGGTTACATACCCTCGCATCGGTACGGAACTGCTCCACATCCTGATTATACCACAGAGGGAAGGTATCGTTATCGCCGTTGGTGAAGATGATAGGATAAGAACCCTCCTGCAGGGAGCTGAGGTAGTTCTGACCGAAGTCACGGCAGGTGTATCTGCCCGAGCGGTCGTGATCGTCCCATGTCTGACTCGCCATTTGTATGGGCACGAGAAGCGCAATCAGCGACACTATGCATGCTACTGCGGGGCTTTCCTTCTTCATAAGTCTTGACAGCCAGTCGATGAGGGCTGCCACACCCATACCGCACCAAATGGCGTAGGCGTAGAAGGAGCCCGCGTATGCATAGTCACGCTCACGAGGCTGCATAGGTGTCTGGTTCAGATAGAGCACTATGGCAAGTCCCGTCATGAAGAACAGGAAGAAGACTACCCAGAACTGCTGTATGCCACGCTTACCCTTGTATGCCTGCCAGAAGAGGCCGAGGAGGCCGAGGAGCAGAGGCATGCAATAGAACACATTATGCCCCTTGTTTTCACGCAATTCCTTGGGCAGCTTGCTCTGGTCGCCTACGAGCATATCGTCGATGAACGATATACCCGTAATCCAGTTACCGTGCTCCAGCTCGCCATTACCCTGGATATCGTTCTGCCTGCCGGCAAAATTCCACATAAAGTAACGCCAGTACATGAAGTTACATTGGTAGGACAGGAAGAAACGTATCTCCTCAAAGAATGAAGGCACCTTTATCTGCATAGGCTGTCCGCAGCGGTCATAGTCAACGGTATATCCGCTGATGTCGCCCATCCAGTCCTCGTAAGCCTGTGTGTGGCCGCTGTCATACATACGTGGGAAGAAGGCATTCTGCGCATACTCGTAAGAGTCCTTTGTGCGAACAACGAAATAACGGTCCTTCTCGTCGGCAGATTTCTTCTCTACCTTCTGGTATATCGGAGCACCCTTAGTCATACGAGGTATGCACATGTTGCCCTGAACGTCGAGCGCTACCTGTGAGGTATATACCTGACCATACAAGAGAGGACGGTCACCATACTGGTCGCGTGAGAGGTAGTTGCCGAGAGTGAATATGTCCTCTGGTGAGTTCTGATCCATTGGAGGGTTGGCAGAACTGCGCACCACAATGAGGGCATACGAAGAATAGCCAATCATCAGCATCAGCATGCAGCAGAGCGCCACATTCTTGATGCGGTTTGTTATCACGGCAACGCCCTTCTTCTTAATGCTCAACCCGAGCCACAGAAGTGCCAGCAGGATTACACCAATAATCACGGCTGACCATCCATATCCATAGAACGGGATGCCAAGCATAGCAACGGCAAGGGTGAAGGAGATATTTCCACGAAGAGAGGAGTTTCCCTTTGCGCCTTCAGCCTTTGCGACCTGATATGTCTCCCATATAGCCCATACCACAACGCCCACGAGCAGGATGAGATATATGATTGTACCGGTATTGAATGGCATACCGAGAGTGTTTACGAAGAAAAGCTCGAACCATCCGCCTACTGTTATAATGCCTGGAACGACACCATAGAGCACGGCTGCCACGATGAGGGCAGAGATGAACAGCGCTACGAGCGAACCTTTCAGGTCTGCATCAGGATACCTCTTATAGTAATATACCAGCACAATGGCAGGGATGCACAAGAGGTTCAGCAGGTGCACACCAATGGAGAGGCCTGTCATGTAGGCTATCAGTATGAGCCAACGGTCGGCATTGGGTTCGTCTGCATGATCCTCCCACTTCAGTATCAGCCAGAATACTACGGCTGTGAAGAATGAAGAATACGCATACACCTCACCCTCAACGGCTGAGAACCAGAACGTGTCAGAGAAGGTATATATCAGGGCTCCCACCAAGCCTGAAGCCTCAATGGCAATCATCTTGCCGGTGGTAAGCTCGCTCCAATCGTTGATGAGCAATCTGCGCACAAGGTGTGTGATGCTCCAGAAAAGGAACAGGATACACCCGGCAGAAAGAAGTGCCGACAACATGTTGACCCACTTGGCCACCTCTGTGGCATCGCTGGCAAAATGAGAGAAGAGATTTGCCGTCAGCATGAAGAAAGGTGCACCAGGCGGGTGTCCTACTTCAAGCAGATAGCCTGTTGTAATAAACTCCGGACAATCCCAGAAGGATGCCGTAGGCTCAATGGTAGAGCAATACACGAAGGCAGCGACGAGGAATGTCAGCCACCCAAGGGTATTATCTACAATACGATACTGTTTCATCTTATTAAACTTATACTATTAACTTCACTATATACTCAATCAGATATGCTCCGTATATCAGCACTATGTATCTTGTCACCTTTCCTACGGTAATGGAGACAAAGGTGATGGTGGGATTGGCTTTCATGAGTCCCAGCAGGATTGTTATGGCCGAACCTAACAGCGGAACGAATGCGAAGAACCCCATGTAGGCACCCCGTCCGCGAACAAACCGTCTTGCCTTGTCCATCGTCTCGGGTTTCACGTGCAGGTACTTCTCAAACCACTCCTCTTTGCCCATACGCCCAACGCAGTAATTGAACCCTGAGCCGAGCACATTTCCCGCAGTACCATAGAATATCAGCTCCCACGGGTTCACACCTACAGCCATCAAAGCCAGCATCACCGCCTCTGACGAGAACGGCAGGAAACTGCCCGCGAGTAACGCCGCGATGAACATACCCAGCGGCCCGCATGCTATCAGAGTATCAAGCATCACAAGAGGTCTCTGCCGATATCCCTGCGGAAGTAACGGCCTTCATACTGTATCTTCTCTGCCTCGGTGAAAGACTTACGCAGAGCCTCTTCCTTGTCCTTACCATAGGACACAACGCTTATCACGCGGCCACCAGCCGTAACCACCTGACCGTCTTTCAGGGCCGTGCCGGAATGGAACACTATGCTGCCCTCAACCTGGTCGATACCGCTGATGGGGAAGCCTTTCTTATATTCCTGAGGATAGCCACCGCTGACGAGCATCACACACACAGCCGAACGCTCGTCAAACTCTATGCTTCGCTTGTCCAGGTCACCTGCCGCAACACCCTCAAGGAGGTCAACGAGGTCGCTCTTAAGCCTCAGCATAACACTCTCTGTCTCAGGGTCTCCCATACGACAGTTATACTCTATGACCTTCGGCTCGCCATCGACGTTTATCAATCCGAAGAAGATAAAGCCCTTGTAGCAGATGTTCTCTTCTGCCAACCCATCAACGGTCGGCTTTATTATGCGCTCCTCTACCTTCTGCATCCATTCCTTAGTGGCGAAAGGCACGGGAGTAACGCTACCCATACCGCCGGTATTGAGGCCTGTGTCACCCTCGCCGATGCGCTTGTAATCCTTTGCCTCGGGCAGTATCTTGTAGTTCTTGCCGTCCGTGAGCACAAAGACAGAGCACTCTATGCCTGACAGAAATTCCTCTATCACGACACGCGAAGAGGCCGTACCGAACATACCGCCGAGCATCTCACGCAGCTCTTTCTTAGCCTCATCCAGAGTGTTGAGTATCAGCACGCCCTTACCTGCACAGAGGCCGTCAGCCTTCAGCACGTATGGTGCCTTCAGGGTCTCAAGGAACTTCAGCCCTTCCTCCAGATGTTCGCCGTCAAAGGTATTGTATGCCGCAGTAGGGATATTGTGGCGCATCATAAAGGCCTTTGCGAAGTCCTTGCTGCCCTCCATCTGCGCTCCGCACTTTGACGGACCGATTACGGGAATATCCTTCGTACGGGCATCAGCACCCAAATCATCGTAGATACCCTTCACCAGCGGGTCTTCGGGACCTACCACAACCATCTTCACATCGTTGTCAACGACGAATTGCTTTATCGTCTCAAAGTCATCAGCCTTGATAGCTACATTCTTTCCCTTACCTCCGACGCCGTCAGTACCGGCATTACCAGGGGCGATAAACAGGGTGTCACACTTCTCACTTTGTGAAATCTTCCATGCAAGAGCATGCTCGCGGCCACCAGAGCCTAACAGTAGAATATTCATTTATACCTTATTATTTATTATATTGTTCAAAGAATCGGGTTATTCTGTCATATAGGTGCACCGCATCGTGCCCTTTTACATTATGCTTTGCCTCGGGATAGACGAAGAACTCAGGTTGCTTTCCCGCCTTTATGCACTCGTCCAGGAAACTGAGGGCATGAACCGGCAGCACCACATCATCCTTCATTCCTATTATAATCTGCAGCGGCGCATTCAGGTTCTTAGCCTTACCGGGCAGCGAGGTCAGCGCATATCCCTCAGGATTGTTCTGCGGCGTCCCCATATAGCGCTCTCCGTACATCACCTCATACCATTTCCAATCTGTCACTGGGCCGCCCGCAACGCCGCACTTGAAGACTTCGGGATAGTTCGTCAAAAGCGAAAGCGTCATAAAGCCCCCGAAGCTCCAACCGAAGACCCCTACCCTCTTCATATCCGTGAAGGGTAACGTGGAGAGGAACTGAATGCCCAGCATCTGGTCTTTCATCTCCTCCTGTCCCAACCTGTGATGCGTCACCTGCTCAAAGGCCTTGCCTCTGTTCTCCGAGCCTCTGTTGTCCAGCACGAATACCACATATCCCTTCTGAGCCATATATGTCTCCCACCTGCGTGAGTTCCATTGCCATGAGGCATCCACATTGTGCGCATGGGGGCCTCCATAGACATAAAGCACAACGGGCAGCCTCTCTCCTCGCTTCATTCTTGCCGGCATCACCATGCGATAGTGCAGCTCCGTACTGTCATCGGCTGCCTTTATCGTACCGTGCCTGAAGACGGGCTTCTCGTATTCTGCCCACGGGTCTTTGCTCCTAAGCACCTCTCTCCGCTCACCCGTCAGGAGGTTCAGCGTGGCATATACCTTCGGCACTTCCGGCTCGCTCCATTCGTCAAGCAGCATCGTACCGTTCTCGCTCAGCATTCCTGTGTGCCATCCCTTTCCGTTGTCAAGAGGTGTGCACATGCCTGTGGCTATATCCACGTTGAAGATATTCCTCTGTATAGGCGATACTTTGTTGCCCTCAACGATGACGCCCTTCTTCTCCTTGCAGAAGCCGAGCACTCTCATCACCTCCCAGCCGCCTTTGGTCAGCTGCCTCAGCTCTTTTCCATCCGTGGAACAGAGGTAGAGGTGCATAAAGCCGTCACGACGGCTCCACATCAGGAAGTGCGTCTTATCCCAAGGGATGAACTCTATCGGGTGAAGCGGCTCTGTGTATTTGTCATCGTGCTCAGGATAGAGTGTCTGCACGCGTTCGCCGCTCTTCACATCATAGACAGCCAGATAAGAATCTGTCTGTTCCCGGTTCAACTCTATCACATAGAGCAGCGTCCCGTCCGGGTTCCACGCCAGGTTGGTGAAGTATCTGTCTCGCGGTTCGCCTGTCTCAAGATACTTAGTTGTGCCGTTAGCGATGTCATATATCCCTATCGTCACCTCATGGCTGCGCGTTCCTGCCATAGGATAGGCATCATCACGCTCCACCATCGACTGGTCCATTCTGTAGAATGCCACCTTGTCCTTACGGGGAGAGAGGAAGATACCCGTACTGATACCAAACTCATTGCGGTGCACGGATTCTCCATACACCAACAGGCGCGAGCCGTCATCGGTAACGCGCAGCGGCTCCGCATCCTCCGAGGTCTTTACATACACGTCATATTCCAACGTATATACCATAGGATATTCCTGCGGGCGCGTCCTCTCGGCGGCATCGACGAGTGTTTCGCCGTCCCACCAGTAAGAGCGCGACTCGGGCGACATCTCCTTATAGCTATTGCCGCCCGGTATTAGGTCCTCAAGCGTGAAGAGACGTTTTTCTGCCATTACGAAATGCGATAGAAGCACACCAAACAGTATGAAGAGAATATTCTGCCTCATTACCCTTACTACTTATCACCCTTGTTAAACGGTTTGCCACCCTTGAATGGTCTTCCGCTCTTGAATGACCCGTCACCCTTGAATGGTTTGCAACCTTTGAAAGGTCTGTCACCCTTGAATGACTTTCCGTCTCTGAATGGTTTCCTGTCCTTATATGGCTTTCTGTCCTCAAAGTCGCTATCATCGAAAGCCCTTCTCCTGCCGCGTTCCGCGTCGCGTTTCTCCAGGCTTCTGAAGCGGAATCCCAGAATGTCGGCCTCCTCGTTGCTTTCGTTCTCCTCCTTTCTCTTCTCAAAGTCGCGCTTCTGCCACGAGCGGCGCTTCTCCGCCATCTTTTTCTTCTCCTCCTCTGTCTTCACTATGCCGCCTTCCTGGCGATATTCCTTGAATTTTCCGTCAAAGATGGCATATTTCCTATACTCACATTCCAGCGAGCCGTTATACATCGGCACTTTCAGCGAGGGTTTCAGGCCTATCTGCTGGAAACACTCCTCCCTGTATGACAGCACCCACGCTTCGCCTCCCTGGAAGGCGTGCTTCAGGCGCTCACCTATCATTCTGTAGGTCTCCATCAGGTTCGACGTGGAGATACGCTCACCATAAGGCGGGTTAGTCACCATCACGGCGCGGCCTTCTATGCTCTTGAAGTCCCTGAAGTCTTTCTGCTCTATCGTAATATCAGATGAGAAGCCCGCAGCCTTCACGTTGTTCTTGGCCATATTGACGGCCTTGAAGTCTATGTCCGAGCCGTAGATGTGGTGGGTGAACTCCCTTTCCTGCGAGTCATCGTTGTATATCTCGTCAAAGAGCTCGCTGTCATAGTCGGCCCACTTCTCAAAGGCATACTGCTTTCTGAACACTCCCGGAGCGATGTTTCTTGCTATCATCGCCGCCTCGATGGGTATGGTGCCCGAGCCGCACATGGGGTCGTAGAAGTCACATTCTCCCTGCCATCCGGTCATCATAATCATTCCGGCAGCCAGCACCTCGTTGAGCGGAGCCTCCACATGTTCCTGCCTGTAACCGCGGCGGTGCAGCGATTCGCCACTGGAATCGAGTGAAACGGTAGCGTCCTCCTTATGTATGTGGATATTCAGCCTTACGTCCGGATCGCTGACAGAGATAGCGGGACGTTTGCCCGTGCGCTCCCTGAACTGATCGACGATGGCATCCTTTACCTTATAGGTCACAAAGCGGGAATTGCTGAAGGTTTCGCTATACACCACGGAATCTACGGTAAACGTCTTGTCCTCGCCGATGTATTCGCTCCAGTCAATCTCCTTGATGGCATCATACACCTCATCGGCAGACGTGGCCGTGAAGTGTTTGATGGGCTTCAGTATGCGTATGGCTGTACGGAGCGAGAAGTTTGCCCTGTACATCATCTCCTTGTCGCCGCGAAACGATACCACCCGGCATCCCTTCACCACATCCTTTGCACCCAAAGCGGTCAGTTCGCCGCAAAGCAAATCCTCAAGACCCATGAAGGTCTTAGCTATCATATCAAATTCCTGTTCCATCCTCAAATCCCTTCAATATCTTGACATTCTTATAAATTTTACTTCCTGGGGCGACACTCTCAGTCACCCACTTGTTTGCGCCGATTACGCTTCCCTTGCCGATTGTGATGCGGCCAAGAATCGTAGCATTACTATATACTATCACGTCATCCTCCAGAATAGGATGGCGGGCAATGCCTTTGATTGGGTTGCCGTTTTCATCCAACGGGAACGAAAGTGCTCCCAGAGTGACACCCTGATATAGCTTCACGTTGTTGCCTATGATACATGTGGCTCCTATGACTACGCCCGTGCCGTGATCTATAGTGAAATGATGGCCTATCTCGGCTGCCGGGTGTATGTCTATACCTGTCTCCGAGTGTGCCAGCTCCGTAATCATTCTCGGAATAAGGGGCACTCCGAGCACGTGCAGCTCATGGGCTAGGCGATAGTTCACAAGCGTGCGTATCACGGGGTAGCAGCAGATAATCTCGCTGAACGACGTGGCAGCGGGGTCGCCGTTGAAGGCTGCCTCCACGTCTGTCTTCAGGATGCAACGCAGCTCGGGCAACTTACTTACAATGACCTCCGATATATTGATAGCCCTCTGGCGTATCTCGTCGGTAGGAGCATTGCACCCCTCATAGCAAAGACCTGCTATGACCTGTTTCTTCAGTATGCGGAAGAAATTCTCTATCTCAACGCCTATGCGATACTTTAGTGTCTCCTGTCTTACCTTCTGACGGCCAAAGAAGCCCGGAAACAGAATGCCACGCACTATCTCCATCATCTCCTTCAGGGCATCGCTGGAGGGCAAGGGGGCACTTCCCTTGACTTGGTGCGACAGACCTGCAAGATTTTCCGGCGCAGACAGCTTTTCTACTGTATCCGGAAGTACAATCTCTATGTTGCTTACCATAAATTCCTCGTTTTACTATTAATTCGCGTGCAAAGGTACGATTAAGTTTTGAGATACACAAGAAAAAGTGCTTGCATTTTTTATTGTATATCCAAGACGGAGTACCTTCGACGAAGTCAGAGGTACGATTAAGTTTGAGATACACAAGAAAAAAGCCTACTTTCCTCAAAGATGTAAGTAACTTCCCTCCCGGATGTAAGTAACTTCCCTCTCGGATGTGAGTAACTTCCCTCTCGGATGTAAGTAACTTCCCTCTCGGATGTAAGTAACTTCCCTCAACATTAACGAAAACATATAGCCAGCAAACTGTCATATCGGTTATTTTTCAATTAGATTTCTTGCACATCTCAAAACTTAATCGTAACTTTGCAACCAATTATGACAAAAGACGTACAAACACTGGTAGATGCCGCCGTTAAAGGCATTCAAGAGAAGAAAGGGCATAACATAAAGGTTATAGACATGGAAGGCATGGAGGGCGTGATAGCTCAGGCCTTCGTCGTATGTGAGGGTGGCTCGCCTTCGCAGGTTTCGGCTATCATGGATTCCGTAGAGGAGACGATGCTGAAAGACCTGAAGGAAAAAACCGTAAGGACCGCCGGAACGGAGAATTGTATTTGGGTAGCAATGGACTATTCAGACATCATCGTTCATATTTTCCTGCCCGAGGCGCGAGAATTCTACAACCTTGAGGCCCTTTGGGGAGATGCCAAGGTAACAGAAATAGAAGATATTGAATAGCAAATTGTACATTGTAAATGGTAAATAGTACATTTCAAATTGTACATTGTAAATGGTAAATGGTACATAAAAATTATGCAGCAAAATAGTTCCATAAACAATACCCCACCGCCCAAGATGCCCCGGTTCAACATGAACTGGGTGTATATCCTCATCCTCGTGACGCTGGCGGTGATATTCTTCAGCGATACGGATAGCACCATCTCACAGAGTTCTTCGTCACATCGTGCATCATACTCCAATTTCAAGGTGTATGTAAACAAAGGCTACGCCTCAAAAGTCGTGGTAAACAAGACCGAGGGCAAGCTGAAGATGTATGTCTATTCGCAATACATCCGCGACGTGTTCCATCAATCAAAGAAGCAGACGGGAGACGAGCCGTATGTGGAGGTGCTCTATGGCAGCATCGACCAAGTGGAGACATTCATCACGGCAAAACAGGCCGAAGGAGTCTTCAAGGGACAGCTGGAGTATGAGACGACAACGCGAAACGGCTTCGTGGATCTGCTGCTGAACATTGCCCCCCTGGCTCTGCTGATATTCCTGTGGTTCATGCTTATGGGCCGCTTCGGCGGCGCAGGCGCAGGCGGAGGCATCTTCAGCGTGGGGCGCACAAAGGCACGCATGTATGAGAAGGGCGACTCGCTGGGCATTACGTTCAAGGACGTAGCCGGACAAGTGGGCGCAAAGCAGGAGGTGCAGGAGATTGTGGAGTTCCTGAAGAATCCGCAGAAATACACGGAACTGGGTGGTAAGATACCCAAGGGTGCCCTGCTCGTAGGCCCTCCGGGAACGGGTAAGACCCTGCTGGCAAAGGCCGTGGCGGGTGAGGCAGACGTGCCTTTCTTCTCTATGTCCGGTTCTGACTTCGTCGAGATGTTCGTCGGTGTGGGAGCATCGCGAGTACGCGACACTTTCGCCAAGGCAAAGGAGAAGGCTCCGAGCATCATTTTCATCGATGAAATCGACGCTATTGGACGTGCGCGCAGCAAGAACCCCGGTTATGGCGGCAACGACGAGAGGGAGAATACCCTTAACGCCCTGCTGACAGAGATGGACGGATTTGGAACTAACTCAGGAGTGATAATCCTCGCAGCCACAAACCGTGTGGATATGCTCGATAAGGCTCTGCTGCGTGCAGGACGTTTCGACAGGGAGATTCACGTGGATTTGCCTGACCTGCCTGAACGCAAAGAGATATTCCAGGTGCACCTGCGCCCCATCAAGGTGGACGGGAGCGTGGATATAGACCTGCTGGCCAGACAGACACCAGGCTTCTCGGGTGCCGACATAGCCAACGTGTGCAACGAGGCAGCCCTGATTGCCGCGCGTCACGACTCTAAGGTGGTAAGCAAGCAGGATTTCCTTGATGCCGTAGATCGCATCATCGGAGGATTGGAGAAGAAGACAAAGGTGATGACCGCAGAAGAGAAACGCGCCATAGCGCTGCATGAGGCCGGTCACGCCACCTGCTCATGGTTCTGCCAGTATGCCAACCCGCTGATAAAGGTGAGCATCGTTCCGCGAGGACGTGCCCTGGGTGCTGCGTGGTACCTGCCGGAGGAGAGACAACTGACGACGAAGGAGCAGTTGCTCGACGAGATGTGCTCGCTCATGGGCGGCAGGGCTGCCGAGGAACTCTTCACCGGACATATCTCTACGGGAGCGATGAACGACCTGGAGCGAGCTACGAAGATGGCGCAGTCGATGATTGCATATTACGGCATGAGCGAGAAACTGCCCAATGTCTGCTTCTATGACAATAATGAATACTCTTTCTCAAAACCATACTCTGACGATACGGCTAAGCTGATAGACGAAGAGACGCTGAAGCTGGTCAACGAACAGTATGCCCGCGCCAAGGCTCTGCTGGAGGAGCACAAGGAAGGCCACAACGCCCTTGCCGAACTGCTGATACAGAGAGAGGTAATCTTTGCCGAAGACGTAGAGAAGATCTTTGGCAAACGCCTCAGCACATCGCGCTCAGAAGAGATACTGGCATAATTCCGTTCAAGAGTCTGCGACACCATCGCACACACATTGCCACAACACACATAAACTAATCTGCAAAATACATTGAAAACATTTATCGTAAGAACCATAACGGGCATTCTGTTCGTCGCCGTCATGCTGACGTGCTTCCTGCGGCCATTGACAATGGTTATGATTTTCTCACTCATCACAGGAGCGGCAATATGGGAGTTCACGGGGCTTGTGAACAATAGGGAGAATGTCAGCATCAACCGTTTCATCTGTACCGCGAGCGGGGTATTCCTCTTTGTCGCCATAGCAGGTTATTGCTGGGGCATCGTGACCGCCTCGGTCTTCATACCCTATCTGCTCACAGTCGTATATCTGTTCATCAGCGAGCTATATACCGGCAGCAAAGACCCCATCCACGACTGGGCTTATTCCATGATGTCGCAGATGTATATCGCCCTGCCCCTTGCCTGCATCAACGTGCTGGCATTCCGTACTGTCATAACGACAGGAGATGTCGTTTACAACATGCTGCTCCCATTGAGCATCTTCGTCTTCCTCTGGATGAACGATACAGGCGCATACCTCACAGGCTCGCTCATAGGGCGCCATAAGCTGTTTCCGCGCATCTCTCCCGGCAAGACCTGGGAAGGCAGCATAGGCGGCGGAGTGTTGGTGCTCATCGTGGCGGCACTCATAGCAATGATTGACCATTCGCATTGGCTCATAGATATAGGCCTTGCCACCACAGACACAGCCCTGAGCACACCCGAATGGTTGGGATTGGGGCTCACGGTGGTATTCTTTGGCACGTGGGGCGACCTCGTAGAGAGTCTGTTCAAGCGTACCCTGGGCATCAAGGACAGCGGCAACGTGTTGCCCGGTCACGGAGGAATGCTCGACAGGTTCGACTCCTCACTCATGGCTCTGCCCGCAGCGGTAATATATGTTTACACCATAACGCTGGCAGGAGTATAACGCAAAATGAAGAATGCAAAATGCAAAATGCAAAATTAATAAAGCAAAATGCAGAATTAATAACGCAAAGTGCAAATTTCATAAAGCATAATTAACCCTTTGTCTTTTGCGTCGCAATTTTATTGCGACATACTAACGATGATTAAAATTTCAAACATAACCAAGTCCTTCGGCCACCTGCAGGTCTTGAAAGGCATCGACCTTGAGATTGGCGATGGCGAGGTTGTCAGCATCGTAGGTCCCAGCGGAGCAGGAAAGACAACGCTCCTGCAGATTATGGGCACTCTGGACAAGGCTGACTCTGGCTCAATAGAGATCAACGGAACCGACGTCACCAAGCTTTCACGCAACAAGCTCTCTGACTTCCGCAACAAGCATATCGGCTTTGTCTTCCAGTTCCACCAGTTGCTGCCGGAGTTCACCGCAGAGGAGAACATCATGCTCCCTGCCCTGATTAGCGGAGAGAAGAAGAGCGAGGCGCAGCAGCGTTGCAAGGAGTTGCTGGAGTTTCTCAACCTCACCGAACGCGCCAAGCACAAACCCGCGGAACTCTCCGGCGGCGAGAAGCAACGCATCGCTGTGGCAAGGGCGCTCATCAACAATCCCGCTGTCGTCTTTGCCGACGAACCGTCCGGCTCCCTCGACACAAAGAACAAAAAGGAGCTGCACCAGCTGTTCTTCGACCTGCGCGAGAAGTACGGCCAGACATTCGTCATCGTCACCCACGATGAGGAGCTGGCCTCCATCACCGACCGCACCATTCACATCATCGACGGCAAGATATGTTAGAACTGTTCACCACATTCCTGCGCATAGGCCTCTTCACCATAGGCGGCGGCTATGCCATGCTGCCGCTCATAGAGCGTGACGTGGTGGAGCGGCGTGGGTGGATAGACCGTGAGCAGTTCCTTGACCTTGTGGCCATAGCGCAGTCATGTCCGGGAGTCTTCGCCATCAACATGTCCATCTTCGTGGGCAACAAGGTCGGCGGCACTCGCGGAGCCGTCAGCGCCACAATAGGCACCGCCCTACCCTCACTCGTCATCATACTGCTCATAGCAATGTTCGTAAGGGGGGCGGAAAACGTAGGCTGGTTTGGTGCCATCTTTGCAGGGCTGCGTCCCGCCGTCGTAGCTCTCATCGCAATCCCGACATGGAATATGGCTCGCGAGGCACGCATCTCGTTCCTCAACTGCTGGATTCCCATCGTCTCGGCTCTGCTAATCTACGCCCTCGGCGTCAATCCCATATACATCATCCTCGCAGCAGGCCTCGGCGGATACGTCTATGGACTGATGAAAGACTGAGAGTTAATGAATAATTCATAATGCATAATTAACACACCCATTAATCCCCGTACTCACGTCCCTCCCCCAAGGGGGAGTTGGAAGGGGCTTTTATTCAATGATTTTCCTTTCCCTCTCATACACATTTTTTATAATAGGCCTCTTCGGTTTCGGCGGAGGCTACGGGATGCTGTCACTCATACAGCACTCCGTAGTGGTAGAACATCATTGGATGACCTCAGCAGAATTTACCAACATCGTAGCCATATCCCAGATGACTCCGGGGCCTATAGGCATCAACTGCGCCACGTATTGCGGTTACAAAACCATAGAAGCCGCCACAGGCTCCATGCTCATGGGAGTACTGGGTAGCCTGACGGCGACAATAGCCCTTGTGCTTCCCAGCTTCATCCTCATGCTTGCAATCAGCAAGCTATTCCTGAAATACATGCACTCCCGCTCTGTTGAGAGCATCTTCGCAGGCTTGAAGCCTGCCGTGGTAGGCTTGATGCTTGCCGCAGTACTCCTATTGTGCAACGAAGACAACTTCGGAAGTCCCGTTTCCTCACCATGGCAATTCTACATCAGCATCGCCATATTCATCGCCACATGGGTAGGAGTGAAAATCGTTAAAATCAGCCCCATCACAATGCTCCTTTACGCCGGCTTCGCAGGTCTCTTGTTACTATACTGATGACAAGATGGCCTGCGTTTTTTTGTGCTATTCTCGCAAAACAACGTACCGGAAACGTCCTCAGGCAATGAAATAAAACATCGGCCATGAACACTCTCCTGCCTCCTGAGTGCACCGCAACAACCCATGTACGCGTAATGTTGTTTATAGTTGGAAGACTATAGGAAGATTTACAAGTGTTTTGCAGGGTTTTCCATTGTTTTTGCCTGCTTCCCATTTGGGCATGAGCTTTGCCACGCGCATGGCTTCTGCATCAAGAAGGCGATGTGCTCCCTTGGCAACCTTGAGATTGGAGAGGGAACCATCTTTCTCAACAATAAAACTGATGACAACCTTACCTTGTATCTTGCGTTTCATGGCTTGGTCAGGATATACAAGAGTCTCAGTAAGCCATTTGACGAACTGACTCATTCCCCCTGGATACTGCGGCAGCTGCTCAACAATAGTCAACAACTCAGGATCGTTTTCGTTGGGATTGATAGGAGGTTGCTCGTCCTTCTTTGAAAGGGTGTCGCTATTCTCTTCCGTTACTGCTACATCGAGATTTTCAGGCGGGAGCTCGGTGGTTTCATCAATTTTGTTGAGCTTCGTGGACTCTTCCTGTACCGTTTCCTGCTTGGGCTGTTCGGCAGCAATCATATCATCCTGTTCGTTGGCCTTCAGGTCAAGGTCCATCGTGAAGTCATCGAAAGATTCTTCTATGAGGCTCGATATGCTGCGAAAGGGAATGAATAGCACCGCTACGAATAGCAATGTTACACAACAGAAGGACGCGGCGAGTATCAATGGACGTCGCCGTTCTACGTCTGCCTTATGTGATTTCTTTATTTCCAATTATTCAAACAGTTACCGTGCTTTGTCCTTAGTCATGCGCTTGTCACGATGGTATGACCGGTAGTCATCAAGCTCTATCTCCACGTTCGGTTCACTCAGCGCAGCGGTTCTGGGCAACCGGAACTTCATGTATTTTATCACTATTCCACGTTCTATCCACATCGTTTCGTAATAGGTGCGTATGGAAAGGATGCTTTTAGTCATTTCATCAAGACTGCCTACGGTGGCAGGGGAATAGAGGTCAGTGGTCTTGAAGAGTAGCGGCAGGTTATTACCTTCCACAACGTATGAGGTGTAAGTGAACAAGAAGTTGGAGTCTGTCTTGAGGTGTACCAGCCCTCCATCCACGAGGAAACGCCTGTAGCGTTCGAGGAAATAGGTGGAGGTTAGTCGCTTGCGGGGGTTCTTCATCTGCGGGTCAGAAAAGGTGAGCCATATCTCCTGCACCTCATCGGTATCAAAGAAACGGTCGATGATTTCTATTGAGGTACGCAGAAAGGCTACGTTCTTAAGTCCTTTCTGCAATGCTTCCGTTGCACCTGTCCACATCCTCGCACCCTTGATGTCAACGCCGATGAAGTTTACATCGGGAAACATCTCTGCCAGCTGCACCGTGTATTCTCCCTTTCCGCAACCCAACTCAAGAATGATGGGATTATTATTCATAAAATAGCGTGACCGCCAATGCCCCTTCATGTCAAAAGGGACATTGTCGATCACGCTGTATGGATATTGGAACACATTTTCGTAGCGTTCCATATCGGCAAACTTTGCCAGCTTTCCTTTTCCCATTTAGTCGATGACTACTCTGGTCCAGTTGTGAATATCTGGCTCTATGCCGTACTGTATGTTGCGCAGCTTATTGTAAAGTTTCTCTGATACAGGGCCCGGTTTGTCACCAAAAACGTATGACTTACCAGTCTCCAAATCATCAATCTTGGAGATCGGTGAGATAACAGCCGCAGTACCGCAGGCTCCTGCCTCCTCAAAGGTTGACAGCTCTTCCTCTGGTATCTGGCGGCGCTCCACGTTCAGACCCAAATCCTCTGCAAGCTGCATGAGTGACTTGTTGGTGATAGACGGAAGGATAGAGGTTGACTTTGGTGTGATGTATGTATTGTTCTTTATGCCAAAGAAGTTTGCTGCACCACACTCATCGATATATTTCTTCTCCTTCGCATCCAGGTAGAACTCGCAGGCATATCCCAGGTCGTGGGCCTTCTTGTTGGCCTGCATGGATGCTGCATAGTTGCCGCCGACCTTATATATACCTGTGCCGAGCGGAGCCGAACGGTCGTGCTCACGTATGATGACGTACGGATTGGTTGAGAAACCACCCTTGAAGTATGGACCTACTGGAGTAACGAATATCAGGAACAGGTACTCCGTAGCAGGATGCACACCCACCTGTGCCGACATACCTATGAGAAGAGGACGGATATAGAGTGTGGCACCACTCTCGTATGGAGGTATGAACTCCTGATTGAGGCGCACCACTTTGTCCACCATCTCGTTAAACTTCTCTGTGGGCAACTCAGGCATCAGAATTCCACGACATGTGGACTGCAGGCGTGCAGCATTCTCGTCGGAGCGGAACACGCGCACCTTACCATCAGGACAACGATAAGCCTTCAGACCTTCAAAGGCCTCCTGACCGTAGTGCAGACAGGTGGCTGCCATGTGCATGGGGATTGTCTCCTCTGAAGAAACCTCTATCTCACCCCATTTGCCGTCCCTATAATAGCAACGAACATTGTAATTTGTCTTACGGTAACCGAAGCCAAGGTTACCCCAATCTAACTTTTCCATACTATGATATACTTTAAGTTCTATGTGTTATTGTGCTTTGTATTTGCAAATTTACGTGCAAAGATACATCTTTTTTTTTATAACAGACGAAATAATAACATTTTTTATACAATTGCAAATTGTAAATGGAAAATTTCAAATGTTAATAATGTATTACGAATTATGCATTATGAATTATTTTTCGTACCTTTGCTCGCGAATATGTCTATGACCGAAAAAGAGCGAATACTTTTACTGCGACAACAGCTGAACGAGCATAACCGTCGCTACTATATAGAGAACAATCCCATCATCTCTGACCAGGAGTATGATCTCATGATGCATGAGCTTCAGGATCTGGAGGCGCGGCACCCTGAGATGTATGATGCTGCCTCCCCTACCCTGCGTGTCGGCAGCGACCTGAAGGCTCCACAACAACTGTCACTATTCGATGATGACAATACGCCCTCAGAGCCCATTGACGGTTTCCGCAAGGTGGTGCATCGCTACCCCATGCTATCTCTTGCCAACACGTACAACCGTGAAGACATAGAAGAGTGGTACGGCCAAGTGAGCAGGGGACTTGACGGAGAGCCGTTCGATGTGTGCTGCGAACTGAAATACGATGGACTGTCCATCTCCCTGACTTATCGCGACGGCAAGATGGTTCAGGCCGTGACCCGAGGCGATGGCGTGCAGGGAGACGATGTTACTGAGAACGTGAAGTATATCAAGCAGATAGCCCAGCAGCTGCCTCAGGGAGACTATCCACAGGAATTTGAGGTGAGAGGTGAGGTTCTGCTGCCTTGGGAGGACTTCAAGGAATTGCAGGAAGAACGCGCCGAATGGGGAGAGCCGGCGTTTGCCAATCCGCGTAATGCGGCATCGGGCACGCTGAAGCTGCAGTTCGTGAAAAGCCCTCAGAAGATGAGAGACAAGACTAAGAACGACCATATACGTATCTCGCTCGGGCATCTTGATGCCTATCTGTATTATCTTTTGGGAGACAACGTGAAAGGTGACACGCATCAGGAGCGCATAGCCCAATGTGCGGCATGGGGACTTAAAACCGGCGAAGCTACAACGCTGGCACATACGCTTGACGAGGTGATGGCCTTCATAGAGCATTGGGACACGGCACGCAAGGAGTATCGCGTGGCTACTGACGGTGTGGTACTGAAAGTTAACTCCATCAGCCAGCAGCAGCGTCTGGGATTTACCGCCAAGAGTCCGCGCTGGGCCATTGCGTATAAGTATAAAGCCGAACGGGCTCGCACACGCCTGCTCAATGTGACATATCAGGTAGGACGCACGGGAGCTATAACGCCTGTTGCCAACATGGAGCCGGTACAACTGGCCGGAACGAGGGTGCGCCGCGCTACGCTGAACAACGAAGACTTCATACGTTCGTTTAACCTGCATGAAGGGGACTACGTATATATAGAAAAAGGTGGAGAGATAATCCCAAAGATAGTAGGCGTAGATGAGGGCAGCCGTAACCCCGAAGCCTCACCTATCCGCTTCATCACCGTGTGTCCTGAGTGTGGCACGCCGCTGAAACGCATGGAAGGCGAAGCCGCACACTACTGCCCCAATGACTCTGGTTGTCCGCCACAGATAAAGGGACGCATAGAGCACTTCATATCGCGTAAGGCGATGAACATCGAGTCATTAGGCCCCGAAACCGTGGATGAGTATTTTGAGAAAGGCCTCATATCCAACATTGCAGACCTTTACACCCTGACAGTAGAACAGATAAACAGCGAGGGTAACAAGGAGAAATCTGCCACCAAGATTATACAGGCCATAGAGAAATCGAAGGCTGTTCCTTTTGAGCGGGTTGTCTTTGCCCTTGGCATCAGGATGGTAGGCGAGACTACGGCGAAACTCTTGGCACGCCACTTCAAGAACATCGATGCCCTGCGTCATGCTACGGCAGAAGAGCTCGTCGAGGTAGAAGGCATCGGCGACATCGTGGCGGCAAGCGTTGTGGAGTATTTCAATGACAAGAAGAATAATGACATCGTAGATCGCCTGATCTCATACGGCCTGCAGATGCAGGTGGAGACGACAGAGCAAATCGGCAACGTATTAGAAGGAAAGACCATCGTCGTCAGCGGAAAATTCTTCAAGTATGACCGCAAGGACTACGAGAACCGCATAATAGAGATGTATGGCGGTAAGCGCTCCTCGTCTATCAGCGCCAAGACTTCGTTCATTCTCGCCGGTGCCGACATGGGACCGAGCAAACTGAAGAAAGCCCAGCAATTAGGGATACCCATCGTGAGCGAGGATGAGTTTCTTGA
>DEKQ01000071.1:24504-42274 GCA_002353975.1 Prevotellaceae bacterium UBA2718
TGAACATTGAACATTGAGAATTGCATTATGCATTCTGAATTATTAATTCTGCATTAAATATACATGACTTTCCACTATTTTAACCCCGACCACGAGATTGCTATGGCGATGAATGCCGGACGCTACTCCGTACCTCTCGCAGCCCGCCGTATGCGCGAACAGTTCGACTTTCTGCCTGCACTTTGGGCAAGGACTGCTGACACGGTGATAGTGGACGATGTCACAGCTGCCAAGGAACGATATGCATCTGTGGAACTGGCTATGCGTTCGCATCCCACGTTTATAACTCTCAGTCAGCTGCCGGAAATGATTGAAGGCAAGCGAATCATAGATATTCAACCGTGGGGATGGGACAAGGCTTTGTGGCAAACCCTGCGTGATGCCGGAGTGAAAGAAGAGTATATGCCAACTATAAGGCAGTTGAATAAAATCCGTGACTTGTCACACAGAGCAATGGCGGTCAGGCTGCTTGACAGCATGAAGGAATTTGATGGAGTGACAGGCTTCTCACGACTTTGCGACTCTTACGAAGAAGCGCTGCTCTTTCTTGACCGTAACAAGGATGTGCACATAAAGTCGCCGTGGAGCTGCAGCGGTCGTGGAGTGAAGCACATGAAAGCAGACACCGTTACGGAGAGCGAACTGCAATGGATTGCCAACACCATTGAGAGGCAACACTCTGTGATAGCGGAGGTGACGTGTAATAAAGTAATGGACTTCGCTGTGCTTTTCATTGCCAACAAGATAGGCACGGTGAGATATCACGGCCTCTCCATCTTCCATACCCACAACGGGGCATACTGCGGCAACATACTCGCATCAGACAAGGAGAAGAAGGAGATGATATACACTTACATCCAACCAGCACTACTGAAAGCCGTCACAGAGAGAATCGAGCAATTTCTCACAGAGCACATCGGAGGCGCATATCATGGACCAATAGGCGTGGACATGATGGTGTGTGAAGCAGACAAGGAGGGGGAATATCTGCTCAATCCATGCGTGGAAATCAACATGCGCCGCACAATGGGACATGTTGCCCTCGCACTCGCAAGACGCGGACAGAGAGGAATGTTCAAATTGACGAATTGACGAACTAACTAACCATATTTATTATGAAACTGATTTCTCTACTATTCCTGGCATTGCCATTAGTGGCTCATGCTGACAACTACAAATCGCAGGTGTGGTCACCAGACAATGGTGACGGAACCTTCACCAATCCTATTATCAACGCAGACTATTCAGACCCCGATGTGTGCATAGGGGCCAGCGGAGAGGATTTCTATCTCACCGCCTCAAGTTTCTGTCACACTCCTGGACTGCCTATCCTGCATTCCAAGGACCTCGTAAACTGGAAGATTGTAAATCATGCAGTCAAGTCTCTCCCACCCTTCGACCGTTACGCTGTGCCCCAGCACGGCAACGGTGTGTGGGCTCCATCCATACGATATAACCAGAACAACCAGACTTATTATATCTATTGGGGTGACCCAGACCTCGGAGTCTTTGTAACCACAGCAAAAGACCCAGAGGGCGAGTGGACCGTGCCGCAATGTATCATACCCGGAAAAGGCATCATTGACACTACCCCACTGTGGGATGATGACGGGCGTTGCTACCTCGTGAATGGCTGGGCAAACTCTCGTGCAGGCTTCAACAGCGTGCTTACCGTGCGCGAACTGTCTGCCGACGGTATGAGCCAGATTGGAGACCCTGTAATAGTCTTTGACGGCAACGGTACTCATGACCGCACCGCTGAAGGTCCGAAATTCTATAAGCGTGGCGAATGGTATTGGATTATGTGCCCTGCAGGAGGCGTGCCCATAGGACATCAGCTTGCTATGCGCTCAAAATCACCATACGGACCATACGAAAGCAAAACAGTACTCGCTGAGGGTAATACGAATATCAACGGCCCTCATCAAGGTGGATGGATACACCTGAAGAGCGGAGAAGACTGGTTCGTACACTTCCAGGACAAAGAGGCCTACGGGCGCGTGGTGTGGCTCGAACCGGTAAAATGGGTGGACAACTGGCCAGTGATGGGCGAAAAGCAGGGCGTGAAGGCATACGGCAAGACTGAAAAGTATGCCGGACAGCCGGTAATGAGATACAAGAAGCCAAATGTGGGCAAGACATATCCCGTCTGCAATCCTGTGGAGAGCGATGAATTTGAAACTACTACGCTCGGAAAGCAGTGGCAGTGGAACAGCAATTATGACCAGACTTTCGGTATGCCCACACCATACGGATACTTCCGCCTGTACTGCCACCGTCAGAGCAAGGATTTCGCTAACCTCTGGGAAGCTGGAGGATTGCTGCTGCAGAAAACCCCTGCAGACAACTTCACCGCCACGACAAAAGTTACTATGACCGCAAAGGACGAGGGACAGTATGGAGGTATCACGGTGTTTGGCATGGACTATTCTTCACTCGTACTGTGCCGCGTAGGCAACGAGTTCCAGCTGCAGCAGATAACCTGCAAGAATGCAGACAAAGGAAAACCAGAGAACATCAAGGTCATCGCCACGTTCAAGCCTTCTTCTGCCGACAAAGTGAATTATCAGCCAGCGTTGCACAGACAGATGTACCTGCAGCTCAAGGTGCAGTACATCGGTGGCAAGACCAAGGAAGGCACCAACAAGCATGAGGCACACGTGACCTTCGCATATTCTGAGGACGGCAAGAAGTTCAAGCCCTGCGGCGATACGTTTACAATGCGTCAGGGCAAATGGGTCGGTGCAAAAGTGGGACTCGTGGCTGCTGAAGCGAATGGAAAGAAAGTACGCGGTTGGCTGGATGCTGACTGGTTCAGAATTACTAAATAAAAACTAACGAAAACTTGCAGTTTTGTGATACCTTTGCCCTGCAATGGTGCTCCAAAACTGCAAGTTTTTCAATTATGGCCCAATTTGACACTTTGCTCATTTTTGGCCTATTTTTTAGTCAAAAGTGATTTTCGTACCTTCAAAATTAGCGCGAATTTGGGAGCGACGAAGCCCAAGCTCGCGTATAACGCACGAGAGAGGACGAATAGCCAACATGCTGGCTGACTGACACTTGTCGCGATTTGCACCGAAAACAGGACAAAAGAGTAGAAATATCTGCGAAACAAACGGGGGTAAAAGACCTGCTATTAGGCCCTAATCGCAGCTTCGCAACAGATTGTGGAGTAGCTATCAGAGCCTAAAAGACCTACTATCACCTCCCAAATTGAGAATAGAGAACTGAAAAATGAGAGTTTCGCCTGTCTGAATGCAAGTTTTTGTCCTTCTGGGCTCTCCAGATTTCATTTTTTAGTCGAAAGTTTCAAAAATCACTTTTGCTCAATTTTCGGGCAAAAATCAGTCATTTTGTAAAATGCTACTTCGCATACATTTTGTTGCCATTCTTGATATAGATACCCTTTGTAGGAAGAGCCTCCAATCTTCGCCCCTGAAGGTCATAGATTCCTTCTACGGGGCGTGAGGCTGTGCCTATGCTATTGATGGATGTCAAATCAAGTCATCACGGACTAAAAGAGTTAAATATGCTTCAAAATTTGGAAGATAATTTACAATTTAGAAAATCATTTCGGTTTTTATTTGTATATTTGCAGCAAAATGTTGAAGTATGGAACCAAAACATTTGAATAGACTAAGGGTGATTATCGCAGAAAAGAACCTCTTAAAAATAACTGAGACAACTGAAACTGAGACGCTTTTCAGCCCACAGTCAGCTTTCCTCTCCCAGGCTGTTGGTCTCTTTTCAGCTACCATTCCACGAGCGCTTGTCGGGCGAGGATGGCTTCTAAATTCCTTACGTCGATAACAGGAATCTTGATACTGCGTTTAGTCCTGGATAACTACCCTTCCCTTTGCCAACGAAAGAAGATCGGGAATGTCGTAACAGCACAAGACACCAGGAATGACGTTCGACATCATGTCGTGCTGCACGGGGTGCTGAATGTAATTGCGCCAGGTCTTCAATGTGCGGGTGAGTGTGGCACCAGCCAATCGCTCGTCGAGCACAGCAGCGTGCATCACTACGACTGCGTTCATTCCGTCAGCCTTGACTGTAATCTGGCGGCCCTTCAACTTTTCGTCAGCCGAACAGAAATTGAGAATGGTGCGCAAATCCTGCACACGCTGACCTATGAGCGGTTTGCCTGCATGCAGGGATGTTACTGCAGAACGATACTGAGTATTCCAATACTTGGAAAGGTTGTACTCGAAAATGTCGCTCGTCTCACCAAAACCTCGCAGGTCGGCATAGACATGAATCGTGCCGTCGGAGAATGCATCACGACGATCGGTCTCTATCAGCAGACTTGCCTTTCCTGCATCAGCAAGATGGATGCAAACC
This sequence comes from Prevotellaceae bacterium UBA2718, assembly GCA_002353975.1. GTDB lineage: Bacteria > Bacteroidota > Bacteroidia > Bacteroidales > Bacteroidaceae > Prevotella. Next base: position 28,852 of record DEKQ01000071.1, read on the forward strand.
TTCGACTGCTGATTGGCAACCGACGGAATCCTGACGATGACAGGAACAGGATACTGACCTTCGCAATCGAGCTGATAACGATATTCCTCCACGTCGCGCTGCGATTCGTGGCGAGTCTCAATAGCATTCCAATGATCGTTCAGTCCAGAAAGTCCCAACAGCTTCAGAATGTCAGCCTTCACCTTGTCGGCCGACTGCGAACAGAAAGCCTGGCGCTGGGCTGACAGCCTGTCCATCTGTGCCTCACACTCCTGCATGGAGCTGAGCGCATCCTTGTATTCCAAGTTTACCTGTCCTGTCTTGGTGCAACGCATGTCGTCACTACGCCAGTAAGTATAAGGCTTCACCTCGCCCTGTGCATCGCCCAAGAGAGCCTTGCGGAAGAAGCTTACCATCTTGTCCTGGCTGGGCTTGGGAATGGCGTGTCCGTCGTCGTAATAAAACTGTTCGGCAGCATCGGGCGCTCCCAGCAGACTGTAGCAACGATTCACCTCTTCATAGCCACGCAAGGCTCCCCAATGGTCAACGAAGTCGAAACGTCCGTCAAGAATCAGGAAAGGCTTTGGCGCATTCATCATCGCCATGTCGGCTATCTCGATGTGCTCGCGTCCTTCGCCTGGAATCCACTGACATCCGTCGCTTGGGCCTTGAGTCTCCAGGGTTCTTTCGCGCGACGAGAAGAACAATCCCACACAACTTGCCTTCACCCTGTCGTCGAGAGCAGCCAGATAAGATGACTGCGTGCCGCCTCCCGAGAAGCCATAACAACCAATCTTGTCGCCATCAATGTCCTTACGACTGAGCAGATAGTCGATGGCGCGGCTGTTATCGAAAAACTCCTGTGCGGCAAGGCTGCTGCCAAGGAGGATGAAGCCCGGAGCAATGAGTGTATGCTCGGTAGTTACGCCACGGGTAAGATTCTTGCCCTGTGCATCGATGGTTTGCTGGCGCTCACCCTGTGAGAAGGGGTCGACCACCATGGAAGCAATACCATTGACAGCCAACTGCTCAGCACTTCCCGAACCCGTGCCCTTTCCGTCGAGTCCATGTCCGCACATCTCGATACAGGCAGGAATCTTGCCCAGCACCTTCTCGGGCAGATAAAGATGGGCTGTGACGTAACGGCCTGGCGTACTCTGAAAGACAATCTTCTCGACTATAAAGCCGTTGCCCTTCAACGAGCCCACTACCTTGGCATTGAGTTTGCCACGCTGTGGCATTTCGCCAGCCAACTGACCAAAACGACTGCGCAACTGGCTCACGTATTGCTGCATGGCTTCCTTCGACTGGCAAGCCTTTTCGAAAGCCTGCTGGCGCTCATAGTTCTGAGCGTGTACTGGCAGCATCTCGTAGTTGTAGAGCGAGGTGGCAGTCTTGAACTTCAGAGCCTTGTAAGAGCCCTGAGCCATTGCCACCGTACCTGCAAGCACGGCGGCAACCGATAAGAATAATCTGTTTCTATACATAGTAATATCTTTATAAATGCAAATGAAGAAGTTAGAGTAGTTGGAGAAGTTAAAGCCATATGCTTCATGGCAAAGTATTCAACCCCCAAAGTCTTGATTTTACATCTTGACAACCACTTCCATATCGCCCTCGCCTGCATCGAAGGTAAGTAAGCGCAACTTCTCGTCGTACTTCCATCCATCGACAAACTTGCCGGCTACAGTAACGAGTTTAGGCTTCTTGTCAAGGTAAACACTTACGCTGTAGTAGTGCGAAACAGGCTTGTAGTCGCCCTTAGGAGTCGTGATGTTGAGTATCCACTCGTTCTGTGCCAGTCGGCTCTCCATCTTGGTGACGGCATAAACTCCCTTCTGATAATCGAGCGATTTACCGTCGTCCTCATACATTTCGTACACCGAATGCTCGGAAGGATAGATGAGCAGCGAGATGTTGGTGTTGGGGCGCTCGTCCACGTACTGCATGGCTTCCTGACGGGGAATGATGGCTCCACGGCGCAGGAAGATAGGCATGATCTCGATAGGTGTGAGGAACGACTTGTACTGGCGTCCGCTGATGCGCTCACCTGTCCAGAAGTCGAGCCAGTCACCACCGGGGAAGTAAACAGGACGCGAGAGTGCATTCTTCACCGTTACAGGACACACCATCATGTCGCGGCCAAACATATACTGGTCTGAAATCTGATAGGTATTGACATCCTGCAGATGATCGTAGAACAAAGGTGTCATCAGCGGACGGCTGGTCTTGTACATATCCCAGGCGCTGGTGTAGATGTAAGGCAGGAGCGCATAACGCAGCGAGTCGTACTGGATGAATATTTTCTGTGCTTCCTCGCCATAAGTCCATGGCGCATGATAACGAGGATGATCCATACCGAAGAGGATGGACACAGGCGAGAACATTCCCATCTGCACCCAGCGCAGATAGAGGTCGGTGTCGTAGGCTGAATACTGCTCGAATCCACCCATACAGTGGCTCCAATAGCCGACACCAGAGAGTCCTATATTAATACCGCCGCGGATGATAGGTTCAAACCACTGCCACTCCGAGCCCCAGTCGCCAGCCCAGATGAAAGGATAGCGCTGAATACCTGCATAGCCCTCGCGTGTGTGGTCGAAGCCACGCTGTCCGTTGAGCTTGGCAAAGTTCTCATAAGGTGCCTTGGCATAGGCTATAGGGAAGAGGTTGTGGGCAGCCTTCTGCTCGATGTTTGGATTGTTGTAGTTCAGAGCGCTTCCCACATCAGTCTTGAAGAACTTGGCTCCCAGGTCGGTCACTTTCTTGGCTGCATTCTTCCACCACCAGTCCACAGCCTTGTCGTCGAAGAAGTTGATGATGGCGTTGGTTCCACCGTCCTGAATGGTGAGTCCCTTCTTCTGTGCTGTGGTGAGCAGATTGTTGCGCTTGCCGTTGTCGACCAGCGAACGAATGTGCAGACCAAACATTGCCACATGATTCTTATAGGCATGGTCGATCATGCCCTTTGGGTCTTTAAACTGATCCTGGAACTCGAAGGTACAGCCTCCGTTGCCCAACTTGGCAAAGAGGCGCCAGGTAGAGTCGAGCCACATCATGTCGAACGGAATCTTTTCCTGACGCAGGCGGTCGATGAGATTGACCACATACGTATCGTTGGCCTTGCTCTCATGATGCCATGTTCCACCGCTGTACGAGCCGATGTGCAGACCATAGGCTGCACGTGGCATAAGAGGCGCCACGCCCGTGAGCTGCTGATAGCTGTGAATCAGAGTTTCCAACTGCTCGCCATAGATGAAATAATAGTCATTGTCGCCACCAGGTGCCGAGAAACTGTACTTGTCATTGTTGGTCCATCCCATGTCCCAGTCGTTGGGCACAGCAGTATGGAAGAACACGGCGTACCCCTTGTTGCTGAGCATCAAAGGCACAGGACAGTAGTTGGCTCTCAGAATGTCCTTGCCGCCTACCGCAGGCTTTGAGCCCCGTCCCAGTTCCACATTGAGGTGAACACGCTGTCCACGCTGGTCGATGCGGTCCATGCGCTCACCGAAGCCGAAGAAGTGCTCGTCGGGATTCATCTTCACCTCATTATATATGCTGTCCTTGCAGCCCGATGTCAACTCCTCGTAGAGCACCTTACCCGAAGCATCAGCCACCTGTATGCGCCAGGGAGCTTCCTGAATGCTTACCTGCAGCTTACTGGTCTTTATCTGTTTGCCGTCCACGCTGAAATTCACCTGTGGGAAGTTGTAGTTGACCACCATCCACTTCTCATTATCAGGCATCTGCTGTACAGGCACCTTAGTTACACGGAACATGCTTTCCGAACACATCTCGATGCGCATGTTGCCTTGTGACGATGTGTAGAGTACGCTGTTTCCTTTCACTTGCTGTGCATGAGCCGCTGTAGCAAAGGCGCACAGCGACAGGAATGTGAGTTTTAGCTTTAAGTTTTTCATATCTATTCTGTTGTTTTTGTTGTTACGTTATTGATTTCTATTCCAGCCTGCACCACGGCTCCCAGTCCGTGGGCATCATTGAGCGGAGCCGGTCGGTTGTAATAGAAAGGCAAGTCGCGGCTGATGCCTGTTCCCATGCACACATTCTTCACCTGTCCTTCAGGGGTTATCTGACTGCAGACAGCCTTCCATCCCTGCAGCGCCACAGAGGCGAACGAGCTGTCGAGCCAGCCCTTGTTCACACCATGCGCAATGGCTGCGACAAACATGGCTGTGCAGGAAGTTTCGGGATAAGAGTCAGGCTTGTCGAGCAACTGGTGCCACATGCCCTGTGCGTCCTGATAGGCGATGATGTTTTCCACTCTTTTTCGGAACAGCTGCAGCAATCTGTCTCGCAGAGGATGCTCTTCGGGCAATCTGTCGAGCACGAGAGCCTGTGCCAGAAACGCCCATCCGTTGGCTCTTCCCCAGTGGGCGGTGCCGTGGGCATGGGTCGTGTCATAATAGAAACAATGCCAATAGAGGTGCTTGTCGTTGTCGAAGAGCAGACTGTCGAAGAGCAAAACCTGTTCTGCCGCTCTCTGCAACAAGTCGGACGATGCACCCTTGCGACTTCCCTGATGAGCCAGGAAAGAAGTACACATATACAGGTCGTCGAGCCAGAGAGTTCGCTCTCCCACCCTTCCCCGGCAGTAAATGCCTGTTTCGGGAATACGCCCCTGCTGAGTAAGAATGTAATGGCTTATCTTGTCGAGATAATTCTCGTAACGTTGGTCTTTGTATCGTCGTGCCAGTTCGGAGAGGGCAGCGCCCATAGCTCCGCAGTCGTCAAGGCTCGACATGGAGAAGAATCTGCGCCACGCATTGTCGCGCACGCCCGATTCGTATTCTTTCCTGAGTTGTCGCTGTATTTTTGGTTCGAAATAAAAGTCAAAGTTCTCTTTGACCAACTGTTCATACTTCTTTTCACCTGCCGCATCGGCAAGATTGAGCATTGCCACTCCGAGCACACCATTCACGTATCTCCATTCTTGATAATAGCTGTCGATGTGAGTGTGTCCGTCCTGTGCCTTTGACACGTTGTGGTTGTGATGGCTCAGCAGATAATCAGCCACCCGCTTCGAGACATCGAGCGGAGCATCCTGCGCCATAACTCCTGCTGCAAAGGCAAGACTGCAAATAAGAGTAAAGACTGCTTTCTTCATGAGGTTTCCCGGTTTTTAACTGGTTTGAAAAATATTGAGAATATTGTTGCTGGAACAATTATTGATGTGGGAAATATTGCTGTTGGAACAAAATTGTTGTCCCTGGAACAATTCCTGCGAAAGTAGATTTTAAGAAAAAAGCCTCTCCACTTCTCACGAGGCAGAGAGGCCTGCGTTTTGTTTTAATATATAACTAAAAACCTACCGTTAATTCATTATTTGAATTCAAGTTTCGCAAGCGAGGAAATTGATAGAAGCTAAAGCTGTTATCACTCCCGTCGGTCGTTCGGAAAGTTAAGAAATAATAGTCTTATAGTTTAAACTTAGGACATTTGTCCCTTAACTTCCCTCTAACGTCACTAACTTCCCTTAACTTCCCCACATGCAAAAGTTCAGTTATTTTAATATCCGTAGTTGTTGATCAATGCGTTGTTCGACGCGTTGATGTCTGAGTCGAATATAGGCCAGTACTGACGGGAGTCTGGATCGTTGGCAAAATAGTTGGCCAGCATGTTGTCCTTCACTGTGGCAGACACGAAGTCGTAGTCGAGTTGTGTCCAGCCTTCGCCAGCAGGAGCTGCTGTCTCACCCTTAGCCAAGCCATAGTACTCCAACTTGCCAGCAGCATTGGTGCGTGTGTAAACCACTGTAGGCACGTCAGCATACTTGCCTGTGCGGTCGCGCAGCGCTCTCATGTCGGTCACGGTCTGTCTTACGGCTGTTCCGAGCAAGTTCCAGCGAATGAGGTCCTGCTTACGCAGCATCTCGCCAGGGAATTCGAGAAGGCGCTCCTTCTGGATGGCCTTCAGCATGTCGGCCTTCGAGCTGATGGCGTTGACATAAGCCTCTACGTTTGCTGGGCGGTCGGCTACGGCAAAGGCGCGGTTACGAACCTCCTTGAGGTAAGGCTTGGCTGCATCAGGACCTTCCAGCTCGTTGGCAATCTCTGCTGCCATCAACAGGATGTCGGCGTAGCGGAGCACGGGCAGATTCACACCATCGTCGTTGGAAGTCACCTGGCGTGTCATGCGCTCATAGTCGTACTTGCCGAAGTTGAAGCTTGGTGCAGAGGCATCGTTGTCACCCAACTTGGCCATTGTGTAGCCGTTGTCGTACTTGTAAGGCACGCAGTTCACGTCGCGGCGCTGGTCAGCATTGTCGTACTCATAGTAGAGTGTAGGAGCAGGAATGTTCTGTCCGCCATAGTTGGTCTTGGTCAAGTGTGGGCTCTTCGACTTGTGGTAAACACCAAAGTGATAGAAGAATCGTCCACGTCCGTCGTTGAATGGAATCTCGAAGATAGACTCTTTGTGTGAGCCTTCGATGGTGATGACGTCAGTAGCGAGGTCGTTCCAGAACTGCTCGTAAGTGGCGTCGAGTGCGAGTCCACTCTCTCTGATGACGAGTTTCAGGTCGTCGTAAGCCTCCTGCAGCAGGGCTGTGCCGGTAAGCTCAGGATCGTTGCTGCGGCGCACCTCATAAGTAGTAGGATTGTCGAGCGATGTAGGACGCTGGCTGTAACCCTCGGCCATGAGGATGAGACGTGCACGCAGACCCAAGGCAAAAGCCTTGTTCACTCGCTCTGTCGTCTTGGTGCGCTCAGCCTTTCCTGGCCATGGCAGATAGCCTGCAGCCTCTTTCAGGTCGGCAATAATCTGCTTGTAGATGACGTCGCGGTCTGACTTGGGAAGGTAGATGGTGCTCTGTTTCACCGATGTGAATCGGGCAGGCACGTCGCCCCAGGCACGAATGAGGTCATAGTAGTACTGCGCACGCAGGGTGAGCGACTCGCCTAAGAGATAAGCCATGTCGGCATTGCTCTCAGGATTGCCATAGGCACGTATTCCCTCGATGCAGCAGTTGGCAGCCTCAATGCCGTTGAAGAAGCCTGTGAAGGCGTTAGGGTCTTTTCCAGAAGCCATCCAGTTGTTGGCAGAGAAGGCGCTGTAAGTGCAGAGCGAGGTCTTGTTGTCCGACGAAGGCTGCGCCATGTCGAAGTAGCACTCGGCATCGGTATTCATACCATAGTAAGGCATGTAGCGCGCACGGTGAGAATTGGTGGCGGCAAACCAGCTGTAGATGCTGATGACCGTATTCTCGGCAAGCGGGGTGTTAGAGAACACCACCTTGTCGTTGTATTGTGACTCGCTTTCTACGTCTAAATAGTCGTTGCACGACATGAGTGTAGCGCCAGCCAACAGGGCTGTAAATACATATTTTATTTTCATAACGATGTTTCCTTTAAGTGTTTTTTTAGAATGTAAGATTAAGACCGAAGATGAACTGGCGGCTTCTTGGATAAGCCGAGTAGTCTACGCCTGGACAAACCAGCACGTTGCGGCAGCAGTCCACCTCTGGATCCATACCACTGTAACCGGTGATACAGAAAAGATTTGAAGCGGTAAAGTATAGACGCAGGTTCTGAACATAGATTTTCTGCATCCATGTCTTAGGCAGTGTGTAGCCCAAGGTAAGTGTAGAGAGGCGGAGGAATGATCCGTCCTCGATAGCCCAGTCGGTGAGCACAGCCTTTGTTGTGTAAGGCGACCACATAGTGGTGTTCTTGTTCATCTCGGCGAGCTTGGCTGCATCGTTGATGAAGTTGCCGTTCTCGTCTACGTTGGTCCAGCGCTTGCCGCTTGCCATCGTGGTGTTGAGGTTGCGCCAGATACCGCCACGTGTAGAGGTCTGGTCTATCTTGTCAGCATTGTAAACATCGTTGCCGATGCTGTAAGAGAAGTCGGCATTGAAGTCGAATCCGTAGGCACGTGCACCGATAGAGAATCCACCTATAGCCCATGCGTTGGCGTCGCCGATCTCGAACTTGTCGTCATCGTTGATGGTTCCTGAACCGTCCTTGTCGAGGAGTTTCATGGTACCAGGGCGTACTGTGCCCACAATACCGCTGGCATCAGCCACACCTTCCTTCAACTTCCACTGTCCTGCGGCAGCATCGTAGCCCTCGAAGTCGTCCACCTCGTAGCGTCCTGTTCCTGCCAGCTTGTAACCGACGATGGTTCCTACAGGCTTTCCTGGCTTCACTAAGTAGTCGGAGCCAATTTCTGTACTTGCCCAGTAAGAAGGCTTAGAGTATGAGTCCATGCTTCCGAGGCTCACTACCTCATTGGTGTTATGACCGAGTGTGAACGAGAAGTTCAGACCGTAGTTCTTGGTGTTGATGGCATCGTAGTTCAATGTCAACTCGAAACCAGAGTTCTTGGTCTCGCCCACGTTCTGGTACTGTGTGTTGTAGCCGCTACCTGTGATCTGCATCTCCATGAGCAGGTCTTTCACGTTGTTCTTGTACACCTCGAACGAACCGTTGAGCTTGTTGTTGAAGAAACCGAAGTCAATACCCAGGTTGAGCGAGTGTGTTGTTTCCCACTTCAGGTCGGGGTTGCTCATTGCGTTGCCCGTAGTGAGCCATGAGTTCTGCAGGTGCAGCCAAGAGCTCTCCTTGATAGAATAGGTACGGCTGGTCTGTCCAGAAGGAATGTTGTTGTTACCCGACACACCGTAGCTCAAGCGCAACTTCAGGTTGCTCAGCCAGTCTTGTGTCGACTTCATCCAAGGCTCCTCGATAATGCGCCATCCGGCTGCCACTGATGGGAAGTAGCCCCAGCGGTTGTCCTTAGAGAACTTGCTTGAACCATCGGCACGCAGAGTGGCGGTAAGCAGATAGCGGTCCAAGAAACTGTAGTTGGCACGTCCGAAGAACGACACCATCTTGTCGTCGGGATAGTAGAACTCGTTGGCACGTGTAGGAGTGCCCTGTGCAGAGAGGTGGAAAGCCATGTCGGCATCGTAGAATGAAGGGAATCCCTCTATGCGTGTCGTTGCCAGTGTCTCACGGCTTACGATGCTCTCCTGTCCCACCATGAGGTTCAGGCTGTGAGCCTTGGGCAGAATCTTAGAGAAGTCGTACTGCAGAGTGTTGGAGTTGCGCACGGTGCGGCGGTTCACCTGGGTACGTGTAGTAAGCGGCATGTTCTTGTATTCTGCCAGGGTGTTGTTCTGCGACTCATAGGTAGTAGAGCCGGAGAAGTAACGGAAGTCGTTGTTGTAGATGTCGAGACCTACGTCTGTGCGGAAAGTAAGCTCGGGCAATATCTTCCATGTGAAAGCTCCGTTCATGTTGAAGTTCTCACGAACACGTTTCTTGTAGTTGTCGTTGAGGGCTGTGATTGGGTCTTCCAGTCCGTCGTCAATGTTGCTCTCATCGAAGAGAAGGCTTCCTGAGCCCGTCAGAGGCGACTGCACCACAGCATGGCGGATACGGCCGAAAGAGCCTGAAGGCACAGAGTTCTGGTCGCCGGTAGCGTCGCTCTGTCCATCGCCATTCACCTTGGTGCGTGAGTAACGGGTAGAGAACTCGAGTTTGGTCTTCTTGTTGGGCTCATAGTTGAGTTTGAAGTTCAGGTTGCTGCGATAGAAGTCAGAGGTGAGCAGGATGGCTTTCTCCTTCATGTAGTTGTATCCTGCTGTGAAGCGCAACTTCTCCGAACCTCCCGAGATGTTGACATTATGGCTGAACACGTTGCCGGTGCGTCCGTACACCTCGTCCTGCCAGTCTGTAGTCTTCATCGAGTTCATAATGTTGGGTATGTTGTCCCATCCGCCGAGTACCTGCTGGTACTTACCGGCATTGGCACCAGTAGAGAGACTCGACAATTCGTACTGCCACTTCAGATAGTCTTCCACTCCCAGCACGTCTACCTTGTCCTCAGCCTTCTTGAAGCCCACATAGGCATTGTAGTTCACAGTCACCTTACCAGCCTTACCACTCTTGGTGGTTACAAGCACGATACCGTTGGAACCACGGCTACCATAGATGGCGGTAGAGGAAGCATCCTTCAGCACGTCGATGCTCTCGATGTCGCTGGTAGGAATATCGGAGATGCTGCTGACGGGGAAACCGTCTACTATATAAAGAGGTGTGTTGTCGCGGGTGATAGAACCACCACCACGCACGCGGATGATGACCTCGGCGTCGGGGTTGCCCTCAGGCATGGTGACGCGCACACCAGCCAGCTTACCCTGCATGGCCTCAACAGGCGAAGCCACAGGCACCGACACGAGTTCTGTGTTGCCTACCGAAGAAACCGAACCCGTCACGTCCTTGCGCTTTACGGTTCCGTATCCGATAGCCACCACTTCGTTAAGCATGTTGGAATCTTCCTTCAACTGGACAGTCATCTTGCCTTCCTTGGCAATGATCACTTCCTTCTTGTAACCCACATAAGTGATTTCGAGTTGTTTTCCTTTCGGAACAGAGATAGAGTAATTACCGTCCATATCGGTCACTACTCCCACCGAAGTGCCGGGAATCCTTACGCTTGCGCCAATAATTGGTTCACCAGCCTCGTCAGTTACTTGTCCGCTAACGGTGACGCTTTGCGCCAGCACTCCTAACGGGAAAAGAAGCATCAGCAATAGTACCGAACACTTCTTCATAAAAATAATCGCTACTTTTCGCATAGGTTTTTACTATTAGTTTTTAAATATTTGAAGTAGAATGTCGGGGGCAAAAGTAGCCAAATTCCCCCGACATGAGTGGTAAAAACGTCCCAAAAGTTCGGTAAAAACGTTTCAAAGCCCGTTTTTCTGCCTATATTCAGACGGACTTACGCCCATAGCAGCCTTGAAACATTTGCCAAAGTAGTTTTGATCGCAGAAACCGCAGCGATAGGCGATTTCCTTCACAGGAAGGTCGCTGTGATGCAACAGCGCCACGGCACGGTTCATGCGTGCCTTGTTGATAAACTCCTTGGGCGCCACACCCAACAGGCTCTTCAGTTTGCGGTTCAGTCCCGACTTGCTGACGTTCAGCTTGGCTGCCAGATCGGTCACACTGAGGTCGGAATTGTCGATGTGCTGTTCCACAAACTCCACCACGCATTGCATGAAGCGCTGGTCTTCCTCGCTCAGGCTCTCCTCGCCTACGCTGCGGCTGTCGGCTTGCAAGGGCTGTTGGCCGTTGGCAACAACCGTTTCCTCAGCCATTGTCTCCGCAGTTGCCGTTTCAATGGTTGTCTTTTCTGCTGTTGTCTTTTTCTCAGCAGCCTTGACAGCCACGACGAGGTGTTTCTCCTTGTCGTATTTCTCCATCAGGTCGAGATACTGCCCCAACAGTTCCCTCTGCTTGCGGTGGGAGGAGCGAATAGTCCTCGTCACGTACACCACAGTATAGATAAACAACAGCGCCAGCAGCACATACAGCACCTTGGCGGTAGTAGTCTGCCAGATGGTTGGTTTCACGAAGATTGTCACCACTTTCACGTTGCCCGCCCATTGTCCTGTGGGCAGTTTCGACTCCACCCGCAACGTGTGCGTACCGGGCGAAAGGTTGAGCAGCGTCACCGTGTGGCTGTTCTCTAAGGTATTCCATACGCCGCCGTCCAACTGGAATCTATAGCTTATCGACTGGGTATTGGCATAATCGATGGCAGCAAACTCAATCTTCACATTGCGCTCTGTCTCATCGAGGCAGATGGTGTCGTGGGCGCTCACCGCCTCCATCATCTCGCCTTCTTCCACCGACACCCTTGTCAGTACGATGCGTGGTGCCTTGGTGCGCTTCGTCAGCCGGTCCATATCCATCAGCACCAGACCATCCATCAGACCCATGAGCCATTTGCCGCCTTTCCATCTCAGGGGCTGCGCATCCGAGAAAATCAGCTCATCGGTCCATGTGCGGTGGTTGAAATAGAGCGATAGTCCATGTTCCACGTCCACGCCCGTCAAATCGTTGGTGCCCACAAACCACATATATTGTCCATACGCGAAAGCCGACAAGAGGAAGTCTTCCGGCAAATCGCGCCTGTCGAAGTGTCTGAAGTCCACATCTTTGCTGAGCAGCGAAATGCCGGGCTCCACCATGTTCAGTCCGCTGCCCTCGGTGCAGATATAGAGTCTGTTGGCCCTGTCCTCCGCCATAAACATGACGGCAGAGCAACTCAGGCTGCCGTCTCTTCCGCCCTCACGCTCATGCTGGATAAAGCGCAGCGAGGCTGGATTGGCGGCAGTAAGCTTCGTGGCGAAAAGTCCAAGCGTTGTGCCCGCCAGCAGCTCGTCACGATGGCTGATATATATCATTCGCACCCCCAAGTACTTGCCTGTCTTGTCGTCATGAAAGAGGACGATGGGCTGACACCTCCAACTCTTTCCCGTACGGGTAAGACAGAACAGTCCATGGTTCAGCGTTGACACCCACAGTCTGCCCCATCGGTCTTTCTGCATTGAGTAAACATGATGTTCTTTCTCCCTACCACGGATTACAAGCGCTATTCGGCTGATGTCGTAGCTGCCGTCGGCACGGGGCGACAGATGCAACAGTCCACCAGGTTTGCATCCCAACCATAGGCTGCCGTCCTCGTCTTGCAACATCGTGTACACAGCCGACCGGAAAGGAGTCTTTCCGCCATGCAGTCGGCCGTCGGCTCCAAGAAATCCCAAAAGATTCAGATTGGCGTTGTAGATTCTCACAGAGGCATCGTCGCGCGAGCACACCCATATCCGTCCCTCGCGGTCGCGGAAGAGTGCCCTCACCTGACATCCTGGTTGCCTCAACAGCCACGTAGCATAACACGGCTTGCGGTAGCTCATCCTTATGCCCAGAGAGTCCACTGCCCACTCCACTCCGTCGGCTGTCTTCAGCCGTTTCGTTCCCTGACCGGAGAAGCCCCATTTGCGCAGCGCCTTGTTCCAGGAGAGATGGCTGTCATCAAACCGCCCCGTGCGGATATCGAAGACAAAGCAGTAGCCTTCCGCATTACAATATATATAAGGATCACGAATACGAATATCCTTGATGCGGTTCACGCCCATCGAGCATCCATCGCCCGCCTTCGGCTTGAACGACACGAAGCGATAGCCGTCGTATCGGCTCAGTCCGTTCCATGTTGCCACCCAGATCATTCCCTGTCTATCCTGCACGAGACCCGTTGCGTGATGGTGCGCCAGTCCGTCGAGCTCGTTGAGCCTTCTCTCTGTAACGCCCTGCTTCGCCCAAGCCCTGCCGTCCTGAAGGGTCGGCACAGCCTCAGCGACGTGGCTCAACAAACAACAAATCCACATCAAAAAATATCTTATTATTCTGTTTTTAGTCATCTGTGCAATGGTAGATTAGTTATATTGTTTGCAAAAGTAAGAAATAATAGTCAGAAAAAGAAATCAAATCCAAAGTTTTTATTTAACTTTGCATAAGATTAGCTGCACTCGGCAATCTGAAAGCAAGCTTTCATTGCGCTCGTTGGTGCAATCTTTGCAAAAGATATCCTGCACTCGGCAAAACATAAAACCTTAATTCCGCAACAC
>DEKQ01000115.1:0-10178 GCA_002353975.1 Prevotellaceae bacterium UBA2718
GAGCGCAGAGGCGAGACATTCGTAACGCGAAAGATTACGCTTGCTGCAGCGCGTATAGCCCAGGGAAAGCAGGATAAGCTGCTGCTGGGCAACCTCTCATCGCTGCGCGACTGGGGCTATGCCAAGGATTACGTGGAGTGTATGTGGCTCATACTGCAGCATGACAAGCCGGAAGACTTTGTCATAGCTACAGGCGTGCAGCATTCTGTGCGTGAGTTTACATACGCTGCATTCAAGGCTGCGGGCATGGAACTGCGCTTTGAGGGAGAGGGAATGGATGAGAAAGGTATCTGCGTATCAGGACCTGAGAACCTGGTGGGGAAGACCCTCGTGGAGGTGTCGCCGGACTTCTATCGCCCAACGGACGTGGTGAACCTATGGGGTGACGCCTCAAAGGCAAAGCGGGAACTGGGATGGAATCCGCAGAAGACCTCGTTCGAGCAGCTGGTGGAGATTATGGTAAGGCATGACATGCAGAAGGTTGCAGCCGACCATGTGGCCGGCGTGATGCGCACGAACCTGGCGGAATACCTGGAGAAGGGACTTGTGAAGTAGAATATGTGGGAGGAACTTATGGAATTAGACAGTAAGATATACGTTGCCGGACACCGTGGCATGGTGGGCTCGGCTATCGTGCGCGAACTGCAGCGTCAGGGATATAATAATATAATAGTACGCACGCATAAGGAGTTGGACCTGTGTAACCAGCAGGCAGTGGCTGATTTCTTTGCTGCCGAGAAGCCGGAGTATGTGTTCCTGGCAGCGGCAAAGGTGGGCGGTATCATTGCAAACCAGAGCGCATTGGCGGACTTCATGTATGAGAACATGATCCTTGAGATGAATGTCATACACTCCGCATGGGTCAATGGATGTAAGAAACTGGAGTTCCTTGGCTCCAGTTGCATCTATCCCCGCATGGCGCCGCAGCCGATGCCGGAGTCGTGTCTGCTGACATCGGAGCTGGAGAAGACCAATGAAGCGTATGCGCTGGCAAAGATTTCGGGTCTGAAATACTGTGAATACCTAAACCGTCAGTATGGCACGGACTATATCTCAGTGATGCCGACAAACCTCTACGGACCCAACGACAACTACCACCCAGAGCACAGCCACGTGCTGCCGGCGCTGATACGGCGGTTCCATGAGGCTAAGGAGAACGGGCTGAAGGAGGTGACATGCTGGGGGGACGGCAGTCCGCTGCGTGAGTTCCTGTATGTCGATGACCTGGCAAACCTCTGTGTGTTCCTTATGAACAACTATAGCGGCAACGAAACCGTGAATGCAGGTACAGGCAAGGAGCTGACCATCAAGGCCCTGACGGAGCTGGTGGCAGAGGTGGTAGGCTATGAAGGCGAAATAAAATGGGACACCACGAGGCCCAATGGCACGCCGCGTAAGCTGCTGGATGTGTCGAAAGCCGCAAAGCTGGGATGGACATACAAGACCGAACTGAAGGACGGCATACGCTTAGCATACGAGGATTTCCTTACAAACCCGATGAGGGCTGAGAGGTAAAAGAAGAATAGACATTGTTATGAAAAACAATTTCAAGTATGTTTGCCGGCTATTTGCTGCGCTGGCATTGATGGCTTCGTGTGAGGCGGTGGACCTGACAGAACTGCATTCTTCAAGTTCATCACAGGGCAGCAAGTCGGCTAATGCACAAACACTGAATGTTAACGCTACATCGACGGAGGGCACTATCAGCTATCCCGTTACGGTCTATGCCTTCGCATCAGATGGCAGTTATGTGGCAAGTCAGGCAATTACTTCGGCATCCAGCAGTCTGTCGATAAAGTTGGATCCCGGTTCGTATCGCATTGTGGCACTTGCCGGCACGGACGACGTGACAATAGAGAGTGTGGAGACGCTTGGTTCTGAGATAACCGTGCCATCGCAGAGTGCTACGGCCTTGCAGATGGGTAGCGCCAATGTCACCGTGACATCAACGCCTGTCAACGCATATATCAATATGGGCTATATGGTCAGCGGCGTAAGGTTCACCCTCTCTAATGTGCCCGAAGATGCTACTGACGTGTCCGTCACAGTGTCTAATGTGGCCAATTCTATGGACTTCACAGGCGAACCGGCAGGGGCTTCAGCTGCAGTCGTTCCTCTTTCGCACTCAAATCCTAATAACGTATGGCAGAGCAACGAGATATATGTGATGCCTGCAAAAGAACAAAAGACGATACTTTCTATAAGTATCACACGTCCAGGCAAAACTGAAACCTATGCTTATACCTATCCTTCCGCACTGACGGTAGGCACGCCATATCATTTCCGTGGTGCGTACTCTAAGCAGGAAGTGCCAGAAGGTCAGAGCAAGATAGTCCTTGAAGGCGACTTCTCTGCTGCTGTATGGAATGACCTGCAGACAATAGACTTTGACTTTGGCGGCAATAGTACAGGAACAGCAGAAGGTAGCGAACGTATTCGCTCTGGCTCAATATGGAATGGACACGTTGTGGCAATAGCTGACAGCGTGGATGAGCATACAGAAGATTTGTTACTGTATTCTATTGCAGAGTGGACGGATGTGTCATCGTCTTTCCCGAAGAGTGCAAACCCTGATATGGCTGAGACCATTGCTAAAGGTTATGTGGAAGGAGATCTTGGAGGTTGGGAAATACCAACAAAAGAACAAGCCAATATTATAAAAGCCTCATATAATGCGGGTAGTACTCCTTCTTTAAGTTCATTGTTGGAACAGGTTGATGGTGGTTCCGTGGGTTACTGGGAAACATCTGGTGATAATACACGATATCTTTGTGAGGACGCAACCTATTCGTATAATTTCAAACCGGCTAATGGTATTTCAAAGGCAGGTACGAGTACTCTTTACCGTCTTCGCTTGGTAAAGACTGTAAGATACACCTACTGAAAATAACCGGACAAGGTTGAGTATATCAATAAGAAAGGCGAGACGGATTAACGTAACGGTTAATTCGTCTCGCCTCTGTGGTCTATGATTTTGTATCCTGAAACCTTGTCGTTTGCAATAAAAAGGCCTGCCGAGATTCACATCTAAGCAGGCCCGTGCAAAGTTATGTTGTATGATTATGAAAGGAGATTACAGTTTTATTTACTATTTACCATGTGCAATGCACAATTGTTAAGTACCATTTTTGCGTTGTGCAATGTACAAATTCCATTTGTTTAGTATCTCAGCAGCTGTCCTGGGCGCACTTTTACGTCTTTAGACAGATGGTTCTTTGCGCAGAGTTCATTCACTGTGCATCCGCGTTTGCGTGCTATGCCATAGAGTGTCTCACCCACTGCCACTTTGTGGAAGCGTGCCGGCTGAGCCGTGGCCTGTGTGAATGTGCCTGCCACAGCAGGGCGTGTGCTACGCTCTCTCACCTCACCGCCGCCAGGCATTGTTTCGCCTCTCACGTCTGATGCTACGTAACCACCGCCGCCAATCACGCCACGAACGGCGTTGGCAGCCTGACCTTCACGCTCGTATGTGTCTTTGTGGAACACATAATAGTCTGCCACGACATCCTGATTGCGGAAGTCGAACATCAAGGCCGGGTTGAGCGCTACGCCGCAAAGACGTGTCTCGAAGTGCAGGTGAGAACCTGTGGAGCGTCCGGTGTTGCCACCGAGTCCGATAGGCTGACCTGCCTTTACTACCTGATTCTCTTCTACTAACTGCGCGCTCATGTGGCCGTAGATGGTCTCCAAGCCGTTATTGTGGCGTATCACCACATACTTTCCGTAGCCTGCTGCCTCATAGCTCACGATGCGCACTTTGCCGTTGAATGCAGAACGTATAGTGTCGCCAATGTAAACCTTGATGTCAAGACCCTTGTGCGCACGTCCCCAACGGGCGCCGAAGTTACTTGTCACCACGCGGCTCTTGCATGGCATGCAGAAGTGTTTCAGGTTTATGCGGAAAGAATCGGGGAGTTCTGTGGCACGGTGTGCGTATTTGTTGTTCCAGTCATCATAGAGTGCTGCTGCCGGAATCTCTGCCTCTTCACGCTCTACCGCAGAACGCAGTGCAAGCGTATCAAGGGTTCTCATTGCCTTGTCTATAGGTGCCTGCTTGGCTAAAATGTCTTGAGCAACGGCCTGGCCCGCGACAAGTACGAGCACAGATATAGTTATAAATATGTATAGTTTCCTTAAACTCATCAATTCTTTCTTCGTTAGTTTGTAGATAAAATCAAAGCAATTCAAACACTAAGAAGTCAGTGTACGAAAGATTTGCGGTGCAAAGTTACGAAAAAAAAACGAGATAGAACAGTCCTGTTCACATTTAGAAAGGTTTTAGTAGTGAAGGATTGCGACTTTTAACCTTCTTTAACCTTGAGGGCTTTCTCTATTTTCTCCACTTCGGCGGCAAAGAGTTTGTCTGTTTTCAGCTTTTCGGCGATTTTTGAAAAGCTGTGTAAAACGGTGCTGTGGTCCCTGTTACCGATGAGTTTTCCAATGCGTGTGGCGGGGATATTAGTGTATTTATTGGCGAGATGCATGGCCAGTTGTCGCGCCAAAGCAATCTCCTGCTTGCGCGATTTACCCTTCAACACGTTGGGAGTCAGTTCGTAATGTCGGCAGACGCGGTCGATGATATCGTCCACAGTCAAAGGCATGTCATCGGTCTTCACGGCTCGTTTCACCACTCTCTCAACGAGGCTCATGTCGATGTTACAGTTATACACAACGCTATATGCCGAGAGTGAGTTGATAACGCCCTCCAAATCGCGAATAGATCCATTTGCCGTCTTGGCGATATACTGCACCACATCTGTCGGTACGGTAAGTCCGTCGTAGGCTATTTTCTTCTTCAGTATGTCGATGCAGAGCTGCAGGTTCGGCTGCTCCATCTCTGCAATCATGCCGCTTTTGAATCGTGTCAGCAGTCGTTTGTTCATCCCTTCCATCTCAACGGGAGCTCTGTCGCTGACCAGAATGATGCGGCGGTTGTTGCGATAGAGGTGGTTGAAGATGTGGAAGAAGGCATCCTGGGTCTTTGTGGCAGTGAACCATTCCTGTATGTCATCAACTATCAGCATGTCGATGGTCTGATAGAATGCGATGAAATCATTGATGACGCCACGATGCATGGCGGTGGTAAACTGCTGCTGGAATATGCGTGCGCTGACGTAGAGCACCCTTTTCTGGGGGTAAACCTCCTTGCATCTGTTGCCGATGGCATTGACAAGGTGGGTTTTTCCGCACCCTGAAGGGCCGAAGATAAACATCGGGTTGAACTGTGTGCCCGTGGGATGTTCCGCTACTCTCAGTCCTATAGAGCGTGAGAGACGGTTGCTGTCACCCTCGATGAATGTGCGGAACACCTGCTTGGGATTGAGGTTAGAGTCTATCGGCGTTCCCTGATTTCCCTCCGGCTGTTCCAGCGTAGGCGGTGCCAGCGTCTCGTCGGTCGATTCGAAGAGCAGGCCGCCCTTCTTTCCGCTCTGTTCCAGCACCACGTGCCAGTCAAGGCGTATCATGCCGAACGTGTTACGTATGCCGTAACGCAACACCGAGAGGTACTTCTTCTCTATCTCTTCGTAAATGTACTGGCTGGGAACCTGCAGGACGAGGGTCTTCTCTACCATCCGAAAGGTTTCGAAGGTGACATGAGAAAACAGGCGCTCATATTCCATAGCGCCTATCGTGTCATGAAAATACTTCTGACACGATGCCCAAAGATCTTTCGCGTTCTGTGCCACTGTTACTTCTTTTCCTTTCTTCCGAACAGTGAGAAATGCACGTAACGCATTGGGTGTGCCTTCAGGTCTATAAGGAGTGAGTCGGCATCACCCGTCAGGGATGACAGATTATTATACAGCGTCTTGTCGTGCAGCAGCAGTCCTATGGTGCCCTCTGTGCTGTTGAGTGAGCGTGTCATAGCCTCCACGTTGCTCAGAGTGTTGTCAATCTTGGACATTGTGGCATTGAAATCTATTTCATTCAGCTTGCCTGTCAGCGACTCCGCATTAGCCATCGTGTTGTTGGCGTGCTCCATCAGCAGCGGCACACCGCCGCGCAGTTCCTTCATCATGTAGTTAATCTCCTCGGTAGTGAACTTCAGACTCGCCGTCATACCGTCGATATTCTGCATCGCGCTACGTATGGAAGGATCGCTCATGATGATGTTGATGCTCGTGGTGATGCTGTCAATCTTTGTCACTATGCTATTCAGCGTAGGCATCATGTTGTTCACTTGGTCCATCACGCCTTGCTGCTCGCTTCCTTCTATCACCTCTCCCGGCTTCAGGCGTTGCGCCGCGGCCTTGCCCATGACAAGGCTGACCTTGAGGTTGCCCATGAGGTCAGTCTCGATTTTGGCCTGCGTGCCTACGGGAATGCGCAGCTTCGGATTGATGTCGCACAGTACGGTGATGTCTTCGCCCACATGCTCGTAGTCAAATTGGATTTCCCTGATTGTGCCGACTTTATATCCGTTGGCGTAGATAGGAGTTGACTCTACCAGACCCTTCAGGTCCGAGAAGGTCATCTTGTATGTCGTGCTGTTGCTAAACGCAGTCTTGCCTTTCAGAAAATTCATTCCGAAGAATAGTGCCACCACAGCCACAATAGCTGTCAATGCTATTTTTATTTCTTTCGTAAATGCCATATATTGTATGTTGTCGTGTTTACCTTATTTATTATTTATCTTGTTTTTTTCCATTCTCTTATTGCCTCGTTGATGTTCATCTTGCTGCCGTTTTTGAATGCTATGACGAAACATCCCGGGAATGAACTGTTCAGTTCTCTGCGCAGATTGTTCATCTCGTTATAGTTGGCAGATGAGCCTATGGTATATTTCACCATTCCTCCCTCATTGTAGAAGTCCGCGTCCTTGCGCCCCTTGAAGCGTGAATCGTTCTTCCTCAGTGCTATGTCAGAGACGAATATCTGCACCTTAAACGTGATTGCGTCATTGTTTGCCGGGGCAGGTGACGCGCTCACCTCTTGTGTCATTGGCGGTGCCGGCTGCGGCATCGGTTCCTGAATTGCGGGGCTTCCCATGGTGCGAGTGTTCCCGGCATCGTTGCTTCTTGGCGCTTCAATCACGTTATCCACCCTTGCAGACACATTGTTGCTGCGGGGGTTCGCAGGTTCCTCCACCTCGCCTGCGGCAGGATATGCGACAGGTTCTTCGGCGCGGTAGGTTATACCCGTATTGTCGTATGTCCGTTTGTATGCCACAAACGCATTGTAAATCCCTCGCGCGATGTTGTCTATTGATGTGTTGTTGTTCAATAGACGCTCCTCGTCGGGCGTGGAGATAAATCCCAATTCTATGAGGCAGCTGGGCATGGACGTCTCCCTGAGCACCAGGAATCCAGCCTGCTTCACGCCCTTGTTCGGACGGTTGGCAATGGAACAGACATTTTTCTGTACCAGTTTTGCCAGGTCCACGGAGCGCTGCATGTTGTTGTCCTGCAGGAATTCGAAGATGATATAGCTCTCCGAAGAGTTCGGGTCGAAGCCCTGATAGCGCTCCTTATAGTCCTTCTCCTGCAAAATCACCTCATTCTCTCGCTTTGCCACCTCCAGGTTGTCTGCCGCGCGGTGCATACCGAGCGTGTAAGTCTCCATGCCTCGCGAGATGCGTCCCTTTGGCAGGGCGTTGGTGTGTATGCTGACGAAGAGGTCCGCCTTTGCCTTGTTGGCTATGTCGGCACGTCCATGCAGGGTGACGAATACGTCGGTCTTGCGGGTGTAGATGACATTCACGTCGGGACAGTTGCGCTCCACGTAGCGTCCGAAGGCCAATGCCACATTGAGGTTTATCGTCTTCTCCTTAGAGAAAGAGCCTATCGCACCGGCGTCATGCCCCCCGTGCCCGGCATCAATGACGAGCGTAAACTTCTTGGCGCTCAGGCTGCTGCAGGTCATTGCCAGCAGCGTGATGAGCAGTATGATGAATGTTTTCGTTCCTGAATAGGCTAAGCTGCGCGTGCGCTGAGCAAAGCCATGGGAACAATGGTATGCGTGTTCGTACATTTCCTTGTTGTGAAAAGGTTGGATATATTCCAATGCTCTCTTGCACATAGCAGGGAGAAAAATTCCATGCAAATTTACGAAAATTATGTGAGATACAAGTCGCAAGATTACAATTTTATGATTTATTAAGGCTCGGGAATAAATTCTTCTGTCCCGCGCGTGCGTATATTAAATTAATGTATTACCTTTGTGGCATGGAAAAACAGAAGAACATGGGGCAGCAGCTCCAAATAGAAGTGTCGCCCGAGATAGCTAAGGGCGTTTACAGTAATTTTGCTATCATCTCGCATTCCCATGCGGAGTTTATCGTTGACCTGGCCTCTACGCTTCCCGGCACCCCTAAGGCTCAGGTGGTCAGCCGTGTAATCCTGGCTCCCGAGCATGCAAAGCGTCTTGCCCTGGCGCTGCAGGAGAACGTGATGCGCTATGAGAAGGAGTTCGGAACCATCCAGCTGCAGAATGCTCAGCCCGTACCTCCTGCCACAGCCAACCCCTTTGGCTCACAGGGAGAGGCCTGAGGAATGTGGGCGATAAGCTGTTTCGTCAATTCTCTAAATTGTTAAATCGCTAATTTGTTAATTCGTATGACACGATTTGCATTCAAAATGTTCCTCAAGCCCGGTTGCGAGGAGGAGTACCAGAAGCGCCATGCTGCTATCTGGCCAGAGTTGGTAAAGATGATCAAGGACGGTGGCGTCAGCAACTACAGCATCTACTGGGATAAGGATACCAACATCCTGTTCGGTTACCAGGAGTGCTCAGGCGATGGCAACTCACAAGACACCAGCAACGGCATAGACCCTATCACCCAGAAGTGGTGGGACATGATGGCGGACATCATGGAGGTCAATCCCAAGGACAACTCTCCTGTCACCATCCCCATCAAGGAGGTCTTCCACCTCGACTAAACCCGGTTATCACCCTCTGATGTTTCTATAAACAGGGAGGCTACGTATCCCACGTCGCTATTGTCAGCGTTATCGTAAAGACCGCTGTCAATAGCGTCGTGGGATATGGCGTTTATATTGGTGTCGTTTGATTCGGCGTTGGCGGTTGCGACGTGAGACACGTCGCCTCCTAAGGTTTTCTGGAAATTCCGTAACACTTCGGACTGTTGTTCCGAAGTAAGCGGAAAGTTATTCCGTAACGATGCGGAAAGTTTTTCCGAAGCTTACGGAATAGTTTTCCGCAACGGTACGGAAACTTTTTCCGAAGCCTACGGAAACTTATTCCGCAGCGGTGCGGAATCCTTAGTAGAGCTACATAAAGCCGGCAAAATGTGCTACGGAAGCCGGTTAGATGTGCTACGGGAACAGGCTAAATGTGCTACGGAGCGTAGGTTATAGCTTGCCTTTTGCCGAAGCTTCTTTTACCTTCTTGAAGAGATCTGATGCAAATACAAGGTCTGTGAGGTGTTCGTTGGTGGAAGACATAACCATGCTCTTGTCGCCAACCCATTCCTTGTGGCCTTGATAGATGAAAAGAATGTTGTCGCCAATACCCATCACGGAATTCATGTCGTGGGTATTGATGATAGTCGTGATGTTATACTCCACGGTAATGTCGTGCAGCAGTTCGTCGATGACGAGCGAGGTCTTGGGGTCCAAGCCAGAGTTCGGCTCGTCGCAAAATAAGTATTTGGGGTTCAGCGCGATAGCCCTCGCTATGGCTACGCGTTTCTGCATACCGCCGCTTATCTCGGCAGGATACTTGTTGTCGGAGTCGATGATATTCACCCTGTTCAGGCATTCGTGTGCGCGTTTGCGGCGTTCACGGAGCGTCATATTAGAGAACATATCCAACGGGAACATTACATTCTCTATCACGGAGAGCGAGTCAAACAGGGCTGCGGATTGGAACAACATGCCCATTTCGCGCCTCATCTGCGCCTTCTCGTGCTTGCTGGTCTTCACAAAGTCGCGTCCGTCATAGAGTATCTGCCCGCTTGTAGGCTCAAGAAGGCCTACGAGATTCTTCATCAGCACCGTCTTGCCTGAGCC
The DNA here is from genome assembly GCA_002353975.1 of Prevotellaceae bacterium UBA2718. GTDB lineage: Bacteria > Bacteroidota > Bacteroidia > Bacteroidales > Bacteroidaceae > Prevotella. The sequence goes on from DEKQ01000115.1 coordinate 9,972, forward strand.
TGACTGGCCTATGACGAGGTTTGTCTTGCCATCCTCAAAGGTAGCAGAGATGTCCATGAGGACATCCTTGTCACCAAAGGTTTTGTATAGAGACTTTACTTCTATCATCTTTTCATGTACAATTTATACCATGTACAATGTACAATTTACACCATGTACCATTTACCATGTACAATGTACAATTTTCATTTTGTCATTTACCATTTA
>DEKQ01000115.1:10254-12965 GCA_002353975.1 Prevotellaceae bacterium UBA2718
ATGCCTAAATGTCCCAATGAAAATGGTACATTGTACATGGTAAATGGTACATAAAATGGTACATTTCTATGACAGCAGTTGCGTCATGAATACGTCTGTGAACAGTATCAGTACGCTTGAGCTTACCACTGCCGAGGTGCTGGCTTTTCCCACTTCCACGGAGCCTCCCTCCACGGTATATCCGCAGAAGCTGGAGACGCTGGCGATGATGAAGGCGAATGCCATGCTCTTTATTATCGACATCCAGATGAACCACGGGTTGAAGGAGTGTTGCAATCCCTGCGTGAGGTCTTCCGGGGTAATGATGTGTCCTATGTATGCTGTGGCGTATGCGCCCACAAATCCCATCACGTCGGCAAAGATGACGAGTGCGGGCATCAGCGTCATCAGGCCCAGAATCTTGGGTGCTATGAGGTAGTTGGCGCTGTTGACGCCCATGATGTCCAGCGCGTCAATCTGCTGGGTGACACGCATGGTGCCCAGCTCCGAGGCTATGTTGCTGCCCACCTTGCCTGCCAGGATGAGACACATGATGGAGCTTGAGAACTCAAGGAGCATGATTTCTCGCGTGGTATAGCCGCTGATCCAGCGTGGCATCCACGGCGACTGGATGTTCAGTTTTATCTGTATGCATATCACGGCACCGATGAAGAACGATATCAGCAGCACTATGCCGATGGAATCGACGCCCAGGGACGACATTTCCTTGACATACTGCTTCCAGAACATGCGCATCCTGTCGGGTATGGCCAACGCACGCCACATCAGCATCAGGTAATTGCCAAAGGTATTTAAGTAGCGGTACACGAACATTATATTACGCGCGATACATTTGTTACTAATGGTTAAAAGCAGGTGCAAAGGTACAAATTAATTATCGAAACGGCAAGTAATTCAGTTTTTTTTCGTACCTTTGCAACCAAATTTCCAAAAATAAAGACATCAAATTATGGCATCATTCATTGAAGACAAGGTAGTTATGGAGGGTATCACCTTCGATGACGTCCTGCTTATTCCGGCTTATTCCGCAGTATTGCCCCGCGAGGTTTCGCTGAGTACCAAGTTCTCTCGTAACATAGAGCTGAAGATTCCGTTCGTCACCGCGGCGATGGATACCGTCACCGAGGCTCCTATGGCCATCGCCATAGCGCGTGAAGGCGGCATCGGCGTAATCCATAAGAATATGAGCATCGAGGAGCAGGCTCGCCAGGTGGCAATCGTAAAGCGTGCCGAGAATGGCATGATTTATGACCCTGTCACCATCATGCGCGGCAAGACCGTAGGCGATGCGCTGGCTCTGATGGCCGAGTATCACATCGGCGGAATCCCCGTTGTGGGAGCCGACAACAAGCTGGTGGGCATCGTTACCAACCGTGACCTGCGCTTCCAGACCGACAAGAGCCGCAAGATTGACGAGGTGATGACGAGCGAGAACCTTGTCGTCACTCATCAGCAGGTAGATTTGGAGAGTGCCTCAAAGATACTCTTAGAGCACAAGATTGAGAAGCTTCCCGTAGTGGATAGCGAGAATCACCTGCTGGGCCTCATAACATATAAGGATATAACCAAGGCTGCCGACAAGCCTATGGCCTGCAAGGACAGCAAGGGCCGTCTGCGTGTGGCTGCCGGCGTGGGCGTGACAGCCGACACGTTTGAGCGCATGGAGGCGCTGGTGAAGGCTGGCGTGGATGCCATCGTCATCGATACGGCTCACGGACATTCCGCAGGTGTCATCGAGAAGGTGCGTGAGGCCAAGAGCGCATTCCCTGATGTTGACATCGTAGTGGGCAACATCGCTACCGGCGAGGCAGCGCTTGACCTCGTAAAGGCTGGTGCTGACGCCGTGAAGGTGGGCATCGGTCCCGGCTCCATCTGCACCACACGCATCGTGGCAGGTGTGGGCGTACCGCAGCTCTCTGCCGTCTATGACGTGGCAAAGGCACTGTCGGATACCGATATACCACTTATCGCCGACGGCGGACTGCGCTACTCCGGCGACGTGGTGAAGGCTCTGGCAGCCGGCGGTTTCAGCGTGATGATAGGCTCACTCGTAGCCGGAACAGAGGAGGCACCAGGCGAGACGATACTGTTCAACGGACGTAAGTTCAAGTCTTATCGCGGTATGGGCTCCCTCGAAGCAATGGAGAACGGCTCCAAGGACCGCTACTTCCAGAGCGGCGTGGCAGAGGTTAAGAAGCTCGTGCCGGAAGGTATTGCCGGACGCGTGCCTTACAAGGGCACCGTTCAGGAGGTGGTCTATCAGCTTGTCGGAGGCCTGCGCTCAGGTATGGGATACTGCGGAGCCAAGGATATCGCTGCGCTTCACAATGCCAAATTCACTCGCATCACCGCTGCGGGTATGCAGGAGAGCCATCCGCACGAGGTCATCATCACCAGCGAGGCGCCTAACTATAGCCGCCCACAGTAAAGAGGAGAGGCGATTCCGTGAAACGTGAAGTGATATTTATCTAAATGAAGAAGACATTAATACTCGGCCTGCTCGCCTGTGCTGTCGGCTGTTACGCGGCTGGAGCTGATGACGATCCGGTCATTATGACGGTCAATGGCAAGCCTGTACCGAAGTCAGAGTTTGAATACTCCTACCACAAGAACAATGGCGAGGATGTGATAGACCATAAGACCGTGAAGGAATATGTGGAACTCTTTGCTAACTACAAGCGCAAGGTGGAGGCTGCCCTCGATGCACATCT
>DEKQ01000115.1:13004-13168 GCA_002353975.1 Prevotellaceae bacterium UBA2718
CAGTATCGCGACCAGCAGGTGCTGCCGACTATCATCACCGACGCCGACGTCGATGCTGAGGCAAGGAAGATATATCAGGAGACCAAGGACCGCATAGGCCCTGACGGACTCGTCAGCCTGCAGCATATCCTGCTCCGCGTGGGGCAGAACGACGACGAGAGCGT
>DEKQ01000050.1:0-3030 GCA_002353975.1 Prevotellaceae bacterium UBA2718
AAACAAAAATTTACTTATCTGCTATCCTTGATGCTCATGTGCATCTTGGGTGCAAGTAATGCTATGGCAGCTGATGTCTATAAGCTAAGCTTTCACGACTCAAGCAAGAAGCCAGGCACTGTTTATCTGAATGGTACTGTTCAGTCATCTTCTGACTATTTCAGTTACAACGCAGATAAACACAACTACAACACCAAGTTTAATGGTTGCACTTATGATGGCATATCATATTCCACCGGCTTGAAGATGGAGGGTGCTACCCAAATTACATGGACTTCGACCGAGAAGGCCAATGTTACTATCGTCCAGTCAACGTGGAGTGATAAAACAATCAAATTTGATGGTACCGAACTTGCTATTGCCGATGCTAGTGCAATTACCGGCGGGCGAGTATATACCATTGCGGATGTAGAAGCCGGTGACCACAGTGTTACTCGTGGTGGAGGCGAGAGTGGAATCTTCGCTATTATCGTGGAGGGTATCTCTTCTGACCCGGCAGCTCTGGCGATTACTACCGACCTTGCAGACAGTTACGAGGCAACCGTGGGACGCTCTGTCACACTCAGCATCAAGGCAAGTAATGCCCAATACTATCAGTGGTACAAAAAGCTCCAGCAGGGTGACGCAATGATTGTGGGTGCTACATCTCCAAGCTATACGTTCACTCCGAAAGAAGAGGGCGAGACCAAGTTCTTCTGTAGGGTATTGGGCTACAGCGATAATTATGTAGAATCTAAGTTGACTACTGTGACAGCCGTAGCTTGGCAGCCTATCACCAAGGCACGCTCATGGGACTTCACCAAGGGCGGTAGCGGCACGGCATGGGCTTCTGCTCAGGCAGCAGCTACCAGCGTATGGGGCGGCCCGGACGGCAGCCAGCGTTACAACAATGTCAACGCACTCAGCGATGAGGAGCTTAGCGATGGCACGAACCCATTGAAAGGTCTGGAAGGCATCTATTTCACTGCACCGGCAACAAAGCTGCTGCTCGGAGGTAAGGATTCTTCTTCAAAGTGTCTGCAGACTAACGGTAACGACATCAGCGCCCTGGTGGTTGGCTGTAGTGCTAAGGACAAGATCACCATTCGTTTCTGCGCATCAGGCAAGGATAAGACTGTTACCATCACATCCGACCAGATGGATGGCACGTACGTATCAAATTCAACAGACCGCACGAATGAGAAGTCTGCATCTGTGAAGCAAGCAGGCGATGTAGTGCTGAACATTCCTAACAGCGTTCGTGTCTATGAGATTAAGGTTACTCCATACGTTGCTTTGACAGACTTCGCGCTGAGCAATGAGGATGTTACCGTTGAGGAGTATGAGAATGTTACCGTTTCAGGTAAGGACTTCACGCCTTCAAACGCTACTGATAAGACCCTCAACTGGACTTCAAGCGACGAGGGCGTGGCTACCGTTAAGGATGGTGTCATTACCGGTGTGAAGGAGGGTAAGGCTATTATCACAGCTACATCTGTTGACGGTCCGTCAAAGACTGTTGCAGTCGTAGTGACACCTTGCGCTCCAAAGAACCTGTCTGTCGAGATGACATCCAACTCTGACGCTAAAGCTCCAAAGGTAGAGAGCGGCAAGACCTATACACTCACCGCCAAGGTGCAGGGCTATGGCCTCACATACCAGTGGGCAAGCAAGGCTACCGAGAAGGGTTCATACGCTAACATCAGCGGCGCTACCGCACAGACCTATGAGGCTACAGCCGTAGAGCTCGGCTCTAAGTTCTATAAGGTTACAGTTACAAATGCACAGGGTTCTGCCGTTGCAGAGTATGAGGTTAAGACCGTTGTTCCTCTGCAGGCATTCACCATCGCCAACGAAGACGGCACCGGTGGCATCAACTATAAGGCTATTGATGCTGACGAGCCACAGGTAAAGGTTTGCTACCAGCTGACAAAGGCCGACCAGGAGATTGACCTCTTCATTCCTGACTCTGTAGAGTATGCCGGTCTGACATACGCCGTTACCACTGTCGGCGAGGAGGCATTCGTGAACGACAACACCATTGAGAGCCTCACCACCACTCCTGTACTCAAGGAAATCGGTGCACGCGCATTCATGTTCTGCATCAACCTGGAAGAGGTGAACCTGGCAGATGGCATTGAGACCATCGGCGACGCTGCATTCTTCGGTTGCAACGCCTTCACAACCTTCAACATTCCTGGTTCTGTGAAGTATGTAGGCTACAAGGCATTCGCTGAGTGCGCAGCCCTCACCGACATCTACTACGACGGTACAAAGGCTGAGTGGGACGCACTGCCTAACATCGGCATGGCAGGCATCGCAAAGTCTGTGACCATCCACTTCAACGATGGTGAGACAGAGAACGGTAAGGGCAACATCGTAGGCATCAGCAACGCCAACGCTGACGAGGCTCAGAAGGACGGCAAGTTCGTAGAGAACGGCCAGGTAGTAATCTACAAGAACGGCAAGAAGTACAACGCTGCCGGCGCAGAGATTAAGTAATCACACAATACTGTATAACCAAAAAAGGCACCCGCCTCGGGTGCCTTTTTTGGGTTAAGGGGATTAATCCATGAAGATCCTTATACTAAGCACATACTCGCGTACCGGCGGGGCTGCGATAGCGGCGTCGCGGTTGCTGCACGCGCTGCAGGGGCAGGGTGTTGAGGCCACGATGCTGTGCCGCAGGAACATCCGTGCCGGGTGGTTGCGGCGGTTATGCCCACCTTTGGCACGCGCACTGGAGAAGCAGTCGTGGGCCAGCATCATGGAGCGCGCCGTGATATGGGCCTGCAACGGATTTACGAAGAAAGATCTCTGGGCCACGGACATCGCGCTCTTTGGCCAGGATGTCACCGCCACGCGTGAGTACCGCGAGGCCGATGTGGTGCACCTGCACTGGGTGAACCAAGGCTTCCTCTCGCTCGGCACCATAGAGAAGATAGCCCGCAGCGGCAAGAGGGTAGTGTGGACTATGCACGATGAGTGGCCGTTAGAGGGAACAGAACACTATACCAGCCCCACCCAAGCCACTCCCGCGGGAGAGATAAC
>DEKQ01000050.1:3128-9980 GCA_002353975.1 Prevotellaceae bacterium UBA2718
CCGTAAGGCAGAGATCTACCGCAGCGGAGCAATCACCTTCGTCACATGCAGCCGCTGGCTGAAAGAGCTCTCGGAGAGAAAGCCGTTGGCCGCAGGACAGCGCATCGTCAGCATCCCCAACCCCATAGACACGCGCCTCTTTGCGCCGCTGACAGAAGAACAGCGCAACGAGGCCGCCAAGGCATTGGGACTGCCGCAGGGCAAGAATCTGGTGCTCTTTGTGGCACAGAAGGTAGATGATGAGCGCAAGGGAATACGCTATCTCGATGAGGCGGTGAAGATATTGACGGCCGCCCCGGATAAGCCGGCTGCCCCGGAAGTTCCGGAAGTTCCGGATATTCCGGAAAATCCGGAAAATCCGGATAGGCCGGAGACCCCGGAAAATCCGGATAGCCCTGCTATCGCAGTCATTGCGCCGGGGCGCGACATACCATATATAAATAAGGTGGAGGACATGGCGCGGCTCTATGCCTGCGTCGATGTCTTCGTCACACCGTCGCTGTCCGACAATCTGCCCAACACCATCATGGAGGCGATGGCCTGCGGCACGCCGTGTGTGGGGTTCAATGTGGGCGGCATACCTGAGATGATAGACCACAAGGAGAACGGTTACGTGGCACGCTACAGGGATGCACGCGACCTGGCAGAGGGCATACGCTATGCCATAGCGGAGGAAAACCACGCCCGCCTCGCCGCGGCAGCGCGCGACAAAGTGATGAGATGCTACAGCGAGGAGGCCGTTGCCAAGCAGTATCAGACGGAGTATTGCGGAGGGGACGGCAGTTCCGGAGGTTCCGGCAGTTCCGGATTATCAGGAGTCTCCAGGCTATCCGGAGTTTCCGGGTTATTCGGAGTTTCCGGTTTGGGAGTTTAGTTATGCTTAGGTCTGTTTTTAACATATTCCGTATTAGGCGAGGTGAGCGGCGAGGGCTGCTTGCGGCATGTGTGATGTTCATCATGCTCAATGCCCTGAACGTGGCGCACTATTGGAATCTGCTCACCCCCTTGGGTCTGAAGTTCCATAACTTCGTTAAGGGCTGGCACCTCTCGGGCTTTGACCCCATCACCTACAGCGTCATCAGCGACTGGTGTATAGGGTACAACATCTACCGTCATCCGCTGCTGCCATACTATATGTGGCCGCTGAGTATGCTCAACAAAGGGCTGAAGGCCGTGACGGGAATGGACTGGGCGATAGTGCTGGTGGCCCTGCTGCTGGTGTTCTGCGCCACATACTCCTTCCTCTTCCTGTGGCGCATACACAAGGATGTTATTGGCGTGACCAGCAGGGAGGGCTATGTGCTCACCGTGCTCACATTCTCAATGGCCTACGTGATGTTGGCGACGATGGTGCCCGACCACTTCGTCATGTCGCTCTTCTGGCTCACGCTGACGCTGTATGTCTGCGGACTGAAGCTGAAAAGAGGCAGCGCACTGAATATGTGGCAGACGATAGTGCTGTTCTTTATGACTGCCGGCGTGTCGCTTAACAATGGGCTGAAGGTGTTTCTGGCAGCGTTGGTGACACGTAAGTACAGGTTCTTTGAGTGGCGTTTCCTGCTGTTTGCGGTGGTATTGCCGTCGGCATTGATATGGGGTAGCGCACGGTTGACGTATAAAGAGATTGTCTGGCCCAAGGAGATGGCACGCAAAACCAAGACGGAGCAGGTGCGCAAGGCCAAGGCCGAGAAGCTCAGGGCCAATGTGGCCGACACGATAAAGAGCCGTGACAGCGTGGCGATAGAGCAGGCATTCCAGGCTGCGGTGAAGAAGCAGAAGGAGAAAGAACGCCGCCGCAGGGAGATGAGCGCGGTGGTGAGGCATACGGGAAAGCCCATAGCGAAGGGTGAATTCATGCGCTGGACCGACGCCACGACATCGAGAATGGACGTGGCGGTGGAGAGCCTCTTCGGTGAGGGCATAATGATACACGAGGAATATCTGCTGGGCGACGTGCTGGTGAACCGTCCCGTCATAGTGCATTACCGCAACTGGGGCAACTACATCGTGGAGGCATTGCTCGTCACCTTATTTATAATAGGCGTGTGGTGCGGGCGCCGGAAGCAGTTCCTATGGACGGCAATGTCGTTCCTCTTGCTGGACCTGCTGCTGCACATGGTGCTGGGATTCGGCATCAACGAGGTGTTCATCATGTCGGCGCACTATCTGTATGTGCTGCCGATAGCAATGGCATACCTGCTTAAAGCACTGCCATGGCGGGCCCGGCGCAGACTTGCGGCACTGCTGGCAGCGGTGGCGATATACCTCGTGGTGTGGAATGTCACGCTGATTGTAGAATACCTCTATTGGGGTTAATGCAAAATTAAGAATTCAAAATTCATAATTACTTTGCTGCCCTTACAGGGCGTGACTTATATGATGAGACGTAAAAACATAGAGACATTTACGGTATTGCTGATGGGCTTGCTGCTGTTCGGCGGGCTCAATCTGCTGATGGTCTTGTGTGCCCCCGAGGCCTGGACGAGCACCCACTACGGTGCATGGACGGCTTTTCATAAGGGTTTTCATTGGTCGGGGTTTGACCCGTGCACCTATATCATAACTACCCAGTGGCGTCCTATCTACGTTCACCTGCGGCATCCGATACTGGCCTACATGGTCTGGCCGCTGACCCAGGTGAGCCAATGGCTGACGGAAGAGACGGGCATGAACTGCGCCATCTACGTCCTCGGCGTGGTGTGGACCTGCCTCAGCACGTTCTCGTGGCTGCTGATGTATAAGATACTGCGTCAGATAATAAGGCTCGGGCATAAGGAGAGCCTCATGCTTGATGTGCTGTTCTTCTCCCTGGCATACGTGATGCTGGCGACATTCGTGCCCGATCACATGCTGCTGACGCTGACCGTCATGCTGCTGACTGTCTATCTGAGCGGTCGCGCGATGCAGCGCGGCAAGACGCTGGCAACGTGGAAACAGCTGCTACTATACTTCATCGGGACCGGTATCACCACCTCCAACGGTGTGAAGCTATGGCTGATGGACGTGGCAGGACGGTGGAAACGACGCAACATACTGCCGATTGTGAGGCACAGCCTGTGGTATCTCGTGCCCACGCTGGTGCTTGCCGGACTGTTCTACTATCAGGAACAGACGGCTCAGGTGGAGGAAGAGCAGTTCAATGAGCGCATGGAGAAGCGTGCGCAGGCAAGGGACAGCGTGAAGTTTGCACGGAAAAAGGCCGAGAGCCTGCACCGCATAGAGGCACGTACGGAGAAACAGCTGATTGACAATCCGCTGTTTGAGTGGACCGATATGTCCATTCCGGTATTGCCTTCGGCGGTGCACAACATCTTCGGCGAGGGCCTGCAGCTGCACGAGGACTATCTGCTGGGCGATGCCAACGTCAGCGCCGAGCGTCCCGTGATAGTGGAATACCGCGCCTGGTACAACTATGCCGTGGAGGCATTGCTGGTGATACTGCTGCTGTTAGGCATCGTGGCGGGAGCACGCGAACGGTTCCTGTGGGTCAGCATGATGCCGTTCCTCTTTGACATGGTGCTGCATCTGGTGTTCCGATTTGCCCTGACAGACGTGTATATCATGACGGCGCACTGGGCTTTCGTATTCCCGATAGCGATGGGATACCTGCTGAAACGCACCGAGCACGAGGCGGCTTTTCACCGCACGATAGTAGTGTTGACGTGTCTGCTGGCTTGCTTCCTCGCCGTGTGGAACGCAGGATTGATTGTCAGTCACATGCTATGACTTGCTGCGCAGATGCGTGAGATAGCCTAACGTCTCGCGCATAATCTCGGCTCCGCTGAGGTAGGAGAGACCCGTATAGAGAACGAAGGCAATGGCTATCTTGGCAAAAAGTGCAAGATAGAGGTTCTCTATGGGGAGGGTAATGTAATGGGTGACAGTCATCACTCCGGCTGCCAGACAGAAGAAAGGCAGGATGTCTGCAAGTGCAGACCACAGCGACAGGCGCACCATGCGCCATGCAAACCACTGCCATACCAACAGCCAGGCCACGTTGACAGCCACGAAATAGACTATCATGCTATATACGCCGTAGGGGTACATCAGCAGCAGTCCCGCCCAGATGAGCAGGCAGAGCGTGATGGTGCAGAACATATTGATGCCTGACCGGCCCCGGCTGATGGCCATATAGCTGTAGAGCATCGTGACGGGATAGAAGGCTCCGTAGATGCACAGCAGCTGAAGCATGGGCACACTCTCGAGCCATTTGGCGCTGACGGTGATGAGAATGAACTCCTTTGCCACCAATGCCAGCCCCAGCATACATGGGAACGTGACGAAGCAGACGAAGCGCAGCATCTTGCGGAACACGCGGCGATAGCGCTCGTCATCGTCCGCCACCTGTGCCAATACCGGCTGCGATACGCCGTTCATCATGCCCTGGATGGTGTTGACGAGAATGTCGTTCCACTTGCGGGCGTTGCTGTAGTAGCCAACGGTGCGGGTGTTGTAGAAGCGTCCGAGCAGGAAAGAGAAGACCTGGGCGTTGAGCTGGTTGAACAGATTGGTGACGAGCAGCTTGCTTGAGAAGCCGAACATCTTTGCCGCAGGGCGCAGGTCGATGTGCAGGGTGGGGCGCCAGGGGGACACAAACCAGTCACATATCATTATGAAGGTGACGAAAAGCACCGTCTGAGCCGCCAGTCCCCAGTAGGCATAACCCATCAGGGCCAGCACGACACCGATGCCATTAGACATGATAACCGAGAAGAGAGCTATGAGATTGACCTGCTTCACCTTCAGATGGCCGTTGAGATATGCCCGCTGCACCGTGCCGAACGAATTGATGACGAAACCGCAGAACAGGAACCGCGCCAATGGCGTGAGGCTCGCATCGTGGTTGAAGGCGGCGATGTAAGGCGCCGCAAACCACAGGAGCAGATACAGCAGGGAGCTGACAAGGATATTGAACCAAAACACGGAGTTGTACTCCTCGTGGGTTGGTTCTTTTTTGTTTATAAGTGCCGCAGTCAGTCCGCTGTCCTGCAGGCTGGTGGCGATGTTGCTGTAGATGAGCAGGACGGCAATCTTTCCGTAGTCGGCAGGCGACAGGATATTGAGCATGACGAGGCCAAGCAGCAGGCCGATTACCTGCATCGCCCCGTTGCCAAGCCCGCCCCATAGCAGGCCTTTCGCCGTCTTGTCTTTCAGCTCGTCCATTGTTGTAGGTGGTGTCTGGCACAGAGTGCCAGACCACAGGACACTTTTAGTTATGCGTAGAGTAAAGTTTCGTGTATTGTTCTTGCATGCGTTCCAGCGTGAAGCGGCTCTCGGCATATCGGAAAGCCTGCTCTGCCAGGGCCTCGCGGTCTGCCTTGGGCAGCACGTCGCGGAATAGGTGCAGCCACTGTTCCGTATCGTTCTCCGTCACCATCAGCGGCCAGTCCGGCGGCAGGGTGTCTGTCAGTCCGGGTGCTTTGTTGGCCAAAACGGGTGTGCGAGACAGTGACGCCTCAATGGACAGTGTCGCTAACCCTTCGTGCACAGAGGGCATGAAGACATAGTCAAACAACCGCAGGGAGGCTGCAATGCCGCTCACCGGGCCGTAGATGCTGACGTTCTGCTGCTGCCTCAGGCCGTCGAGGAGGTGGCGCAGCGTGCCGTCGCCGAAGATATAGAAGTGGTATTGCGGGTCTCCGCCAAGGCTTTTCACCACCTCGCACAGCGTGCGCACGCCCTTCTGCTCCTCCAATCGCGCTGCAAAACAGATGGAGATGCAGCCCTTCTTCGGTTCGCCGGCAGGCAGCGGGGATGATACTGCGGACCCTGGCGGCATCTTCTCCACACCATTATATATAATAGGTGGCCTCATTCCGTAGGCTTCCTCGTAGCATCGGCTCACGGATTCGGATATGCTGACGTTGGCATCGTGCTGCTGCATGAAGCATTCTATGCGCCGCCCCAGGCGCTTCATGCCGGTCCAGAGCACCGTGTTGTGGATGGTGCGCACTATCTTGCGGGGCCTGACGAAGGGAAACAGCCGCATCGTGGCATACAGCGCTATGTCGGGAATCTCCGTGTGTGAGTGCAACACGTCGGGCCGATGGCGCATCCACAGCCATACGAACCACAGCGGGAAGAGCCATGCGAGCGATTTCTCTGCCACATAGTGCCAGTGGAACAGCACCGGCAGCGGTGCCCTGTGCACCGTGATGCCTGCCTGCCGCATCTCCTCTGTCATGGCCAGCGTCATCTGCGAGGTGCCGCGCGTCACCTCCACCACGTGCATCTCCACGCCATGAGCCTTGCCGCCTTTGGCAATGTTGATGGCAACGCGCTCGGCCCCGCCAAGGTCTATGTGTGTTATGATGTGGAAAACCTTCATCAGTCAGCCCTGTATGTGCCCATTATCTTTGACAGTCTTATCCTCACGGCCTTTGCTATGCCGCTGAACTCACCGTAGCGCAGGTGCAGCAGCAGCTCCTCTATGCTGTGCAGCATCTTGTGCAGCGGGCGGTCCAGCCCCATGCGGCAGAAGTAGGAGTCCAGATACTGCGGCCATTCCTCCACCTGTGCGGGGTGCTTGTACGGCGGCCACATCTCGTGGCGCTGCATCGTGAATATCTCCCTCTGGCAGCGTGGCTTCAGCCGCAGGTCGGCGTCATAGTGCGTGCCGCCCTGCAGGCCTATGTTGTTAATCATATTGAGTCGCGGCATCACAGCCAGCCCGTCGTGCATGAACATATAGGCCCAGAAGATGCTCTCAAAGTGTGCGCGGCCCGAGTGTGCATGGTCTTGGCACACCCGTGGCATCCAGGTGAATATCCTTTCGCGCTTCACCTTGGCACACAGTTCGTTGAAGCGTGCCGTGTCTTTCACGAAGCCGTATTCACCGTCCCAATGGTTCAC
>DEKQ01000050.1:10072-14939 GCA_002353975.1 Prevotellaceae bacterium UBA2718
CTCTGGTCTGACTTCAGGCGTGAGGCCTCGTCCGTATTGAATCCGGCAATCATCGTGATGCGCTCGTCGTGCTCATAGCGGTCCAGCATCTCCTTGCAGAAGGTGAAGAACGACTGTGAGGGCACTACGTCATCCTCCAGCACCATGCACTTGTCCGTCAGCGAGAAGGCCCATCGTTGTGACATGAAACCGCTGGGGTCGCAGCCATAGTTGCGCTCCTGATAGTTGCGGTGCACCTCGCATTGCCAGCTGATGTTCTCGTCCTTCACCATCTCCCTGCACTCCATGATGCCGGCATAGTCCCTCGACAGGCGCACATCATCCACGGCGTGCCCCTCGGTATCCGTCATGCGCGGGCCGTCCTGATAGAGGAACAGCCGTGCGGGGCGGGCCTTGCAGACCTCTGCCCAGACGTGTCGGAAGTTGTCAGGGCGGGCATGGAACAGCAGCAGTACGCTTATGTCAACATTGTATGGTTGCATGGGTATGTGTTGTTTATCTGTTGAGAGTGTCCAGACGTTGGTCTATGATTGATTTGAACGTAGCCTTCTGTTCATCGGTGATGAATGACCTTCCTTAATACCTGCGAGAGCATTTCGCCCTTTTTCACGGAGGCAGAATACTTCCTGACGTTCTCTTTTATCTGCTCAACCTGTGGGGCAGAGAGCCGTTGGATTGTGGGGTAGATGTCGTTGAGGCTGTCAACGGTTATGCCTAAGCCGTATTCCTCCACGTATTTCGCCATTGCGCTGTCTTTCCAGACTATCACGGGGAGGCCTTTCGCAAGATAGAGGGAGAACTTGAACGGGGCGTTTATCTTCAGGTACTCACCGAAGTTGCCCTTGCAGGTGTCCACGCTTTCGCCGTCCCATACCAATCCCCATGTACCGTCTATGCCTGCTATGTCGTCGTTCTGGAAACAGCCTTTGTAGATGACGGACTCGCTTGTGGGTATGCCGTCGGCCTGTTTGCCGTAAAGATGATAATGGAGGTTGGGGTAGGGCTTCAGAGTGTGGAGCTTTCTGACAAAGAGACTCTTCTCCAGATTGCCGGCAAAGACGATGTTTATGTCGTTCTTTATGTCGGTAGTGTCTTGCCCTGCTTCGTAGGTGTTAAGGTAATCAAAGAACCTGAGAGTCTCGATAGTCCCGTTGTACCCCAGCTTGCGCAGCTCCTTTTCCATCGGTTCGGAGTGGGCTATGACGACGTCGGTGTTGCGCAGCAGGTCTTTCTCATTACGGTGCAGCTTCCTGAGATAGGCAGAAGCGACCGAGCTGCCTTCTCCGTCAAGGCGCAGCGAGTCTAAATCATGGATTAACAGAATGATGCGGTTGTTGTTCTTCTTGAGCTTGCGCACGATGGAGAACATGGATTCCGTTGAGAAGCCGTACTGTATGAAGATGTCGGCATCCTTGATTCCGTTCAGCCTGCGGGCCTGCCAGAGCACGTAGGCCTGGTATGACAGGTTGTAAATGTGCAGGAGGACTTTCTTCCAAACAGGCTGTCCCAGTTTAGAGAGCCTGCTGCCATAGAGATATACCGACTCAAAGCCAAGGGCGTTGGCAGTCTTTTCAGCATCCGTATGGGGCTTGGAGCATGCGTCGTAATAGGTTACTCCGAATGTACTCTTGTTAAGCGCGTCGATGTGATACTTCTTTTTCATCTGATTACAGTACTTTTCTTTCGCCTTTGCTAATCCTTCTGCGAATTTCATCAATAGTCAGTCCCTCGCTGAGGTTTATGTAGTAGCAGCCGTGCGCAGGGTTGCGCTTCTCCACCGGCGGCAGTTGCATATAGTCGCCAAACACGCTCTTCAGGTATGCGTCATATCCTGCTGGAACGCGTATGGTGAAGTCCGCGAAGGGCATCTCAATGTATTTGGCAAACCACTCTTTGTCGTAGGTCTCAAGTCCGTAGATATAGCTGGCAAAGTTGACCAGCCTGTGGCCTCCGGGAGTGTTGAGGCTGGACTGGAAACTGTCAAGTTCCATCTTGTATTTCCTCACGTTTCGCGTGGAGAAAGCCCATTTGATGTTTCTCAGCAGTCCGCGAAGATGTCTGTGCCGGATGTTCTCCTTGAAGCGCACCCAGTCGTATCTCTGGTTGGCACGCTGATAACGCCACGTCAGGGACAGGTTCTCGTTCAGCATTTCCGTCAGCTTCCCGTCGTCGTCAATGTCTGTCTCATACAGGGGGAAGACATCTATCTGCGTTCCGAAGATTATGGGGTTCATGTAGTACCTCCATATAGAGGTGCCGGTATCGGTAATCCTGCAGATGGGATCATAATATCCCGGCGTCTCGGGCGTGAGGAGTTTGTATTTCCCCGTGCCGTCTATTTCCTCCTTCAGCTTGAGGAACTTCTGATAGTCCTCATACGGCATCAGCAGGTCCACGTCATCATCCCAGGGTATCATGTTGTGATGCCGCACGGCGCCGAGACATGTGCCCCCGTAGGCATAGTAACTTAAGCCGTGTTGCTCGAAGAAGCGGATGGCGAACTTCAGGGTTTCAAGCGTCTTTTGTTGCAGTTTCTTTAGATACTCTGGCTCCATTTTCTACCTGTTATTCTATGAATGATTATTACCTGCTTATGAGTGTCGGACACCGTGATGTGTTATGAGCGGCAATGCTTACCTCCATGTCTGGCCGATGTTCCAGTGCTCGCCGTAGGTTATGTCGGTACGTCCCTCTGGCAGGTCAAACTCTTCCATTATGAGGTCATACGCCTCTTGATGTGTGGTAAACCAGCTTCCTATGGCAATGGTGAAACGGTCGGATTTAGGATTGTAGAACACCCGTCCTCGTGGTTTGTCCTGATATGCGCCGGTGAATGGGCCGATGCCTCCGTGATACTTTTGCTTGTTAAACGCTTTCTTCCATACGTCCTCATGCATCTCTGAACAAGTGACTAACCCGCCGCCTGCATTGGGCTTGCTATAGTCAGACACTTTGTGGGATACGACTCCGAAAAGCTCATTGCTCGCCACGTCATACCAAAAGATGCCCACCTTAGGCTCGTCCCCCTTGCCTCGGTTTGCTGCCATCACGCGCATGGCTTCTTCATATTCTTCCGGTGTGAAGCTGCGTTGCTTTATTTGGCGCGTGGGGTGGTCGGCCTCGTCCGTGGATGCAATGCTTTGCGGGGCAATCTTCTGAAGGGCCTTTAACACGGCATCCTCCACGATGGAGTTAAGTTCGTGCCGCGTCAGGGTAATGTTTTCGCCTTGTATAGTCATATCGTTATTCCGTTGTGCCTGGGTCCTGTAAAAACTAAATTATGAATTATGCCTTATTTATCAGCTCATCACGCGGAAGGAGTCTATGACGCCCTTCACTTTGCCGTTGGCGTCGGTCACCACGAGGGCGTGGATGTTGTGGCGGCGCAGGATGTTGTCCACCTCCGAGAGGTTGGTCTCGGGGCGGCAGGTCTTGGGATTGGGCGTCATCACGTCGCTGACGGTGATGTCGAACATGCTGCGCTGATACTTCTGCACGGCGCGTCTTACGTCGCCATCGGTTATGATGCCTCTCAATGCGCCCGCTGCATCTATTACTATTGCGAGCCCCAGCTTGCCGCTTGTGACGGTTATGAGGGCATCGGCAAACTTCGTCTCGGGGCTGACGATGGGCAGATTGTCGCTCACCATGTAGTCGCTGACGTGCGACAGGAGGCGCTTGCCCAGCGAGCCGCCGGGGTGGAAGCGCGCGAAGTCCTTTGCCTCAAAGCCTCTCCGCTTTACCAATGCACACGCCAGTGCGTCGCCCATAGCCATCGTGGTGGCGGTGGAGGAGGTGGGTGCCAGGTTCAGAGGGTCGGCCTCATGGTCCACGTGGATGTCCAGATGGCAGGCAGAGTAGCGTGCCAGCAGCGACTCGCCGTTGCCCGTGATGCCGATGATGGGTATGTTGCGCTCTATGAGCAGCGGGATGAAGCGCAGCAGCTCGTCGGTGTAGCCGCTGTAGCTGATGGCTATCACCACGTCGCCGGGGGCTATCATGCCCAGGTCGCCGTGGAAGGCATCCAGCGGATTGAGGAAGAAGGACGGTGTGCCCAGCGATGCCAGGGTTGAAGCTATCTTCTCGCCCACGTGCCCGCTCTTGCCGACGCCGGTCACTATGACCTTGCCCTCACAGCGGTAGAGCATCTCGACGGCACGCGGAAAGTTCTCGTCAAGCCGCGGAATGAGTGACTGTATCGCCTCCGCCTCGTCCGTGAAGCATTGTATGGCAGCTGCCCGTATCGTCTCGTTAGATTCCATTCTGTGTGCTCTTTGCTTTTATATAACTGACGGTTGTTTCGTCGCCTCCTTACTTTGGTGCTGCAAAATTATGCAATTTACCTGAGACTGCCAAGAAAAATGGGGACAAAGTTGCCCGCCTGCTTGCATATCTCAGGATTTAGTCGTAACTTCGCACGCTGAAATGTTATAACCTCATAACCCTATGACCTCACAATCTCACGACCTCAGATGGGTGGCCTGCTGGGGTAATGCTACCTCCATTACCGACCGCCGCGAGTGCGTCTATGCCAAGGACCTCACCCTGCGCTACCCGATACGAATGTGTTTCAGCGGCCAGAAGCTGCGGTTCCGCTTCTCAAACCTCACGGGCACGGAGCCTGTCACGCTCTCTAAGGCCTTCGCCTGTCGCGTGCCCATCACCTTTGGCGGTGGCAAGACAGGCACCGTCCTCATGCCCGGCACCGAGACGGAGAGCGACATCATAGACCTCCCCGTCGCTATGGGCGACACGCTGGAGGTGAGCATGTACTTCCAGGGCTACACGCAGATGAACAGCGGCACGCTCATCACCGGACCTCTGTCCCACGGCTTCTATTCCTACGGCGACTATGCCGAGGCTGAAG
>DEKQ01000050.1:14983-18594 GCA_002353975.1 Prevotellaceae bacterium UBA2718
GACGTGCTGACCGATGCCGCCAACCGTGCCGTCGTGTGCTATGGCGACTCCATCACGGCGCAGTCATGGCCCGATTACCTCGCCATGCAGGCATACGGCAGCAACACTTCCATCATACGCCGCGCCGTCAGCGGCACACGCATACTGCGCCAGTATGACTGCATCACCTATCAGGCCTACGGTCTGAAGGGCGCCACACGCTTCCCCATAGAGATAAATACCGCCGGTGCAACGGATGTCATCATACAGCACGGCATCAACGACATCATCCACCCCGTGGGAACGGAGGTCAACCCCTTCCGTCCGTGGAGCGACCTGCCTACGGTGGAGGAGATGGAGAAGGGCGTGGAGCAACTGTATGTTGAGCCGTCCAGAGCCCTTGGGCTCAAGGTGTGGAGCGGCACGCTGCTGCCCATCTACGGCTGGCGTACATACAACGAAGACCGCGAGAAAATGCGCTGCGAGTTCAACGAATGGCTTCGCACGTCGGGCATCTTCGACGGATGTGTCGATTTTGATGCCGCCGTGTGTGACGCTAATGACCGCCGTGCCTTTGCTCCGGGATATGACTCCGGCGACCACTTGCACCCCAGCGAGAAGGCATACGAGGCTATGGCAAAGGCCGCATGGGGCTGCATTAGCAAATGAATCATGTCTCTTGAGTAGAAAAAACGCCCTGAAGGGGCAACAGAACGACATGCAAATAGTAGGTCTTGGGAATTTTCCGTAACGGTGCGGAAAAAGTTTCCGAAGCGTGCGGAAACAAATTCCGAAGCCTACGGAAAAAGTTTCCGTACCGCTACGGAAAGATTTATAGTATGAGATACATCACCTTATTTATAATACTCCTTGCGGGTTCTTTAGGCTTTGCCGGCGTGGCAAAGCCCAATGCCGACAGCGCTATCGTGGTGAAACTCCTCAACGAAGGCAGGTTGGCAAGGACTAAGGGGCAGCAGAACATGATGCTGTTCTACGGTCACAAGCTCCAGGGCGTGCCGTATGTGGCGCATACTCTTGAGGTAAACCCCACGGAACAGCTTGTGGTAAACCTGCGCGAGCTGGACTGCACGACGTTCGTTGAGACGGTCCTCGCCCTCTGTCTCACCACGCGCGAGGGGTCGGTAAAGTACTCCGACTACTGCCGTAACCTCACCCGCATACGCTATGAAGGCGGCAAGATGAGCGGCTATCCCTCGCGCAACCACTACTTCTACTGGTGGGCAGAGAGCAACAGGCGGCTCGGCATCGTCTCATATCCCATTGACCAGGCTGCGAAGAAGGCTTCATTCGTGAAGAGGCAGATTATGAACATCAGCTGGATGACGCGCCACACGGGCAGCTACAAGATGCTGAAGGGCGATGCCAAAGCCATTAAGGCGATTGGGGAGCATGAGAAAAACACGTTTGGCAAGACGATGTACTACATCCCGCAGGCCTCGCTGGGTCTGTCAAAGAAGGCGATGCGCTACGTTGAGAACGGCGACATCCTGGCCATCGCCACTAACAAGAAAGGCCTTGACACCGTGCACATCGGCATAGCAGAGTGGGGTAGCGACGGCAAACTGCACCTGCTCAACGCCTCGCAGATACACAAGAAGGTCATCCTGGAGCCCATGACGCTACAGCAATATATGAAAAAGCACCCAGTACAAATTGGTGTCTGGGTGCTTAGGCCGTTGCTGTAGTTCAGTTTTTATTCAATTTCAATCCGCCAGGATAGCGTCTGCCAGGGCTTCGAGGGCTGGGATGTCGGCGGGTTTCATCTTGCCGCGCAGGGTTACGAGGTCGCCCTTGATGGTGACATCCTTCATCTCCTGAAGCATCTGCGTCATCACGCGGCCTGCGCTGGGAGCCCATGAGCCGTTCTCGATGAGTGCCACCTCGCGCTTCTGCCAGGTCTTGATCTGCAGGTGATGGATGAAATCATACATCGGAGGGAAGAGTCCTGCATCGTAAGAGGAGGCTGCGAGCACCATCTTGCCATACTTGAAGGCGTCCTCTATGGCCTCGGCCTGGTCTTCGCGGCACAGGTCGCTGATGGCAACCTTCTTGCATCCCTTGGCCAGGAGTATCTCCTTCAGCTTCTTGGCGGCCTCGCCGGTGTTGCCGTGGATGGATGCGTATGCTATGAAGACACCCTCGGCCTCCACGCCATACTGGCTCCAGATGCCATAGAGACGCAGCGCCTCGCTCAGCATCTCGCCCTTCAGCACGGGGCCGTGGAGCGGCAGTATCTGCTCAATCTCAAGTGCGGCAGCCTTCTTCAGCAGCGTTGATACGGGGGCACCGTACTTTCCGCAGATGTTGAAGTAGTAGCGGCGCGCCTCACAGGCCCAGTCATCGAGGTCGGCGTCAATGACTCCGAACTTGCCGAAGCCGTCGGCAGAGAAGAGAACCTTGTCCGTTGCATCGTAAGTCACCATCACCTCAGGCCAGTGAACCATCGGAGCCATGATGAACTTCAGTTCGTGCTTGCCCAGGGACAGCGTGTCGCCCTCCTTCACGGTGGTGATGCGGTCGCTCAGGTCGCCCTCGGGGAAGAACAGGGGCAGCATGGTCTTGGCCTTGGCAGAGCAGATTATCTGTATGCCGGGGAAGGTATTGGCCACCTCGGCGATGCCGCTGGCATGGTCAGGCTCCAGGTGGTGAACGATGAGATAGTCGGGCTGGCGTCCTGCCAGAGCCTCTTTCAGGTCGCTCATCCACTGCGTCATGGTGCGACGGTCAGAGGTATCCATGATGGCAATCTTCTCGTCCTGAATGAGGTATGAGTTGTAGCACATGCCGTCGGGCACTACGTATTGTGATTCAAAGAGACGGATATCGGCATCGTCCTGGCCGATGTAGAGAATGTCGGGAGTGATTGTTGGTTTCATTTCTATATTTACTCTTTAATGGTTGAACTGCGTTAATGTAGGTTGCAAAGTTAAGAAAAATAATAATAATATGTGAATTCCGTTTTGTTATATTTTCTTAAAAAGCGGGCTGTAGGCGGTGCAGGGTGAGTGAAATGAGCAGAAAACATTGTATCTTTGCGAATGAAAAGGACAGAACCAGACAAAGACATTATTTATTTTACTTATTAACAAAAGAAGATTTATGAAGAAGAAATTTATTTGCACCGTTTGTGGCTATGTTTACGAGGGTGATGCGGCACCAGAGAAGTGCCCGCAGTGTGGCGTTCCTGCATCAAAGTTTAAGGAGCTGGAAGAGCAGAGCGGCGCTATCCAGTTCGTTCAGGAGCATGTTATCGGCATCGCCAAGGAGTATGGCGTTGACGAGGAGATGATAAAGGATCTGAATGCTCACTTCAATGGTGAGTGCTCTGAGGTAGGTATGTATCTGGCAATGAGCCGTCAGGCAGACCGCGAGGGCTATCCTGAGGTTGCTGAGGCTTTCAAGCGCTATGCTTGGGAGGAGGCAGAGCACGCTGCAAAGTTTGCTGAGCTGCTGGGCGACATTGTCTGGGATACCAAGACAAACCTTGAGAAGCGCATGAATGCTGAGGCCGGCGCATGTGAGGACAAGTTCCGCATTGCCAAGAATGCCAAGGCAGCAGGCTGGGATGCCATCCACGACACCGTACACGAGATGGCCAAGGACGAGGCTCG
>DEKQ01000050.1:18610-18820 GCA_002353975.1 Prevotellaceae bacterium UBA2718
AGGCAAGGGCTTCGAGGGTCTTTACAACAGATACTTCAAGTAAAGACTATTCGGGTTTTCCTCAAACTCTGCTGTCTCCTTCGCAAGCCCGCCTTGCGAAGGTTAAGTGAAATAATAAAAGCCCCCTGCAGGTCAGCGCTTGCAGGGGGCTTTCGTGTATGTTGTTGGATTATTTCGTTACGAGAGCCATCGTGTCGGTAGCTATCATCA
>DEKQ01000050.1:18847-19056 GCA_002353975.1 Prevotellaceae bacterium UBA2718
ATCATCAGCTCCTCGTCGGTAGGTATTACCACTACCTTCACCTTAGAGTCAGGTGTAGAGATGACGGCTTCCTTGCCGTGTATCTGGTTGTTCACGTCCTTGTCTATCTTGATACCCATGAACTCCAGACCCTCGCATGACTTCTCGCGCATGATGGACTGGTTCTCGCCCACGCCGGCGGTGAATACAAGTACGTCGATGCCACCCAT
>DEKQ01000050.1:19156-19359 GCA_002353975.1 Prevotellaceae bacterium UBA2718
GACTTTGCTGCGCTCTCAACGTCGCGCATGTCAGAGTAGCCGCAGAGACCCTGCACGCCAGACTTCTTGTTGAGCAGGTTGGAGATGCCGTCAGCGTCCAGACCGAGCTTCTTCTGTATGAATGTCACGGCTCCACCGTCGATGTCGCCAGAGCGTGTGCCCATCATTACGCCCTCCAGAGGGGTGAGACCCATCGAGGTGTC
>DEKQ01000029.1:0-5764 GCA_002353975.1 Prevotellaceae bacterium UBA2718
ATGGGAAGCCGCTACGGTGGTCTGAAACAGCTCGACGGTCTGGGTCCTAACGGCGAGACCATCATGGACTATAGTATCTACGATGCCATCCAAGCAGGCTTTGGCAAAATAGTTTGGGTAATACGCAGAGACTTCGAAGAGCAGTTCCGCACCCAGATTCTCTCAAAGTATGAGGGTAAGGTGAAATGTGAGCTCTGCTTCCAGAGCCTTGACGCCTTGCCCGAAGGCTTTAGCGTACCAGAGGGGCGTCAGAAGCCATGGGGCACCAACCACGCTGTATTGATGGGAAAGGACGTGATAAAGGAGCCTTTCTGCGTCATCAACTGCGATGATTTCTACAACCGCGACGCCTTCATGGTGATAGGAAAATTCCTCTCTGAACTGCCAGAGGGAGCCACCGGCCAGTACGCTATGGTAGGTTTCCGCGTAGGCAACACCCTGTCAGAGAATGGTACTGTGAGCCGTGGTATATGTTCAAAAGACGCCAACGGTTGCCTCACCACATGCGTAGAGCGCACCAAGATAGCCCGTCTGGACAACGGACAAGTAGCTTATCGTGCTGACAACAAGGACGATGGCGAATGGGTAAGCATTGAGGATAATGCTCCTGTATCAATGAACATGTGGGGATTCACGCCTGACTACTTCAAGTACAGCGAGGAGTATTTCAAGGAATTTCTTTCTGATCCTGCTAACATCTCCAACCTGAAGTCTGAGTTCTTCATCCCATTGATGGTCAACAAGCTCATCAACGAGGGTACAGCAACCTGCAAGGTGCTTGACACCACCAGCAAATGGTTCGGAGTGACATACTCAGAAGACCGTCCTGACACCGTGGCACGCATAGCGAAACTGGTGGAAGAGGGTGTTTATCCCAACAAGCTCTTTTGAGAATGGGAATAGAACTGTTAACAGACAATGAGGTGGCTCAACTGCGCTCCCTCATTGTCTCTGTTAGAGATGTCGTCATAATCTGTCACGTCAACGCCGACGGAGATGCACTGGGCTCCAGCCTCGCATGGGCTGAATACCTGCGACAACAAAGCAAAAGCGTGCACGTCATAGCACCTGACCAGTATCCTGACTTTCTTCACTGGATGCCTGGACAGATGGGTATTGTACGATATGACAAGAAGAGCGACGAGGCAAAGGCTCTGATTCAAGGTTGCGATCTCGTATGCATCCTTGATCTTAATGTACTTTCACGTACGGGATCCGAGCTGGAGAATGTGCTTAGTGAGGCCGACAAGCCTACACTGCTCATTGATCACCATCTCAATCCCTCCATCAAGACAGTACAGAGCGTGTCGTTTCCCGAGCTCTCAAGCACCAGCGAGATTGTCTTTCGCCTTATTCACCAATTGGGCGGCTATGACAACATGACTCGCAGCATGGCCACAAACATCTACTGCGGCATGATGACCGACACGGGAGGCTTCACCTACAATAGCAATCAACCAGAGATATATGCAATCATCTCCATGCTATTGGCAAAGGGAATAGACAAAGACAAAATCTATCGTAACATCTATCATGTGTTCAGCATAGACCGTCTGCGTCTCACAGGGTACGTGCTTTATCAGAAGCTCCGTGTTCTCACTCCGTTGCGAGCCTCCTATTACACGATATCTAAGGAGGATCAGCGTCGCTTCCACTTCATCAAGGGCGATGCCGAAGGTCTCGTGAACCTGCCTCTGCAGATGCGCAACCACCGTCTTTCCATCTCTTTGCGTGAGGATAGCGAAAAGCCTAACCTCATTTGGGTGAGTCTGAGGAGCGTAGATGACTTTCCTTGCAATGAGATGGCGCAAAAGTTCTTCAACGGTGGTGGCCATAAGAATGCTTCTGGCGGCAAGCTCTTCTGCTCATTACAAGAGGCAGAAAAGACAGTTCGCGACGCTATACAAAGCTACGCATCGCGGCTATGACAACAATAAAAATCAAATCTCAACACATATAATGAAGAAAGCACTTTACATCTTACTCTTCGTCACTATCACTGCATTCGTCATCAGCTCATGCAAGCAGACAGAGACCTATGCAGAGCAACGCCAGCGCGAGCTCAATGCTATTCAGGAATACATCAAGAAGAACAAAATCAAGGTAATCGATGAGGCCACCTTCAAAGCCCAAGGTGAGACCACCGATACATCGAAGAATGAGTATGTCCTATTCCCCTCTAACGGTATCTACATGCAAATCATCAGCAAGGGCAAGGGCCTTGGCAAGAAACTGGGTAGCGGCGAGAGTGCAAGCGTCCTGGTGAGATATCAGGAATGGAATATCAACGGTGACTCTTTGCAGAGCTTCAATGAGGGATATAGCATCCTTGCCAACAATGTTGACAAGATGACCGTAAAAAATACCAGCGGCACTTTCAATGCCACCTTCGTAGAAGGGATTATGTTGACACGATACGGCAGTTCGTCCGTTCCTACGGGGTGGCTCTATCCACTCAGCTATATCAATCTTGTACGCATCAATTCTGCTGAAGCAGAATTGGCTCACGTGAAAGTAATCCTGCCTCACGACCAGGGACACAGCTACGCTCAAACCGGTGTTTATGCTTGCGAATATGAGCTGACGTACGAAAGAGGAATATAACATTTTATTAAAGCCAACTCCTATTTTCCTGTGGAGAAGGGAAGGTTTCCAAAAATCTAATTGAAATTAACATCTTAAAAACTATGTCACTAATCAAATCCATATCAGGCATTCGCGGCACCATTGGCGGTCAGGCGGGTGACACTCTCAATCCTCTTGATATTGTAAAATTCACATCTGCTTACGCTACATTCATACGCCAATCTACACCAAATGGCACGGGACGCATCGTAGTCGGTCGTGATGCCCGTATCTCAGGCGAGATGGTAAGAAACATTGTCTGTGGCACCCTGTTGGGCATGGGCTATGACGTCATTGACATCGGTCTGGCTACGACACCCACTACAGAACTGGCAGTAACGATGTCAGAGTCGGATGGAGGCATCATCATCACAGCTTCCCACAATCCCCGTCATTGGAACGCGCTGAAACTGCTCAACAGTCACGGCGAGTTCCTCAGCGCTGCTGATGGCAATCAGGTACTGTCCATTGCAGCCAATGAAGCCTTTGAATATGCTGACGTTGACCATCTCGGCCACTACTGCCAGGAAGACTTCAACGAGCGCCACGTTGACGCCGTGATGAATCTGAAACTGGTTGACGCCGCTGCTATCAAAAAGGCTCACTTCAATGTTGTCGTTGACTCCATAAACAGTGTCGGTGGCATCATTCTGCCAAAACTCCTTGACCGTCTCGGTGTATCATACACTTTCCTCAATGGCGAGGCCAACGGTGACTTTGCCCACAACCCTGAGCCATTAGAGAAGAACCTCGGAGGCATCATGGACACCTTAAAGCGTGGTGGATATGACCTCGGCATCGTAGTAGATCCTGATGTTGACCGTCTGGCTTTCATCTGTGAGGATGGAAAGATGTTTGGCGAGGAATATACGCTCGTCAGCGTTGCCGACTATGTCTTGTCTCACAGCGCTGTACCCCACCCTGCTACAGTCAGTAACCTCTCCTCCACCCGCGCCCTGCGTGATGTGACTATGAAGTACGGTGGCACCTACAATGCTGCTGCCGTTGGCGAGGTAAATGTCACGACAAAGATGAAGGAGGTCAACGCCCTCATCGGCGGCGAAGGCAATGGTGGAGTCATTTATCCAGAGAGCCACTATGGTCGTGATGCCCTCGTAGGTATAGCTCTTTTCCTCAGCTCGCTGGCACAGAAAGGCTGTACGGCGAGTGAACTTCGCAAGACATTCCCCGAATACTTCATTGCAAAGAACCGCATAGACCTCACTGCCTCTACTGACGTTGATGCCATATTGGCAAAGGTTAAGGCGCTCTATGCTAAGCAATCTGACGTAAAGGTCAATGACATTGACGGCGTGAAGCTCGACTTCCCCGACAAGTGGGTACATCTCCGCAAGTCAAATACCGAGCCCATCATCCGCGTTTATAGCGAGGCTCACACCATGGAGGAGGCAGAAAAACTTGCTCAGGAAATCATGGACATCGTCTATAACATGAGCAAATCATAAGCAGCCCTAACTATCCTAATAACAAACGGCACCGTATCTTCACTGATACGATGCCGTTTTTTTATGTCCTTATGTTCTGTTCTTACGTTGTTTGGTTCAGTCCTCGTGTGGACTTTTTACCCTTTCGTGGCCTTATGCCTGCACTGCAGCTACGCCTGGGAGCACCTTGCCCTCGATAGCCTCGAGCAGCGCACCACCACCAGTAGAGATGTAAGACACCTTGTCTGCCAAGCCGAACTTGTTTACGCAAGCTACAGAGTCACCACCACCGATGAGTGAGAAGGCGCCCTCAGCTGTTGCCTCAGCGATAGCCTCGCCGATAGCGCGTGAGCCAGCAGTGAACTCGTCACACTCAAAGACACCTGCAGGACCGTTCCAAAGGATTGTCTTAGCGCCCTTGATAGCATTCTTGAATGCCTCGCGGCTCTCTGGACCAGCGTCCACGCCTTCCATGTCAGCAGGAATCTGGTTTGACATGCATGTCGTAATCTTTGCACCTGGCTTCACGCTCAGCGTAGCGAAGTCCAGTCCGTCTGTTGCGGTGCAGTCCGTACCGAGCACCAGCTCAACGCCGTTCTTCTTTGCCAGCTCCTCTACTCCGAGAGCAACGTCCAGCTTGTCCATCTCAACAATAGACTGACCAATCTCACCGCCGTGAGCCTTTGAGAAGGTATATGTCATACCACCACAGAGGATGAGCTTATCAACCTTACCGAGCAGGTTCTCAATGATGCCGATCTTAGAAGATACCTTTGAGCCACCCATGATAGCTACGAATGGACGCTTGATATTGTTCAGCACATTGTCCACAGCCTGTACTTCCTTCTCCATGAGGAGTCCGAGCATACGGTTGTCCTTGTCGAAGTAGTCAGCGATGACAGCAGTAGAAGCATGCTTACGGTGTGCTGTGCCGAATGCATCCATCACCCAGCAGTCAGCGTATGACGCCAACTTCTTGGCAAACTCCTTCTGACTTGCCTTCATGGCCTTCTTTGCCTCCTCGTATGCAGGATCAGCCTTATCGATACCAACAGGCTTGCCCTCCTCCTCTGGATAGAAACGGAGGTTCTCCAGCAGCAGGACCTCGCCTGCCTTCAGCGCAGCAGCCTCTGCATCAGCCTTAGCGCAGTCAGGAGCAAACTTAACCTCTGGCACACCCAGAGCAGATGCTACGGCATCCTTAATCTGGCTCAGTGAGAGCTCTGCCTTCACCTTACCCTTTGGCTTACCCATGTGAGACATGATGATAAGTGCACCACCCTTCTGAAGTATCAGTTTCAGTGTGGGGAGAGCGCCCTTGATGCGAGTGTCGTCAGTGATTTTGCCATCCTGAAGAGGCACATTGAAGTCCACGCGTACGATGGCCTTCTTGCCTGCGAAATCATAATCGTTAATGTTCATTTTTCTTGTCTTTTATAATAAGTAAGAATTTTTTAGTCTTAAAAACGGCTACAAAGTTACAAAAAATTGGCCAATGGTCAATGGTCAATAGTCAATAATCCTCTCCTCACCCCTCAATTTATTCTTTTATGACAAGTCGGCATTGCAAAAAATGCATTAGATTTCATCCTACTATTTCTTCACGCATTGCCTGATACAGAGTAGTTCAGACGAGCAATCTCGGAGCTCGCCAGGGCAAAGCTGAAGCAAACATCAGTGGCGGGTGAGACACC
>DEKQ01000029.1:5824-13558 GCA_002353975.1 Prevotellaceae bacterium UBA2718
GTGCAGAGAGGGACTTGTCATTAATACTCCAATACAGCAGGCAGTTCCTTTGCCTGTGCTATCATCTTCTCTACTTCCTTCAGGGCAGGCACGCGACCTACAAGATGTTTCTGAGCGTTGATTTCCTCCAGCTTTGGCTGCAGATTCTCTGCTAAGCGGTGCTTAAATTCCTTTACTGTGTCAACGCCGGCAGCCTCAAGTAGTTCTGCGAACTGTGGTCCCACACCGTCAATGCGCATGAGGTCAGCATGATTGGTCCATGTAAGAATGAGCTTAGGACTGATGTCGGCCTTCTCTGCAAGTTCCTTACGACCTGCCGGCTTTGCGCACTTCTCCAAAAGATCCTCTACGTTGTTGATACCTGCATCGGTAAGCTTCTTGGCATAAATCTCGCCAATGCCTTCTACATCGATAATTTTGTAACTCATAGACGTAATTGGTTTAGTTTAGTTAATGGTTAGTTGAGGAAACCTGAAGCCCTCACTATAACATATTGGTAATATATTGGCTGCTTTTACCATCCAAAGGCTTTCTCCGTGCTTAGCCATTTGCCCTGCGCTTTCAGCACTTGCTCCAGCACATCTCTCACACATCCTGCGCCACCGTTGAGTGGACTCACATACACCGCCATATCCTTTATCTCCTGCGCAGCATCAGCAGGACAGCAGGGACATCCACAGCGTTTCATCACCTCATAGTCGGGAATGTCATCGCCCACGTAGATTATCTCATCGTCCTTTATCCCGTTCTCAGCCTTGTAGCTCTCGTAGCGTTCTATCTTCCTTCCACAGCCGAGGAATACATCCTTCATTCCAAGTTTCACGAAGCGACGCGCTATCGCCTCCTCCCTTGCACCGGTGATGATAGCGAGCCTCAGTCCCATCTTCACAGCCAGTTGTATGGCATACCCATCCTTGATATTCACGGTGCGCAGCGGTTCGCCGTCATCGCCCACGGGGATGGTACTGGCAGACAACACACCGTCAACGTCCAGAATGATTGTCGTGATATGTCTCAAGTCGTAGTCTATCACTTCTTCGCCGTCTCGTCCTTATACAGCCAGTGTGCCGCCACGCCCTGCTCTGCCTCATAGTCCATACGCTCCGAGCGCAGCTGTATCTCTATCCAGTTGCAGTCCGGTCCCATAACGGTGAACTGCAGCGCCTGATATCCTGATGGTTTAGGATTAGCCACCCAGTCCTTGATGCGGTCAGGGTGTATCCTGTAGAGCATCGCTATGATGTTATATATCCTGTAGCAGTAGAGTTTCTCCACGTCCACATTCTCTGCCAACACGATGTTCTTTGGCACCTTATACACTATGCGCGTACCGAAAAGGTCATACACATCGTCAAACTCCTTCTGGTCTATGCGCATCTTGCGCCAAATGGAATATACGGACTTCATCCTGTACTGAAAGTCGTACTCTATCCCTGCATCGTCGAGCATCGCGCAGATAGGCACCTTGAAGGTCTTGAACACCACCTCGCACATCACCTCCGAGTCGCTGAGCAGTTTCTTCAGCATCTTATAGTCCTCAGGGTATCCTATCCTGACACACGTATCCTGCATCATCGTCTGCTCGGCATGCATGCCGAGACGCTCTGCCATAGGCACCGTCTCGTTAAGCACACTGTCTATGATGCCCTGCAGCAACTTGTGCGGGAGTGTCTCTCCGGCATCAAATCGCCGTGCGTAGTTCTCTAACTCAGCCATCCGGGCTTTCACAGCCTCGACTTGTTGCAGCTCTTCCTCCGTAAATTCGGTCTTTGTGAACATCCTATTTGAAGTTAAAGAGCGAATAGAATCCAGTGATGGCAAACACCTGCTTCACATCTGGCGATACGCCCGTGATTGTGATGTCACCGCCCTTTGCAATTGTTGCCTTGCGCAGGGAGAGAAACAGTCGCAGTCCTGAGGATGAGATGAACGAGAGCTTATTGCAATCCAGCACGATGTGCTTATCTGCATTATTCATCAGCGGCTCCATGTCTATAGAGAACTGCTGACTTGCTGCAGTGTCCAAACGTCCGTCCAATACTCCGGTAATCTGATTGTCCTTTTCTAAAATCTCAAGTGTCATAGTATAACTTTATCTATTTATTTGGGTCGTTTCAATCACTTTTTCTCTTCCACTCCATCGTGAGCACATTGCTCTCGCCCTCTCTTTCGTATGCTACCCTGTTCATCAGCTGCTCCACGAGGAAAATGCCGAGTCCACCTATATTTCTCTCCTCTGCCGAGAGTGTCACATCCGGCATCTCTGCCCGGGTAGGGTCAAAAGGCACGCCGTTGTCTGTCAGTCTGAACACTATGCCGTCCGCCCCTTCGTCTGCGCTGACACTCAGCACAATAGGCATGTCCGTCTGCCCGGGGTATGCATAGTTCATCACATTCACGACAGCCTCCTCCAGAGCCAGGTTCAACTGAAACACATCGGCAGGATTCAGCGCCAGTTCCTCGCCAAGGCGCTCTATCCACTCGCCAAGCGCTACAACCTGCGAGACGTCATTCGTAAGATGTAATTCCTTTTTCATCCTTTAACTTCACCGTGCACAATGTGCAATACGACTACCAATTAGAGACTTCTTCTCCGTTTTGCGCTACAAAGTTACGGAGTTTTCCTGAAATGCGCAAGAAAAGTATCGTCAAAAACAATCCTATTGCATTTATTTCCTTTCCAATAGAGCTATAAGTTACGCATTTTAGTTGCAGTTTGAAAAAATATATTTACCTTTGCACGCATATCACATACCGGGACAAGGAAATCAGCAAATGGAATACATGTCACAGGAAGGCTATGACAAACTTGTAGCCGAACTATATCAATTGGAGAATGTGGAGTATCCCCGCGTCAGGGATGCCCTCGTTGAGGCCCGCGACAAAGGCGACCTCAGCGAGAACTACGAGTATCGTGCCGCCAGACGCGAGCAGTCACGTCTGCTGGGGAGGATACGTTTCAAGCAGAAAGTACTGGAGCACGCACGCGTCTTAGACACCAAGAGACTGCGCCCTGATGTGGTGGGGCTTCTCTGCAAGGTAGAGATAACCAACATGGGCAACGGCAGCCAAATGACATATATGATAGTCAACCCGCACGAGGCCAACCTTCAAGAGAAGAAAATCTCCATCAAGTCACCCATCACCCAAGCATTGCTGGGCAAGAAAGTCGGCGACGTCGTGGAGGTACACGTACCTGCAGGTACGTTGACACTACGCATTGACAACATCACGTTGTAATGCGTCCCCATTATCATAATACGATTCAACTTTCAGAAGTTATCGCTACGCTCGAAGTTATAGAAGTTAACGTGTGCTTTTCGTGGAAAAGAGGCAGTCTTAGCCCCGATACACATTATATAATAATAAAAATAGTCACCTCGCTTTGTGGGGTGACTGTTACTTGCTTTATTCTTGCAAATGTGTTATGAGAAAATCGGTTGCCTCTAATAATGGCTGGAGGTCATCGTTGATGACTTCGGATATAATATCTACATCTATGTCAAAGTAACCATGGGCAATCCTGTTCCTCAGTCCGAATACCTGACGCCAAGGAATTTCAGGACGAAGAGGAAGTAACTGTCCTTCTGTGATTCTATCAATCTTTCTGAAGCCTTCACCAATAGCCATTATTGTCATGCAGTTACCTGCAAGTGCTTGCATACCGCTTGGTGACATGAGCAATTGGTTCATGTCTGTGATGTCACGATTCCAAGTCTTTAGGTTTTCTATGGAATTCTTTATCTGGTGCAGTATGTCGAGCAGCACCTCACGCTTGTCCGAAGATATCGATTCCATACTTATTTATCTGATCAATGAAAAAGGGGCGCATGTTGCTATGCTTGCGTATCAAGTCAACATTTGTGTCGAGGATAGATTCCAGATAATCTGCGGCAGCGCATAGTGTATAAGCATTTGCGGGCATGACAACAAAGAGGTCAACATCGCTGTCGCCATGATGTTCGTTTTTGGCAACAGAGCCGAAAAGCCTCATATAGCTGATGCCGTAGTTCGATTTCAGCACATCAGCATGGCTTTTAAGGATATCAATATATTCTTGTCGTGTCCTATGCATAATCTAATGCTTCGGTGGAAATGTTTTTCTTCTCTATTCTGATTGCAAAAGTAAGCATAATTCTTCAATCCGCAATCTTTTTGCTGAAAAAAGTGCAAAATTCCGTGTGCTTTTCTTGGAAAAGAGGCAGTCTTAGCCCCGATACACATTATATAATAACAAAAATAGTCACCTCGCTTTGTGGGGTGACTATTATAGGTCTCAGGTTAAAAAGGATGCAGCCTGATTCATTCTCCATGCTTTTCCATCATGCGGCGATGGATGTCGGCGGTGAGGTTATCATAGCTCTTGCCTTTGTCCTCGGGCAGAGCGGCGGCGAATGCCTGACGTGCGGCGAGCCATCGCGAGAAGGTAGCCTTCAGCGTCTTCACCCGCGCTGCTACGAGGCTGTCACTGGGTATGAGGTCCTTATCACCCATATTCTTTAGCACATCTATATCCTCCGGCACAGAGTTCTCTGCAATCCATTTCTCCCATTGCGCAGCGCTTACCGTCGCGCCCTGCTTTGCGTATGGCTTGCCCTGCAGCACAATGCCACGCTCCAACTCCAACGCATTGCGGCGTTCGGTGGCAAGTGACTCATAATAGCCCTGTATCTCCATCGGTTTCATGCTGTACCACTCCTGTTTGTACGACACGTCATTCCAGAAGGCGATGCGTGCCTCGTTGAGACTGTGCCAAGCCTCATACTCTTTCTGTGCCAAGGGTTTCAGTGCTGCAGGCAAGGCATCCAGCCACTGCCTGTAGGTCTCTATGGTGCGGTAATACTCTACCATTGACTCCACGTACGTCAAGTAGTTCATTTCCACCTGCGAATCGGAAGTGAACTTATGCATCACGCGCATTATCTCCCCGACAGCCGACTCGGCAGACAGTGACGGCACCGCCATGCGCAGCGAGTCGAGAGCCACATTGACGGCAGCGGCCCACTGCAGCTCATCGTTAGCATTGCCTTTTGTGTTTACCACCTCGCCCATGCGTATGAGGCGGTTGCCCAGCTTCAGCGCGGCAGAGTCGCGTGCCGTTGCCACGGTGCGTGCAGCGTCTTTGGGGTTGTCCTGGGCATATTCTGCATTATTGTAATAGTACATACTCTCTTCCAACGTATGCACCTCGGAGAGGCCAAGCAGATCCTTGACTGTAAACGGACTGTGAAGCACAGCCTCCTCTATGTATTGGATACTGTCTTCACCCGTTATCCCGTCCGGCACCACCACTGTGTCGCGGGGATCAAAATCCTTTCCTGAAGGGGATGACGCGCCACCACATCCGGCAATTACCATGATTGCGGATGCCATTGCTAATATAGACGTACTCTTCATCAAATATGTTTGCATAACCAATTCCTAAGATACCGGTTGCAAAATTAAGTATTATTCTTCAATCCACAATCATTTTATGATAAAAAAATGCACAACGTAATGCGTTTTTTTTGCAGAAACAAGGTGATATACTTAATTTTACGCATACTACGAGCATCCACACGGGGGACGTGGATGCATGGAAAACGCAAAAGTGAGAATATCACATTGAACACCCTCAATCCCGACTTTACAAAATGACTGATTTTTAACGAAAAAATGAGCAAAAGTGATTTTCAGAACTTACCACTTAAAAATGAAATCTAGAACGGCAGAAGTTGAGGAAATCCGAAATATAGGACAGGAAAACACAAAATTGCAATGTCGTGGTTGCAAAATCGGGGTGTGCCGGTGGGTCTTTTAGGGTCTGATTGCAACTCCGCAAGGCGTTGTGGCAGTGCTATTAGGGGGTAATAGCAGGTCTTTTACCCCGAATTTATCGCCGATTTGTCCTGACAATTATCCCATTTTCGGCGTAGCATCACCGAAGTTGGTGATATTCAGAGTGTTATCTATTCATACTCTCTCGTGCGATATACGCGAGCTCGAGCTATCGCGCTCCGAAATTCTTACGAATTTTGAAGGTACGAAAATCACTTTTGTCACTTTTTTAACATAAAATTGAGCAAAAGTGAAATTGGAGATTGAAAGTAACGCGTTGAAGAAAGATGTGTATAGATTTTGTCAATTAGATTTTGCAGTGTAAGAAAAAAGTATTAATTTTGCACGCGATTAACGAGTTAATGGGTTAACACGCTAACAAATTGAACGAATTAAAAGATTAACGAGATATAAGGTTCAGAATGTTATTAGAGAAAATAGATGCTCTTATTTCAGAGATAGAAGACCTGCATGCTAATACAGCAGAAGAGATTGAGGCCCTGCGCCTGAAGTATCTGTCGAAGAAGGGTGAGGTGAATGCCCTGATGCAGGATTTTAAGAATGTGGCAGCTGACGATAAGAAGACCGTCGGCATGAAGATTAATGCGCTGAAGGCTCTGGCCTTTGAGAAAATCAACGGCCTGCGTGCCGAGCTGGAGAGCGGCTCACAGCAGACGGAGGACATAGACCTCACACGCACGCCCTACCCCATTGAGCTGGGCACACGCCATCCGCTGTCTATCGTGAGAAACGAGATTGTGGAGATTTTCCAGCGCATGGGCTTCACCCTGGCCGACGGACCGGAGGTGGAGGACGACCTGCACATCTTTACGAAGATGAACTTTGCAGCTGACCATCCTGCCCGCGACATGCAAGACACATTCTTTGTGGAGGAGAGCAAGCTGAACGATGTGACGAAGAATATCCTGCTCCGCTCACACACATCGAGCGTACAGGCTCGCGTGATGGAGCGCCAGCAACCCCCAATCCGCGTCATCTGCCCGGGCAGAGTGTATAGAAACGAGGCTATAACAGCCCGTGCGCACTGCTTCTTCCACCAGATAGAGGGTCTGTATGTGGATGAGAACGTGAGCTTTACGGACCTGAAGCAGGTGATGCTGACATTCGCACGCGAGCTGTTTGGTCCTGACACGAAGATTCGTCTGCGCCCATCATACTTCCCATTCACGGAGCCATCAGCCGAGATGGACATCTCATGCCACATCTGCGGCGGCGTGGGATGCGGCTTCTGCAAGCACACCGGATGGGTGGAGATACTGGGATGCGGCATGGTGGATCCTAACGTGCTGGAGCTCTGCGGCATCGATTCAAAGAAGTATTCCGGCTATGCCTTCGGCCTCGGCGTGGAGCGCATCACAAACCTGAAGTATCAGGTGAGCGACCTGCGCATGTTCTCAGAGAACGACAAGAGGTTCCTGGAGGAGTTTGAGGCAGCTAACTAAAGGCCCCTCCCGTCCTCCCCGCAAGGGGGAGGTGTCAGGAACGGGGGGCGAAGCAAAGATATCATAGGAGTCAGAGTAAAAGCATCTGACTCCTATTGTTTTTTTCTTTTGGTGCAATATATTTCGCACGCGTGCGTTATTCTAATCGGTATATTGTAAGAACCTGTAATTATGATAGAATACATCAAAGGCGAACTGACTGAGGTTACTCCCACAATGGCTGTTGTGGAGGCTCACGGCGTGGGGTATGCTTTGGTTATCTCACTCAACACGTTTACTGAGATACAGTCAAAGAAAGAGGTGAAGCTCTATGTGCACGAGGCTATCGTGACTGGCGGTCGCGATGACTCTTACACGCTCTATGGCTTTGCCGACAAGCAGGAGCGCGAGATCTACCGTATGCTGATCACGGTCAGCGGCGTGGGTTCGGGTACTGCACGCATGATACTGAGTG
>DEKQ01000023.1:0-166 GCA_002353975.1 Prevotellaceae bacterium UBA2718
AAACAGGAAATATAACATAGACAACGGTTGTCCGGCCAAAGCAAATCAGTCCTATCCGCCGAAAAACGTGCGTGCGGGTGGATGATTGTCGGAATGCCGGAAAATGGGCTTTGCAACTATCTGATTGCTAAAGCTTTGCAATGGCAGGTCTTTTACGGCGTAAAAG
>DEKQ01000023.1:210-16188 GCA_002353975.1 Prevotellaceae bacterium UBA2718
GGAGGTAAAAGACCTACTTTCAGGACGCAAAAGACCCGCCTCCGGAAAGCCGCGCATATCGCGATGCCTCGCGATGTTCGAAAAGTCCTATCATAAACTCTCATCTTCCTCGGCGGCTGGTAGGGTGTTTGTGGGCGAGGTCATGCTATGCAGTATCACCTGTGCAGCCAGTGTCAGCCCAAAGACAGCTGTGACATGAGCCGCCGTGCCACCCACTTCTCCTGAGGGGCGCTCGTCGCTATAGACGCATTGGAACTTCCTTGCGGGAAACACGCCGTCGTGCTTGAAGCGCTTGCGCAATGTCCGTGCCAGCGGATCGCCCTCCACTTTCCAGAACTCAGTCACCCTCACGCGCTGCGGATCCAGCTTTCTCGCCGCTCCCATTGATGAGAAGAGACACGCCCCGGACTCGCAGGCACGCAGTATGAGCAGCGCCTTATCCTTCAGAGAATCAATGGCATCGATGACGTAGTCGTATGCATCCAGGTCGAAATTCTCTGCCGTTTCAGCGGAGAATACCTCTTGGCGGGCAATGATATCCGCGTTCGGATTTATCTCAAGCAGGCGTTCGCGCATCACCTCCACCTTCGGTCTGCCGACAGTCTTGGTAGTCGCCATCAGCTGGCGGTTCACGTTGCTGTCGCATACCACGTCGCAGTCCACCATCGTCAGATGGCCTATTCCGGTGCGGACCAGGCTCTCAGCGCACCAGGAACCAACGCCGCCAACACCGAAAATTATTACCCGAAGCGATTGCAGACGCTCCACGCCTGTATCACCGAAAAGCAATGCCGTGCGAGAGAATATACCGTCAGTCATAATTCATGTTGTGTAGTGAAGAGTTTTTAATCGTATGGGAGTGCAAAGGTACGAATTTTAATTCATTTCTGAGAATTTCTGAACCTCTAATTCGAATTATGCATCAGGAATTATGCATTATGAATAATTTTTTGTACCTTTGCATCCATGATAAAAGAGATCCAGCTACGGGTGGTGCCTCAAGTAGCCTATAGCGAGCAAAATATAACGGAATACGTCAGTCGCGAGTACGGCATAGATCGCCGCACGGTGAAGCATGTGCGTATTCTCAGGCGCAGTATCGATGCCCGCCAGCGCCAGATTTACGTAAATCTCAGTGTGCGCATCTACATCAATGAGCTGCCCACTGATGAGCCGTTCACTCCTATTGACTACCCTGATGTGTCGGAAGGCGCCCCTGTCATCGTCGTAGGTGCGGGGCCTGCGGGCCTCTTTGCCGCCTTGCAGCTCATAGAACTGGGGCTGCGTCCCATCGTGATAGAGCGCGGCAAGGACGTGCATGAGCGCAAGAAGGACTTGGCACTCATATCGCATGAGCAGCGCGTGGACCCCGAAAGCAACTATTGCTTTGGAGAGGGTGGGGCAGGAGCCTATTCTGACGGCAAGCTCTTCACCCGCAGCAAGAAGCGTGGCGACACCGACAAGGTGCTCAGCATCTTTTGCCAGTTTGGTGCAGGCACGGGCATCCTCGTTGATGTCCATCCTCATATAGGCACGGATAAGTTGCCAAGGATTATTGAGAATATGCGCCACCAGATACTTCGCAGTGGCGGTGAGGTGCATTTCAAGACTAAGATGACGCGACTTGTCATCAATAACAAGTGTCGTGTGGAGGGTGTGGAATGTGTCTGCGGAGAACGCACGGCCACCTTCCGCGCAGATGCAGTAATCCTTGCTACGGGTCATTCGGCTCGCGATG
The DNA here is from genome assembly GCA_002353975.1 of Prevotellaceae bacterium UBA2718. Lineage (GTDB taxonomy): Bacteria > Bacteroidota > Bacteroidia > Bacteroidales > Bacteroidaceae > Prevotella. The sequence continues at coordinate 1,949 of DEKQ01000023.1, forward strand.
TATATAGATACCTTGCTGACATTCCCCGCACAGACCAGATCTTCGGACTCAGCGATGCGCGTCAGATTATAGAGCCTAAAGGCATAGCCGTGGGTGTGCGTGTGGAACATCCCTCTGAACTCATTGACAGATTGCAGTATCACTCTCCCAAAGGCCGTGGACAATACCTCCCCCCCGCCGAGTACTCCTTCGTGACGCAGGCTGCGGGGCGCGGCGTCTATTCTTTCTGTATGTGTCCCGGAGGCTTCATTATCCCTTCTGCCACGGAGAATGATCAGATAGTGGTCAATGGCATGTCGCCCAGCAGCCGCAATGGCCGATGGAGCAATTCAGGCATAGTGGTAGAGGTGCCGGTGTCAACCGTAGAGGGCAGCGAGGACAGTCCCCTTGCTGTGCTCAACTATCAGGAAAGCCTGGAGCGTCTCTGCCATCAGCAGTCTGCCACTGTCCCCACTGCTACTGCAGCTCCCTCCGCCCTCGTGTCCGCAGCCCCAGTTCCCCTTTCTTCCCCCCCCGCAGCCACAGCCATCGCCCCCACAGCTACCGTGCCCGACGGTTCTTTGCAGAGCAAAGCGTCACAAGTGCCGAGCGCTCCGTCGGGTCTCGCGTCGGGCCTCCAGTCCCGCCACACGCAGCAGGCCCCAGCTCAGCGTCTGGCGGACTTCACGCGCGGTCAGCTGTCATACGACCTGCCCCGCTCCTCCTACGCCCCGGGCATCTTCTCGTCTCCTCTGCACTTCTGGCTGCCCAAGGACATCAGCTCAAGACTGCAGGAGGGCTTCAGCCGCTTTGATGCACAGCGGCGGGGCTTCGTCACCAACGAGGCCATCATCATCGGCGTGGAGACACGCACCTCCGCCCCCGTGCGCATCACCCGAAGCAACGAGACACTGCAGCATATAGCCATCCGCGGACTATTTCCCGCCGGTGAAGGTGCTGGATACGCCGGAGGTATCGTCTCTGCCGCCGTGGATGGCATACGCGCCGCAAACATGGCAGCAGAGCTTGTCAACTCAATCAACGTAAACGAACACTAAAAAAGACACACACATAACACCGATGGAACAACTCCTTTCACAGATCAGCGACCTGCTATGGGGCTATCCCATGATAATACTTCTCGTGGGCACCCACCTGTATCTCACCGTGCGCCTGAAGTTTCCACAGCGCAAGATATTTACTGCCATCAAGCTCTCAGTCAAGAAAGACAACAGCAACTCCGGCGACGTGAGCCAGTTCGGAGCTCTTGCCACGGCCCTTGCAGCTACCATCGGCACCGGCAACATCATCGGTGTGGGTACGGCTATCGCCTTGGGCGGGCCCGGCGCAGTGATGTGGTGTTGGCTCACGGGTGTCTTCGGCATAGCAACGAAATATGGTGAGGGCCTCCTTGCCGTGAAGTATCGCAAGCAGTCGCCGAAGGGACACATGATAGGCGGCCCGATGTATGCTCTGGAGTATGGCCTGAATGCCAAGTGGGCAGGTGTGCTCTTCGCCGTCTTCACGGCCATTGCGGCCTTTGGCATAGGCAGTACCGTGCAGGCCAACGCCATCTCCACGCTTGCTGCCGATGCCCTGCATGTCAGCCCTTGGGTGACTGGCAGCATCGTGACGCTACTCGTCTCGCTCGTACTCGTAGGCGGTATCAAGAGCATCGCAAAGGTGTGCACAGCCCTTGTGCCATTCATGGCGGTGCTCTATGTCATTGGCTGCATCGTCATACTCTGTATGAATGCTGATTTTGTACTGCCTGCCATCAAGCTCATCTTCACCTCTGCCTTTATGCCCGAGGCTGCGGGAGGCGGCATCGCAGGCAGCGCTATCATGCTGGCAGCACGCTATGGCATAGCCCGCGGACTGTTCTCCAATGAGTCGGGACTGGGCTCCGCACCACTCGTGGCAGCGGCTGCAAAGACCCGCAACCCCGTGAGGCAGGCACTCGTAAGCGCAAGCGGTACGTTCTGGGACACGGTGGTCATCTGTGCCATAACGGGCATCGTGATAGTCAGCAGCATCCTCAGCAGTGCTGCACACATAGCCGATGCCGTCACGCACCTGCCGTCGGCATCGTTGCTGCAACAGATGTTCAGAAACCAGATACAGTCCATGCTGCTCAGTGCAGATGGCGGAGTGCTCACCAATACTGCATTCAGCAGCATTCCATACATCGGAACACCGTTGCTGTTCTTCGGACTCTTCACGTTTGCTTTCTCTACCATCCTCGGCTGGAGCATCTATGCAAAGCGCGCCGTGGAGTATCTGGGTGGCTACAAGGCTGCCAGGATATACACGTGGTTCTTCATCGTGGCAGTCTTTGTGGGCTCAGTAATCAACCTGAACACCGTGTGGACACTGGCAGACGTGTTCAATGCGCTCATGGCCATACCTAACCTCTTCGCCCTCATACTGCTCAGCAATGTCATTGCCAAGGACACGGACAAATACCTCTGGGGAGGCAATCTGGATGAGGAAGGGGATTGAAATGTAGAAAAAAGTATCAAGAAAAGCGATATAAATACTTTTGTATTTGAAGATTTTTTATTACCTTTGCACCAATTTACTGCTATCCAGCCAGTAGGTTGGTGCAAATTGCGTTATAGAACGATTATTTTTCTTTTTTTTCGCAGATATGAACATAGGTATTACGCTGATGATTGTAGGAATGATAACAGTATTCGTCATATTGCTTATCATTATCCAGTTAAGCAATTTGCTTATCAAAATTGTTAACAAAATTGCCCCGGAAGAGGACGTGAAGCCGGCTAAGGCTGCGGCAAAGGTGATGCCGATAGCGCCTGACGTGGTGGAGGCTATCAATCAGGCTGTTGCCAAGATAACCAAAGGCAAAGGCACCGTAGCTGAGATACAGAGCCTGTAGGGATTGTATTATTCAGGCACAAACTAAGGTAAAAAGTTAAAAACAGAATAAAGATAAATGGCAAAAGAAATTAAGTTCAGTCTGGTCTTTCGTGATATGTGGCAGAGTGCCGGTAAGTATCAGCCACGTGTAGATCAGCTGGTGAAGGTGGCTCCCGCCATAATAAGGATGGGATGCTTTGACCGTGTAGAGACAAACGGCGGCGGCTTTGAGCAAGTGAACCTCCTCTATGGAGAGAACCCTAACAATGCTGTGCGTCAGTGGACCAAGCCGTTCCATGAGGCCGGCATACAGACTCACATGCTGGACCGTGCACTCAACGGCCTCCGCATGAGTCCGTGTCCCAAGGATTTGCGCCAGCTCTTCTACAAGGTGAAGAAGGCTCAGGGCACTGACATCACGCGTATCTTCTGCGGTCTGAACGACCCGCGCAACGTGATACCATCCATCCAGTATGCCAAGGAGGCTGGCATGATTGCCCAGGCATCACTCTGCATCACGCACTCTCCGATACACACAGTGGATTACTACATCGACCTGGCAAAGACATTTATCAATGCCGGAGCCGATGAAATCTGCCTGAAGGACATGGCAGGCATCGGTCGCCCAGAGTCGCTCGGCAAGATCGTGGCAGGCATCAAGGCATATAAGAAAGATATCGTCATACAGTATCACTCTCATGCCGGACCTGGATTTAACATGGCTTCAATCCTTGAGGTGGCTCGTGGTGGCTGTGATTACATCGATACAGGCATCGCTCCCCTCTCATGGGGCACAGGCCACGCAGACATCATCGCCGTGGAGGAGATGCTGAAGGATGCAGGATTCAAGGTGAAGAGCATCAATATGGAGGCATACATGGAGGTGCGCACTCAGATACAGGAGATGATGGACGACTTCCTGGGCTATTACATCCCTGAGCTGAACCACCTGAACAACTCCCTGCTCATCAAGCCGGGACTGCCCGGAGGCATGATGGGATCGCTGATGACCGACCTTGAGGACAACCTCCGCTCGCTCAATAAGTGGAAGGTAAAGAACGGACAGCCCGAACTTACCACCGACGAACTGCTCATAAAGCTATTCGATGAGGTGGCCTACGTATGGCCAAAGGTGGGCTATCCTTGCCTCGTCACACCGTTCTCGCAGTACGTGAAGAACCTCGCGCTGATGAATGTCATGCAGATGGAGAAGGGCAAGGAGCGCTGGAGCATGATAGCAGAGAATATCTGGGACATGATTCTGGGTAAGTCCGGTCGCCTGCCGGGACCGGTAGATCCCGTCTTTGTGGAGATGGCAAAGAAGGAAGGACGCCAGTTCCTCACCTCCGATCCGCAGGAGAACTACCCCGACGAGGTGGAGACCTACCGTCTGGAGATGGCTCACAGAGGATGGGACGTGGGCCAGGACAACGAGGAGCTCTTCGAGTATGCCATGCACCCGCAGCAGTATGAGGCCTACAAGAGCGGTGCTGCAAAGAAGGCCTTTGAAGAGGATCTGGCTCATCGCAAGGCCAAGAAGGCTACCGGCAACGTGAAGAAGCAGATGCCGGAGCAGGTTACGGTGAACGTAAACGGCAAGAACTATATCGTGAAGATATCCTACGACGGCTCCATGCCGACGGCAGCAACCACGCCACAGGCGCAGGCAGCACAGCCGACAGCAGGCGCTGGAGTGGAGGTGCTCGCACCATTGGAGGGTAAGGCATACCTCGTGCAGTCATCGTCTGAGACCCCGAAGAAGGTGGGCGACCACGTGGAGGCAGGCGAGGTAATCTGCTATATCGAGGCTATGAAGGTGTTCAACCGTATCAAGGCAGAGAAGGCCGGCACCATCGTAAGCATCAATTTCGCCTCTGGTGACTCCGTAGATGAGGATGATGTACTCATGGTAATAGGATAATTTTGAATTTTCAATTCTCAATTCTCAATTTGAAAAGTGGAAATACTACAGAATATATACGACATGACAGCCTTCGCCCAGACAGGCGGAGACTGGTCTTTCCTCATCATGCTGGCAATAGCCTGCGTGCTGCTCTATCTCGGCATAGTGAAGAAATATGAGCCGCTGCTGCTCGTGCCCATAGGCATGGGAGTGCTGCTGGCCAACTTCCCCGGTGGCGGTATGGGCGTGGCACAGGCTGACTCTGAAGGTTACGTCATGCTTGCAGATGGTACGAGGGAGATAATATGGGATATGCCACTGCACAAAATTGCGCATGAGTTGGGTCTGATGAACTTCATCTACTACATGTGCATCAAGACTGGCTTCATCCCGCCAATCATCTTTATGGGCGTGGGAGCGCTGACTGACTTCGGTCCTATGCTGCGCAACCTGCGACTCTCCATCTTCGGAGCAGGCGCACAGTTCGGTATCTTTGCAGTGCTGCTCTGCTCTCTCGCAATGGGCTTCACCCCACAGGAGGCCGCATCACTCGGCATCATAGGCGGTGCTGACGGACCTACGGCCATCTTTACCACCATCAAGCTCGCTCCTCATCTCCTCGGTCCTATAGCCATTGCGGCATATAGCTACATGGCTCTTGTGCCCGTTATCATACCGCTCGTGGTGAGATTGCTCTGCACCAAGAAGGAACTGATGATTAATATGAAGGAGCAGGATAAGCTCTATCCCAATAAGACGGAGATAAAGAACCTGCGTGTGCTGAAGATACTCTTCCCCATCGTGGTGACTATCATCGTTGCACTGCTTGTGCCTACGGCTGTAAGCCTTGTGGGTATGCTGATGTTCGGCAACCTGCTGAAGGAGTTGGGCAGCATGACCAGCCGCCTCTTTGACACTGCAAGCAATGCGATAATGAACACCGCAACCATCTTCCTCGGACTCTCCGTGGGAGCGACGATGACCAGCGAGGCGTTCCTCAACTGGACTACCATAGGCATCGTCGTAGGCGGATTCCTTGCTTTTGCACTCTCAATAGCCGCTGGCATCTGCATGGTGAAGATATTCAACCTCTTCACAAAGAAGAAGGTTAACCCGCTCGTGGGTGCTACAGGCCTCTCTGCTGTGCCTATGGCATCACGCGTGGCCAATGAGATTGCCACAAAGTATGACCCTAAGAACCATGTGCTGAACTACTGCATGGCCAGCAACATCTCAGGCGTTATCGGCTCTGCCGTCGCTGCCGGTGTGCTGATTAGCTTCTTAGGATAATGCGCGTACATTATTATATATACATTATACCTCTACACCATCGGACGAAAATACCACAAACAGAATAACCGGTCAGGACGATGACAATAGGTGTAATCATATCCACATACAACAATCCCGCATGGTTGGAGAAGACCTTGTGGAGCTATATGGCGCAACAACGCAAGGCTGACGAGATAATCATTGCAGATGATGGCTCACGCGACGATACCCGGCAGATGATAGAGAGGTATAAGGAGTTCTTGCCGATTAAGCACGTATGGCATGAGGACAAGGGGTTTCGCAAGACCAAGATACTCAATGAGGCCTTGCGGGTGGCAACAGCCGACTACCTTATATTCACTGATCAGGACTGTGTGGCACGTCCCGATTTCATTGCCACACACCAACGATATGCCAGGAAAGGGCGCTTTCTCTCTGGCGGCTACTTCAAGCTGCCTATGGGCATCAGCAAACGACTGACACAGGATGACATCACCAGCGGTCGTGCCTTCGGTCTGAAATGGCTCATCCGGCAAGGTATTCCCGCTTCCTTTAAGCGTACAAAACTCGTACAGCGCCGATGGTTTGCAAGCCTTATGAACCATGTCACCCCCGCAAAGGCTACATGGAACGGCATGAACAGCTCCGGTTGGCGTAAGGATATCCTTGCTGTCAACGGCTTTGATGAGCGCATGCAATATGGCGGTGAGGACCGGGAGATGGGCGAGCGTCTTTTCAATATGGGCATTCGCGGCAAGCAGATACGCTACTCTGCCATCATCCTGCACCTTGACCACAGCCGGCCATACGTCAACAAAGAAGCATGGGAACTGAACAACAAGATTCGTAAGGAGACCAAGCAAGCACATCGTACACGCACCGAATACGGTATAGAGTAGAGACATACGGAATTACCTATTCAGCTTTCGGAAGTTATAGAAAACCACGAATTTCTTTCTCCGCTTTGCTGCGAAAGCGTCCCCAAGGGGCCGAGCGCACGAATTTCACAAATTTACACACACTCGGAAGCCTATCTATACGAAAAAAGCACCTTTTGCTACTGACAAAAGGTGCTTTTTATGTTGGCTAAATGGGATATTACTTTGCGTAAGCTACAGCGCGAGTTTCGCGGATGACGGTGATTTTCACCTGTCCCGGGTATGTCATCTCGTTCTGTATCTTTGTTGCTATCTCGCCGGAGAGTTGTTCTGTCTCCGCATCGCTCATCTTGTCTGCTCCCACGATGACGCGCAACTCGCGTCCGGCCTGAATGGCGTATGTCTTGGTGACGCCTGGATATGACATGGCGATGGCCTCCAGGTCGTTGAGACGCTTGATATAAGCCTCCACAATCTCGCGACGAGCACCTGGGCGTGCACCAGAGATGGCATCACATATCTGCACGATAGGTGCGATGAGAGTCTCCATCTCCATCTCGTCGTGGTGTGCACCGATGGCATTGCAGATGTCCGGCTTCTCCTTATACTTCTCGGCTATCTTGGCACCGTAGAGTGCGTGTGGCATCTCCAGGTCTTCGTCAGGCACCTTACCGATGTCGTGAAGCAGTCCGGCACGCTTTGCCTTCTTTGGGTTCAGACCCAGCTCAGCAGCCATCACAGCGCAGAGGTTTGCTGTCTCGCGGGCGTGCTGCAGGAGGTTCTGACCGTAGGAAGAGCGATACTTCATCTTTCCCACGATGCGAACAAGCTCCGGATGCAGTCCGTGGATGCCGAGGTCAATGGTGGTGCGCTTACCGGTCTCAATCACCTCCTGCTCTAACTGCTTCTTGACCTTTGCCACTACTTCCTCAATGCGTGCAGGGTGTATGCGACCGTCTGCCACGAGTTGGTGCAGTGCCAGACGGCAGGTCTCGCGACGTATTGGGTCAAAGGCAGATATTACGATAGCCTCCGGAGTGTCGTCAACCACTATTTCCACGCCGCAGGCAGCCTCAAGGGCGCGGATGTTGCGTCCCTCACGGCCTATGATGCGACCCTTCACCTCGTCATTGTCGATGTGGAATATTGAGACAGAGTTCTCAATGGCAGCCTCGGTGGCTACGCGCTGAATGGTCTTGATGACAATTTTGCGTGCCTCGTTGTTGGCATTGATCTTTGCCTCGTCCATAATCTCGTTGATATAGCTCTGGGCATCGGTGCGTGCCTCATCTTTCAGCGATTCTATGAGGCGTGTCTTGGCTTCTTCGGCAGAAAGACCAGAGAGCTGTTCCAGCTTCTCGCGCTCCTTCATCTGCATGTTAGAGAGCTCCTGCTCCTTGACGGCAAGGAGTTTCTTCTCATTCTCGATGCGGTTTTCCTTCTGGTCCAGCTCCTGACGGCGCTTGCTCTGCTCCTCCTGACGCTGGTTGAGCGACATCTCGCGCTGCTTCAGCTTGTTCTCTGTCTGCTGGATTTTCTGGTTGCGCTGCTGCACCTCGCGCTCCAGTTCACTCTTCTTGTTGATGAATTTCTCCTTTACCTCGAGGAGTTTCTTCTCTTTCAGTACGTCAGAGGCCTTTTCGGCAGTAGCAAGCATTTCGTTATATTTGCCCTTGAGGACGTATCTGAAGATAAGGTAGCCAAATAGTCCGCCTATGATAAGACCGGCTACGGCTATGATAGCATATACCATGTGAGTTGTTAGTTGTTTAGTTTATGAGTTGTTAATGAGTTCTGTTGTTAATAAAAGAGGTGTCACAAGGCTTTTGAACCTGAAAATGTCTTACTTCATTGCCTTTTGAATCTCGGCAGACAACTCATCAAGAACAGCAGTAACAGGCTCCATATCATTACGCTTAGACTCCATGACATACTTCAGCGCTATGTCAATCATGGCATAGTAGATGATTTCCTTGTCGGCACGCTGTCCCTTGAAGTATGAGAAGTATGTATTGAGGCGCTCATTTATGAGTGTGCCAGCCTCACGATACAATGCTTCCTGATCTTTTGGGACCATGATGTCGATAGGCATGTCATAGACATGGATAGTGATATGTTGCGTGTTATTATTCTGTTGAGAGTCCATCGTTGTCAGATTCTTTTTCTGTCAGGAGAGTGATGCAGTGCGAGACGGAACGCTGCAGATTGGTGATGCGCTGCTTTGCTGCGTCCAGGTCGCGGTCGGTGACGCTGAGCATCTTGGCTGTCATGAGTGCGTTGTAGCGCTTCTCCTCATTCTCCAGTTGACTCTTTAGGCTTTGTATCTCGTTAGTCAGCCGTGTAACGTCGGCAGTGAGAGCACTGTTGCGTTTGCGCAAGTCCTCATAGCCCGCGATGAGTTCGCGGACACGTGTGGACAGTATGTTGACAGACGGCTGTTGTGACATGATGCGTATTGTTATTCTTTTGGCAGTTTCTCCTTCTTTGCCAGCATTACGACCTGATAGACGAAGTTCGTAATCCATTGCTCAGAGAACCCTAAGCGCTGGTTGTACTTCCTCACTGATGCCACGGCCTTGAGTGTGGCAGGGTCGGTGTAGTCGTTCTTGTTGAAGAGGTCCGTGACGGTTTTCTCGGTCATGGCATAGATTGCCTTCTTGAAGAACGACGGCAGACGAAGCTTGAATTTCATGAGGTTGCCCATGAGCATCATAAGTTCCTGCGTGAATCCCTGAAACTGATAGAGGTAAGTCTGAACGTCCTGTATCTTGCGGCAGTTCTTGTTGATGCTATGGTCTATCTCCTTAAAGAAGGCGTCATCATGGCCATACATCTGCTTCAACATCTTGCGGCAGGCCGCTTTTTCACCAAGTCCCAGCTTGCCGCGCTCCGTCTTCACCTTGAAGGTGCTTTTGAAAACCCGGAGGTCAGGAAGCAGGGCAATGTTGGTAATGCCGACAGTTGCAGCGATGGCAGACTGAAAATAGACCCGGATGAGGGTCATATAGTCTTCCATGCCGCCTATTTTTGTATTTTCCTCTTTCTTTTTGAAGAATGAAAAGATTCCCACGTTTGTATAGTTCAATTAGTGCGGGCAGGCTCTATACTTGTCCGCTTGTCAAGTTTTTATCGGCGCAAAGTTACGAAAAATAATTAAAATGGCAAAGCTTTTGCGCCCGTTTTGTATAAAAAAGCCCCTCTTTTTATATAAAAATGTATAAATGTGTGCGGGTATCAGTGAAAATTATTACCTTTGCATCTGTTTTACTATTGCGTATAGGCACGATGTTTTATTTTTCAGACAAGAACAATCTAATCAAATGGGTGGTACTCCTTGGAGATGCCGCAGTTTATGCGTTGTGTATGTATATCTACGTACACTTGTTCCCGCAGAACAGCCCGCAGAGTCTGGTAAACCACATTGGCATCGGTATTTTCATCATGCTGATGATACTCTGCCTGTTCTCTATCGCCATACCGACAAGGATACACCAGCGTCTCATTTCGTTGACCAATGTACTCAACCGCAATGTGATAGTAGTATTCTGCTCTCAGATGCTGTTCAGCCTTCTGTGGCATGTAATCACCCGGCATAGCGACAACGAAGTAGTCTATGGTACCAGCATGATGGTGATAGCCCTCGCAGTGCTGCTGTTGAAGCGTATGTGTGAGCGTGAGGCGCTGAGATGGCTGCGCAGTAAGGGCCGCAACACACGCCTTGTGCTGCTGGTGGGCAGTGACCCGGCTAATATGGACATCTACAGGGCCATAATGTCTGACCCTGCTACGGGCTACCGTGTGATAGGATATTTCGGCGATGACGAGTCAATACCATATCCTGTGGACCATCTGGGAAGTGTGCAAGACCTGCTGGACCTGATAAAGAGCGATACGGAGGAGCATAAGATAGACAACGTGGACCTTAAGATTGACGAGGTCTATTGTGCTCTGGACTACGATGACATTGATGCCATCCGTACGATTATGAACTTCTGTAACCGTTACGTGATGCGCTTCTGTCTGGTTCCACGCATCCAGCAGAGCCTTCAGCTGCGCCTGAAGCCTGAGATGATAGGCCGTGGAGCCGTTTACACTAATTACCAGTCGCCGCTGATATACATGTCCAACCGTGTGCTGAAGCGTACGTTCGACATCGTGTTCAGCATAGTGGTGCTGATACTTATGCTGCCTTTCATTCCAATCATAGCTCTCATCATAAAGATGCAGAGCCCTGGCCCGATGATCTTCAAGCAGGAACGCACGGGCATTAACGGCCATCAGTTCACGTGCTATAAGTTCCGCTCAATGAACGTAAACTCTGACGCGGACACCGTGCAGGCCACGAAGGATGACCCGAGGAAATTCCCGTTCGGCGATTTCATCAGGCGTTACAACATCGACGAGCTGCCGCAGTTCTGGAATGTGCTGAAGGGCGACATGAGTATCGTGGGCCCGCGTCCGCACATGCTGAAGCATACGGAGCAGTATGCCAAGGTGGTTGAGAAGTATATGTTCCGCCATTATGCCAAGCCCGGCATCACCGGCTATGCTCAGGTGACAGGCTCAAGAGGTGAGATAACAGACCTCTCACAGATGGAGGAACGTGTGCAGAAGGATGTCTATTACATCGAAAACTGGTCGTTCTGGTTTGACCTCAAGCTGATAGGAATGACCGCGCTCACGATGTTCATACATGATAAGAAAGCATACTAAGGAGTTAAGGAGTTCTTGCTTAGGCAAGCGTCACTGCGTGCCGAGCGAAGGAGTTAAGACATTTGTAAAAGAGAAATCTAAAAAAATATCATAATGAACGAATTTGAAAACAGTCAGGAGCAGTTGCTGCCACCAGAGGTTGAGGATCAGCTGAGTTTCTTTAACCTTCAGTTTGTCATTAAGACATTTGTGCTTAATTGGGTATGGTTTCTTTTGTCGGTAATCATCTTTATGGGAATCGGCATCGTCTATTTGCGCTATACTCAACCTATGTATAGTGTCGGTGCCAAGATGCTTATCAAGAACGACGACAACCGTCGCCGCTCCAGCAACCAGATTATGGCGGCAACGAACCTGGGAACCATGACAATGAGTGACGGCTTCGAGAACGAGATAGAGATATTGAAGTCTAACTCCATTGCCGAGGGTGCCGTACGTGACCTGAAACTGTATGTGGACTATAGTATGGAAGGCCGTGTAGTAGATCGTCCTATCTATAAGACAACACCGTTGATTGTTGATATGGACCAGAAACACCTGGACCGTTTGGAGTCCCCTGTCAACCTTGAGATAAGCAAGCTCGAAGGCGGAGAATATGAAGTTCGCGGCAGCTATGTCTTGGAAGACGGCCCCCACACATTCCGCAGCACCGGCGTAATGCCTATGTCCATCAACGTAAAGGTGGGTACATTCACTATTATACCTAATTATAAATATGTGAATGGCTGGGATAGCGGTAAAGACCTCAAGGTAACAGTCAGCAATCCTAAGACTTTGGCCTACTCGTATGCCGGAAGACTCTCCGTTGACCCTCTGAACAAGGTAACAACGATTGCCAACCTGGGGTGTGTTGACGCTATTCCCGATCGTGGCATAGACTTCCTGAGGCAGGTCGCTGTCGTGTATAACCGTCAGGCCAATGAGGACAAGAATGAGATAGCAGTCCGCACAGAGGAGTTCATCAATGACCGTCTGGAGAAGATCAATGCCGAGCTGGGCAGCACCGATGGAGCCATAGCAAGCTATAAGCGCAGCAACAACATCGTCGATGCGGCCTCAAGTGCCGGAGCCTCGCTCAATCAGACAGACGATGCCGACAATGCGTTGGCCGAGATGAATACGCAGATAATGCTCATGGAGAGCATCAGAGAGTATATAATGCAGCCTGAGAACAAGTATCAGACGTTGCCGTCAAACGTGGGTCTGAAGGATGGTGCTGCAACAGGACTCATAACACAGTACAACCAGATAGCCCTGGAGCGTAACCGCCTTCTGCGTTCTGCGTCAGAGCAGAGCCCTGCGGTGCAGACCGTCACGGCGCAGCTTGACGACCTCATCAACTCCATAAACCGTGCCATAGAACAGTCAAAGCGCACGATGAACATAGAGCGCCAGCACCTGGCAAACCGCTTCTCCAAGTACCAGTCAAAGCTGTCGCAGACCCCACAACAGGAGAGAATCCTGACCGAGATAGGCCGCCAGCAGACGGTAAAGTCATCGCTCTACATCATGTTGCTGCAGAAGCGTGAGGAGAACTCTATCTCGCTCGCAGCGACTGCCGACAAGGGAAAGCTGGTAGATGAGCCTGTCTTTATGGGCAAGGTGAGCCCGAAGAGCTCCATCATCTTGCTGATATGCCTCGTGCTGAGCATCGGTGTGCCATTCCTTATCTTCTTCCTCATAGAGATGACCCGTTACAGAATAGAGGGACATGCCGACGTGGAGAAACTGACCAAGGCACCGATTATAGCCGACATAGCACAGTCCAGCCAACAGGCCAAGACGAAAGGTGACATCGTGGTGCACGAGAATGAGAACAACCAGATGGAGGAAATCTTCCGTGCCATGCGAACAAACCTTCAGTTTATGCTCAAGGAAGGGCAGAACGTCATAATGTTCACATCTGCCACATCGGGTGAGGGTAAGACGTTCTCTGCCGCCAACCTCGCGGTTAGTTTTGCCCTGCTCGACAAGAAGGTCATCCTGATAGGTCTTGATATCCGCCGCCCGAGGCTCATCTCGCTGTTTGAACTGGAGAAGACCCAGAAAGGTATCAGTGTGCTGCTGACGCAAGACAATCCGACTCCTCAGGATATAAAGGATAATATCGTACCGTCGGGAGTGAACAAGAACCTCGACTTGCTCCTCGCTGGTCCCGTTCCGCCTAATCCTGCCGAACTCATAGCAAGAAACTCGTTAGACCGGATCTTTGAAATCCTGCGCAAGGAGTATGACTATGTGATAGTGGATACCGCGCCTATAGGACTCGTGTCAGACACCCTTCAGGTGGGCCGCGTTGTGGATGCAACGGTTATTGTCTGCCGTGCTGACTATACAGAGAAGTCTGCATTCGGCATGATCAACGAACTGATTGCCACTCAGAAGCTGCCTAATGTCAGCATCGCCATCAACGGTATTGACATGTCGCGCAAGAAGTACGGATATGCTTACGGATATGGCAAGTACGGTAAGTACAGCAAGTATGGACGCTACGGCTACAAGTCTAACTATGGCAAGTACGGCAGCTATGGAGCATACAGCAGCTACGGCAGCTATGGATACCACTCTTATGGCTATGGTACATATAGCAGCAGCCACTACGGAAACCCTGAGGA
>DEKQ01000023.1:16258-23962 GCA_002353975.1 Prevotellaceae bacterium UBA2718
CGTTATCCTGAGATAGGTAAGGAGAAACCGTTCGCTATCGATACGCTAAAGAAACTTATTGCCCAGCGCCACCAACTCATTCTGTGGAGTGTCCGCGAGGGAAAGCTGCTGGATGATGCCATTGAATGGTGTCGCGAGCGCGGAGTGGAGTTCTATGCCGTCAACAGGGACTATCCGGAGGAAACGCGTGAGAAGAATAATCACTTCTCACGAAAGTTGAAGGTCGATATGTGGATAGATGACCGCAACATCGGCGGTCTGCCTGACTGGGGCACGATGTATCAGATGATTACCCATGGGCTGACTTGGGATGATATCATACGTCAGCACACACGTGATGCCGGACAGATACCACCCAAGAGGACGAAGAAACACTGGTGGCAATTTGGCTCGTAAGGCCATAAAACATAAAGGGTTGCACGTTTTGTGCAGCCCTTTTTATTTGTGTTTCTGTATTGTTTGCATTATTCCGAACCGCTACGGAAAAAGTTTCCGAACCGTTACGGAAAAAGTTTCCGACCGTGACGGAAGGTTTCTCTGCAGCTATCGGACTGCCGTTACTCTTCAATATCGGTAACGAGGGAGATGGCCGAGAAGAAGCGATGGCTCAAGGTCTCGTTCAGCGCGAGGCCCAATCGCGCTGTCATGCCGAAGGAATGCTTCTCCAACGCCTTGTCTATGCAGCGAATGAAGCTGTTGCGAGCCTTCCTGTCGCGGCCCTTTGTGCGGCGGACAATGAATGGGATGTCGTCAGGATTGAGTCCTAAAGCGCTGACAAGAATGTTGCCCTCAAACGACGCAAGTTGTATGATGCCGATGCGGCTGAGCCAGTAGTTCAGCTTCTCATAGTCTATGGAGGCCTTGCGTCGTTGTATGTGAAGCCCCAGGGCCACGATGCCCTTGACATCCACGTCGTGTATTATGATGTTATCGGCGTTCATGACGATGATGTCAAGCAGGCGCAGCGTATCCTCTGATATAGTGTCAGACGCCATCTCTTCATCGCGTAATTGCATGTATCGCTTGTTCGTCCAGTGGTTAAAGAGCTGCGCGTCATTCACGTCATACTCAGGAAACGGCGTGGGCGGTTCTGCTATGTATGCTGCGATGCCCAGCGTCTCTGCCACATAGTTCAGCGTGCGCCATTTATGGGGCGACATGGGAGCTATGGGAGTAGCTTCTTCATCTATGTCGCCGTCTGTGGCGGGCAAGCCGAACGTGTGCTCTTTGAGGAGGCAAATGAGATTGTGTGCTATCAGTCGGTGCATAGCTCTTCCGCGTGTTTAAGGTCTTCTGGCGTGTCGATGCCGATGGTCTGAATGTCGGTTTGTGCCACTTTTATCTTGTATCCGTTTTGCAACCAGCGCAACTGCTCCAGGCTTTCCGCAAGCTCCAGTGGCGACTGTGGCAGTTTCGTGACCTGTTTCAGCACCTCGCGACGGTAGGCATACATGCCGATATGCTTGAGGTATGGAAAGGCTGCGGGCCATTCTGAGATGTCCTTGCCACGCACGAAAGGTATGGCAGAGCGGCTGAAATAGAGTGCGAAACCATTGACGTCGCACACAATCTTGGGCGAATTGGCATTGTTGATGTCATTGCTGCCGAATGGTATGGCAAGCGTGGCAATAGCTGTCTGCTCATCATCAAAGCACTGGCACAGCTGTTCTATCTGGCGTGGCTGGATGAATGGCTCGTCCCCCTGCACGTTAATGACAACATCACAAGTCTCTCCTTGTTCCTCAATGTGGGTCATCGCCTCTTCGATGCGGTCTGTGCCGCTCTGGTGGTCGGGGCGCGTCATGATGGCTTTGCCGCCAAATGAGAGCACATGACTATAGATGCGCTCATCGTCAGTAGCAACGTAAACAGCACGCAGGCGGCTGTCATGAGCCTGAAGTTGAACCACTTGGCTATACACACGCTGAATGACGCTCTTGCCTTTCAGCATGGCAAGAGGTTTGCCGGGAAAACGGGTGGAGGCATACCGGGCAGGTATGATAACAATGAATTTCATGTCGGCAAAGGTACTTATAATAATTTTATAATGTACGCGCGTATGAATGTTTTTTATTTATTTCATAAAAAATGTTGTATGATAGTGGCTAATTCAAAATAATTTTGTAATTTTGCGAACAGTGAAACGAATAATTTTATATATCTGCATATTACTGTTACCTCAAATTGCATCCTCGCAGAAAATTGTGTTGGGTTCATGCTACACTGCCGACAAAGGCTTGTATCAGGGCGAAATGCTTGGAAACAAGCCGCATGGCAAGGGTAAGACCGACTTTGCGAACGGTGATGTCTATGAGGGAGAGTATGAAAAAGGTAAGCGTCAGGGCTATGGCGTTTACACGTTTACTGACGGCGAGAAGTATGAAGGCCAGTGGTATCAGGACCAGCAGCATGGCAAAGGAACGTATTACTTTGCCAACAATAACCGTTACGAAGGCTTGTGGTTCAGGGACTACCAGCAGGGTCACGGCGTGATGTACTATTACACGGGCGACATCTATGATGGCCAGTGGCAGGCGGACAAGCGCCAGGGCAAGGGACGTTATACGTTTAAGGCCGGAGCCTTCTATGATGGCGAGTGGAAGAACGACATGAAGTGGGGCAAGGGCGTGTTCGACTGGGCTGACGGCAGTTCCTATGACGGCCAGTGGGTAGAGAACAAGCGCCACGGTCGCGGCGTGTTCCACTATGCGTCGGGCGACGTGTATAATGGCATGTGGAAGGATGACCAGAAGAGCGGAAAAGGTATATACAAGTTCCGCAACGGGGATGTCTATGAGGGCGACTATGCCAACGACGAGCGTACCGGCAACGGTGTGTTCAAATATGCCAACGGTGACAAATACACGGGACATTTCCTTTCAGGAGAAAAGGAAGGCATGGGCACCTTCTCATGGCGCAACGGCGACATATACGTCGGCGGCTGGAAGGCTGACAAGCAGCATGGCAAAGGAAAGCTGACCAAGAAGAACGGCGATGTCTATGACGGTACATTCAAGAACGGACGCCTTGACGGCGAGATAATAATCCACTACGGCGACGGCAGCAAGTTCAAGGGAATATACCGTGCGGGCCGCCGTGAAGGCAAGGCAATAGAAGAGTCAAGGGACGGAACGCGTTTCGAAGGTTCATATAAGGACGATGAACGCGATGGCAAGTTTGTGGAGAAAGACCGCAATGGGCAGGTAATTGCCACCGGTACCTATGACATGGGACAAAGACATGTGAACTAACTTAAATAACTTAAAGTTCAAGAAGATATGATTGTAGACACATTAGACAACCTGAAGTATTATGAAGCACTAAATCCTTTGTTTAGTGACGTGGTGAAATTCATTGAGGAGAACGACCTGATGGCTCTTGAACCCGGTAAGCATGAGATTAAGGGTAAGGATCTCTTTGTGAATATCATCAACCAGAAGGGCAAGACTCCTGATGAGGCAGTGATGGAGACTCACCGCAATATGCTTGACATCCAGATACCACTTGATGACAATGAGACCTATGGCTATCTGCCATTGGAGGATATTGCCGTTGAGGCTGAGTACAATGCCGAAAAGGATGTGACCAAATACCCCGACCAGCCCAGCTCTACTTACGTGGAGTGCCGCCCGGGAATGTTTGCTATGTTCTTCCCTCAGGACGGTCATACGCCTTGTATAGCCAACTGTGAGGTGTTCAAGAAGGCAGTGTTTAAGGTAAAGTGCTAATATATTGCATGATTTATAATGCATAATTCATAGTTTGTAATTATGGCAGAGACGAAGAAACCCGCTGCAAAAAAGGCTGCAGCAAAGAAGCCCGCCGCTAAGAAAGCAGCGACAACAAAGAAATCTTCTGTTGCAAAGAAGGCTCCTGCAAAGAAGGTAGAGGAGCCTGTTGCACCACAACATATAGGTATTGTAGCCGCCGATCCATGGCTGGAACCCTTTGAGGGCGCTATCCGCGGACGCCACGACCACGCGCTGTGGATGATGGATCACCTGACAAACGGCGGCAAGATATCCTTGTCAGATTTTGCCACAGGATACCTCTACTATGGCCTGCACCGCAATGAGAAGGGTGAGTGGATATTCCGTGAGTGGGCTCCAAACGCTACGGAGATACACCTCATCGGCGACTTCAACGGCTGGAAGGAGACCGCTAAGTACAAGCTCAAGAGGAGCAAGAACGGTCAGGATTGGGAGATAAAGCTCCCTAAGACCGCCATGAAGCATGGCGATCTGTATAAGATGCTTGTGAAATGGGACGGCGGACAGGGCGAGCGCATCCCCGCATGGGTTCGTCGCGTAGTGCAGGATGATGAGACAAAGATTTTCTCAGCACAGGTATGGGCGCCGGAGAAGGAGTATAAGTGGAAGCGCAAGACCTTCAAACCCGATACCACGCCGCTGCTTATCTACGAGTGCCACATTGGCATGGCGCAGGATGCGGAGAAGGTGGGCACGTACAAGGAGTTCAAGGACAATATCCTGCCACGCATCATTGAGGATGGATACAACTGCATTCAGCTGATGGCCATTCAGGAACACCCCTACTATGGCTCCTTCGGCTATCATGTCAGCAACTTCTTTGCCCCGTCAAGCCGCTTCGGAACGCCGGAAGACCTCAAGGAACTCATTGACACAGCTCACCAGAAAGGCATCGCTGTCATTATGGATCTCGTCCACTCTCACGCTGTTAAGAACGAGGTGGAGGGTTTGGGCAACCTCTGCGGAGACCCTTGCCAGTACTTCTATACCGGCGACCGCCGCGAGCACAATCAGTGGGACAGCCTCTGTTTTGACTATGGCAAGGACCAGGTGATGCACTTCCTCCTGTCTAACTGTAAGTACTGGCTGGAGGAGTTCCACTTCGATGGATTCCGTTTCGATGGCGTCACCTCGATGCTATACTATAACCATGGCCTCGGAGTTGACTTCGGAAGCTACGGCGATTACTTTAACGGAGCAGAGGATGACAACGCCATTTGTTATCTCGCTTTGGCCAATAACCTCATACATTCAGTCAACAAGAACGCCATCACTATAGCCGAAGAGATGTCTGGTATGCCTGGGTTGGCAGCCAAATTCGAGGACGGCGGCCTGGGCTTCAACTATCGTCTTGCCATGGGATTGCCTGATTATTGGATCAAGATGATTAAGGAGAAGAGTGACGAGCAGTGGAATCCACGCGACATCTTCTGGGAGATGACCAACCGTCGCAGCGGCGAGCTGACAATCTCCTACGCTGAATCCCACGACCAGGCACTGGTGGGCGACAAGACAATCATATTCCGTCTCATCGATGCAGATATGTATTGGCACTTCAAGAAGGGTGACGAGAACGAGATGGCACGTCGCGGCATTGCCCTGCACAAGATGATCCGCCTTGTCACAGCTTCTACTATGGGTGGCGGATACCTCAACTTCATGGGCAACGAGTGGGGACACCCTGAGTGGATAGACTTCCCACGCGAGGGCAACGGATGGAGCTGCAAGTATGCACGCCGTCAGTGGAACCTCGTAGATAATAAGGAACTGTGCTATCACTGGCTGGGTGACTTCGACAAGAAGATGCTTGAGGTCATGAAGTCGCAGAAGAACTTTAACCTCACTCCGGTTCAGGAAATATGGATCAACGAGGGTGATCAGATTATGGCTTTCATGCGTGGAGACCTCATCTTCATCTTCAATTTCTCGCCCACGCGCTCTTATACCGACTACGGATTCCTTGTTCCGATGGGCTCATACGACGTTGTGCTCAATACAGACTCAAAGGATTACGGCGGCTTCGGCTTTGCCGATGACAGCGTGACACATCTCACCAACTATGATCCTCTCTATCAGGAAGACAAGAAAGAGTGGCTCAAGATGTATATCCCTGCCCGCTCTGCCGTGGTATTGAGGAAGAACTGACAACCGCATTCCGTATAAATCCCCGAGTGTTGTATGCTACGCCTCTGTGGGGCAGACTGGCATCAGCATCTCATAAAACCAATGAACAGCAATTCAAAGGGTAGCACCACCACCTTACCCGGTGCCGTGTGTGCTACCATTTTTATTCTTTTCTCCATATCCTACCTGTACTTCTTTCAGGCACCGCTGCTTGAAATGATTCAACATACGTGGTCGGGTGGGGTGACATCGTACGACTATCTGTGGGGCACGGGGGTCATACTTGCCTCGCTGTTAGTGGTTACAGGCCTCTTTTCACGCCTGTTGCCATTGCCTTTCTGCTATGCTCCGGCAATGCTCTGCATGGGATTGCTTACTGCGGTTCATGTAAGCACCGACGGCTCAGTCCACACATCTGTTTTATGGATCATCTTCTCCGCAGCGATATTTGTGGCATTGCTCGTCATGGGCTTTGCCGGGCGCGACTTCCTGAGTTTCATCAGCGGTACGGAGAATACTGGCAACCGCCTCTCTTCGGGCAGGGCTTACCCCTTCCTGCCATTATTGTGGATGGCTGTTTTCATGGGGCTGACATTCCTCATGGGCAATACGGACCGCTCGCTGCACACACGTCTGAAGGCAGAACACTACTGCAAGACGCGCCAATGGGACCAGCTGCTAAAGACCGGCTTGGCTCAACATGATGACAATGGTGCCATCACGATGCTGCGTGCCATTGCGCTGGCTAACAGCGGACAGCTTGGAGAACGGCTATTCAATTACAATATCCCGCCTGGCACTACGTCCGATTGCCTCTTCTACGGCGATGTGACAGACAGCAAGCTACGCAGGTTTCCCAAGGGAACCTTCCTGCTCTCTAACGGTTATCGACTGTGGCAGACGATAGGCTTTGTGCCTCGCAACCGCACGGAGTCAGTCCGGACTATCCTGGAACGTGAGCTCTGGCACGAGAAAATGCTTTCGGACAGCCTTGCTGCGGCAAGTGCTGCAGCGTCAGAAGCCTCTGATGCCGCGCAGTCATCAGCGCCCTCTGCCGCAACTGCTGACAGTACTTCGGCGGATAAAAAGCACTTCGTCAAGCCTGTTGCGAAAGACTACCTGCTCTGCGCTTGCCTCATAGACCGTGACTTAAAGGCTTTCATGCGCATTCTGCCGCGTTACTATTCCATAACCGATGACCTGCCGCGTCACTATCGCGAGGCATGTCTGCTATACCATCGCCTCAATAACCTCGCCCTGCCGGTAGATAAACGCGAGATTTCAGCAGAGATAGAAGACTATGATGACTTCTGCGCTATCCTCAAGGCTAACCGCGATCCTGTGCGCCGCAATGCTGCGTTGCGCGACAGTTATTTCGGTACTTATTGGTATTATTATTACTCCAAATGAACAAACCTCTTATTCTTATATCCAACGACGACGGCTATCATGCCAAGGGCATAAATGCTCTCATTGACATGCTAAGCCCCATAGGTGACATCATTGTCTGTGCACCGGAGAGTGTCCGTTCCGGATTTTCCCGTGCTTTCAGCACTACGACGCTTACGCTGAAACATCGCAAGCACCTGAACTGTGGCGATAACAGCATAGATGTGTGGAGCTGTTCGGGAACGCCTGTTGACTGTGTCAAGATGGCATACGCCCGCCTTTGTCCCCGCAAGGCAGACATTATTATCGGCGGCATAAACCACGGCGACAATTCATCCACCAATATGCACTACAGCGGTACGGTAGGCATCGTATTGGAGGGAGCGCTGAAGCGCATCCCCAGCATAGCCTTCTCGCTGTG
>DEKQ01000095.1:0-747 GCA_002353975.1 Prevotellaceae bacterium UBA2718
AAACACTCCCCCAACACTCCCCCAACACTCCCCCCAACACTACACCAACACTACACCAAGCACTCTCACCGATGTTGATAGGCGGTGGCTTAAAAGGTGTTTAGTAATTTCATAATTTCATGTTCAGATTGCGGTTGGCCGTTTTTAGCTGGATAACCATAGAAAATTTGCGCGCAGGGCAGCGCGCAAATTTTCCCTCGTGTGGGAATAAATTCGCCCTCCTTATTTCTATTTTTGGCAGCCCACCGCAATGTTGTGTTTTTTGAACAAACGGCATTGTGTGGCAGGAAGCACAGGGGGAACAGATTACTCTGCCTTCAGTATTCCTGAGCGTACATACGAAATAATATGAGGGAAGGTATTGCCTATGGCGAACTTTGTTGCGACTCATCAAACGAAAAGTAAAACTTTTATTTGATTTCGCGCTCCAAAATTTGGTGATGTTACTGGAATTGCCTACCTTTGCCGCGAAATGAAGATTGGAACAATCGATTTAGGAGAACGACCCATTCTGTTAGCCCCGATGGAGGATGTCACCGACATCGGCTTCCGCATGCTGTGCAAGCGGTTTGGAGCAGCTATGGTGTACACGGAGTTTGTCTCGGCAGAAGCACTGGTGCGCGATGTGAAGTCGACGGTGAAGAAGCTGACCATCAGTGACGAGGAGCGCCCAGTGGGCATACAAATCTATGGCCGCGACGTGGATGCGATGGTGGAAGCTGCCAAGATTGTGGAGCAGGCCGGTCC
>DEKQ01000095.1:819-5226 GCA_002353975.1 Prevotellaceae bacterium UBA2718
ATGCTGCAGAATATCATGCTACCCGACGGCAGCATCGACCCCGATGCCAAGCTGCTGGAGATGACAAGGAGGGTGGTAGATGCCGTGCGAGTGCCCGTCACTGTGAAAACCCGCTTGGGGTGGAACCACGAACAGCTCGTCATCACCACGCTGGCCGAGCTGCTGCAGGACTGCGGCATACGGGCTCTGACCATCCACGGACGCACGCGCAGCCAGATGTACACTGGCGAGGCCGACTGGACTCTGATAGGTGAGGTGAAGAAGAATCCGCGTATCCATATCCCTATCATCGGCAACGGCGACATCAAGTCGTTGCAGGATGCCGACCGCGCTTTCGACACTTACGGAGTGGACGGCGTGATGATTGGTCGCGCCACGTTTGGATGTCCTTGGATATTTAGCAGGCAGACGCTCACGCTCGACGAGAAGATAGACGTGCTCGAGGAGCAGCTGCGCATTAACATCGAGCGGTGTGACACCGAGGAGATGCGTGCAGGCAAGAAGTCGGCCGAGCTCTGCGGCATCCTGCATACGCGCCGCCACCTGGCTGCCTCGCCCGTCTTCAAAGGCATTCCCAATTTTCGCGAGACACGCATCCAGATGCTCAGGGCCGAAAAAAAGGATGACCTGCTGGCCATCCTTGAGCGTTGCCGCGAGCAACTGCGTTAGAACCACTGCATCAGCTGTCGCAGATAGGCAGTCAGCTCGGCAGCCATCTTCTCGTGCTGCCACTTACTGGGGTGCCAGGAGGCACCATAGAGGATGTCGCCCGTCTGGGGAGTGAAGTCGAAGCGATAGACCTCCTTGTCACCAGCCTTGTTGGCCTCGGCCACCACCTCGTTCAGCGTCTTTTTGGCAATCTCCAGCTCCTTGCCGTTGAGCATCGAGCCGCACAGGTAGACAATCTTTGCCTTGGGGTTGTGACTGCGCACCTGAGTGAGGAACTTCTTGTAGGCTGCTTTCAGCAACTTGACATCGTAGTTGTTGGTAGACAGGTCGTTGGTGCCTAAGTTGATACATACCAATTGGGGCTGATAGCGAGAGAAATCCCAACGCTCAGAACGGTCGTAGAGGTTGGTATACTCATACTCTGTGGTCATCACATTGTCGGGTGTTCCCGCCTTGGGACCGTCGTAGCTGCGATAGACACCAATGCCCGAGCGGGCCACCACGTGAGCTACGGCATCAAGAGCGCGGCAGGAGAGCTGGGCATAGGTCAGGTAGTGGTTCTCCGTCTCATATTCGAAAGGATCGCTGGCCACGATAGCCTCGTTGCCATAGCCGCAGGTGATACTGTTGCCGATGAATTCGATGGTTCTTGTAGGCAAGGCTGGCGGCGGAAGCAGTCTGGCACCCTTGTCGAGGATGAAGCCTCGAAAGTCAGGTTTCAGCTCGTAGCCCTCGATGACATACATCAGCCGCAGCGTGTGGGACCCCTGAGGCAGGGCGGCGGCAATGGTCACCACGGAGTCGCGCTCGCCCATCAGGCTCACCTTGAAGGGGGCTGCCTCGTCGACCTTCGCCATGAAATAGCCGCTACGGGGCTTGGCCCACAGCTTAATAGATGTACCCGTAAAGCAAACATTGATCTGGGTACCTGGGAAGGTGAAGCGGGGACGCTCTAGGTTGTCAAAACAGATGCGCCCCACATACTGGATGTTCTTATCAGTAGGAGTTACGACGGTTCCGCAGAGCGGAAGAGTAGTGCTGGCTGTACAAACAAAGGTGCTTAAAGACACCAGAAAAGCAAAGAATAAACGTTTCATAAACAGGTTTTGAGTTTAGTGTGCACAAAATTACAAAATAATGCTGAAATAGAAAAGATTTTTTCGTAAATTAACTCAAATAAACAAAGAAAAGAAGGTCCGTCTTTTCTGCGAATTATTACAAAGTTACGAAAAAAATGAGAGCAAGACATTAAAAGTTGATTTTATTTCGTACCTTTGCAGCATAAATTGGATTATGTGATTTCGTGAACTGAAAAATGATAAGATTAGCTACAGTATCTCCATGCTATAACGAAGAAGAAGTGCTAAGACATTCTGTAGAGCGTCTGACAGCATTGTTTGACCGTATGATTAGCGAGGGCCTCATCAGCCAAGACAGTATAATGGTCTTTGTCAATGACGGCAGTCACGATAGCACTTGGCAGATTATAGAGGAGCTGCATCGTGAGAACTCCTTTGTCAAAGGTATCAATCTGGCACGTAACGTGGGACACCAGAATGCCATCATGGCAGGTATGATGACTGCAAAAGACTGGGCTGATGCCATTGTTACGATAGATGCAGATCTGCAAGATGACATCGAGTGTATCCCTCAAATGGTTAAACTGTTTGAGGAAGGCAATGAAATCATATATGGTGTCAAGACATCACGTAAGGCCGACCCGCTGATGAAGCGCCTGACTGCTCAGGCATTCTACAAGCTCCAAAGCACAATGGGTGTGGAGAGTGTCTATAACCATGCTGATTTCAGGCTGATGAGCAAGCGCGCACTTGATATGCTGTCCACTTATAAGGAGCACAATCTCTACCTACGAGGTCTCATCCCGCAAATCGGCTTGCAGGCTACTACCGTGGACGATGTCATCAGCGAGCGCTATGCCGGCTCATCGAAATACACGCTGAGCAAGATGCTGGGATTGGCATTGAACGGCATTACAGCTTTCAGCGTCAAGCCCATGTATGCCATCTTTTATCTTGGATTGGCTTTCCTCTTTATCAGTCTGCTTATTGGAATCTATGTACTACACGCCTTGTTCGTGCATACGGCTGTCCCAGGATGGGCTTCTCTCATCCTCAGCATCTGGCTGGTTGGCGGATTCATACTGACATCAATGGGGGTCACTGGTGTCTATATCGGCAAGATATACACCGAGGTCAAGCATCGCCCTCTCTATCATATTAAGGACATTATATAAATGAATGTCATGAAGAAAGTTTTACATGCTGTCAAATGGTTCTTTTTAGACCCCAGATGCCTGTTCTGGCTGGGCATGACAATCGCACTAATTGCCACGACAATAGAAGTAGTAAGAGGGCGCAACACCAACTATTTTGACTATCAGGACTCCACCCGGATGTTCTGGGAAGGACTGACACCCTATACGCTGGAGTTTGCACAGGCCCATTCTCTTTATTTCCTATATCTACCCGTGTTCTGTGTGCTCTTTGCACCTATTTTCCTGTTACCATGGTGGCTGGGGCCTTACATTTGGAACATCGGCAATTTCGTCTTGTTCTCGCTGGCAATATGGATGCTGCCTAAGCCATTAGCACCTTATCGTACCAAGATATACCTTTTCCTGCTGTCAATACTCATGCAGAGCATTTTCTGCTATCAGTACAATACGGTAGTCTGCTACATCTTCATCTTTGCATTCATCCTACTGGAAAAGAACAAACCATTCTGGGCCGTTTTGCTCATCATGATATCGGCCACTACCAAAGTCTATGGACTGGCAGAATTAGCCCTGCTGTTCTGCTATCCAAAGGTGTGGCGCAATTTCGGCTATGCGATTCTTTGTGGTGCAGTGCTTCTGATGTTGCCAGCCCTCAATCCTCATGTGCACAGCTTAAGTGCACTGTATCAGGGCACGTTAGACATGATCAACACCCATCACTCTTCTGCCGACTACACAGGAATACTCTTTGCCCGAGGACTGAAGCCTCTTTTGTTGCCCAACTACCGCATTGTTCAGATTGCTGTACTTGCCATATTGGGACTGCTCTTCTTCTGGAGACACCAGCGCTGGCACGACTTTCGATTCCGTGTCCAGGCTATGGCAGTCATGATGGGCTACATCATCTTATTTAGCGACAGCCCGGAGACACACACCTATATTATTGCCCTGTCAGGCTATCAGATGGCTTTTTGGCTACAGCCGCGACGGACATGGTTTGACTGGACACTCTTCTGGCTATTGGTTGTCAATTTCATGATACTCCCCACCGACGTGCTTTGTCCAGCCTGGCTGCATAACTTCATACACGAGACCTTCTGGCTCGATGTCTATACCTATTTCTTCTGTTGGCTGCGAATCGTCTGGTGGGCTGTAGGACCGGATGGAGAGGTGAGTGGTGAGAGGTTATCGGTAAGAGGCAAGATGCTCCTCTTGTTGCTGTTTCTCGTCCCCATTGGCATGCAGGCTCAGAAGACACTCATATTCAAAGTGAAAGGTGTCACATTCAGGATGAAGCCCGTACAAGGCGGAACATTTGTGATGGGAGCCCTTCCCACCGACACGCTGGCCGATAAAGACGAGGTACGCCATCAGGTGTCCGTGAAGACTTTCTATATGGGAGAGACGGAAGTGACACAGGAACTCTGGGAAGCAGTCATGCCGAAAAACCGTTCCAAGAACAAGGGGAAGACACTGCCCGTAGAATATGTTACCTACGACAT
>DEKQ01000104.1:0-8700 GCA_002353975.1 Prevotellaceae bacterium UBA2718
TTTGAGATATGCAAGAAAAAAAGCTTTTTTACAAAACTTTCTGCATTATCTGATTGCTTTAAGGCGTGCCTCCAGTTCTTCAAGTCTGGATTTTGCTATGGCGAAAGTGATGGAGCAGGTATTGTCGAAGTTCTGCTGCACAATGCGTGCCTGCATGTTACGCCCTGTCTTCATCACCTCGTTCATCTTCTCGTATGCAAAGGAGAACTCCAGCTGGCCTTCCATGAGCCGCTCTGTCGTCTGGGCATGGGCTATCGCATCTGCTGCTGCTGCGCGGTAAGCCACTATCAAACCGCCCGTGCCGAGGTTCACCCCGCCATAATATCTGATGACGAAGATTACGACATCCGAAATGCCTGCGCTGAGTAATGCCCCGAGTATGGGCTTGCCAGCCGTGGATGACGGCTCGCCATCGTCGTTGGCGCGGAATACGGCACCGTCAGGACCAAGGCGATAGGCGAAGCAGACGTGTCGCGCGTCGTAGTACTTCTTCCTGTAGAAGCTGTTGAGCTCCTTTACCTGCTCAACGGTGGTCACGGGATGAGCGAAGGCGTAGAATTTGCTACGCTTCTCGGTATAATAGCCCTCTGCCGGTGCCTGTATGGTGGTGTATGTGTCTGACAATGTGAAAACTGTGGTTGCCGTTAGAGATTCAACGAGTTCTGTATGAGGTTTTTCGTCTCGTCCTGTATCACCTGTATGTCATTGAAGAACTGCGAGAATGTCGTCTGCATGAAGTTCGGTCTGCGACGACTCTTGTCAGCGTGTGCGTTCACTACCATGCGAATGCCTTTCTTCCTCAGCTCCACGTGCAGGTCAGCAGTGGCTTCTATTGGGTCTCCGTCGTAGTGTATGAGGCCCGGTTTTGAGCGACGTATGATGATGTCCTTTCCCTGGAAACACTTCGTGCGTGCTGACTGAGTGATGGTCTTGCTCATCAGGTCTATGCCCACCTGTGGTGCGGTGAGTATGCCAAGCGGCTCCATGATGACGATGTCAAGCAGTCCGTCGTTCATCGATGCCTGGGGTGCTATGTAGGCGTCGTTGCCATACTGCGAAGCGTTGGCGATGGAGACAAGGAAAGCCTTGTAGGACTGAAATTCGCCGCCGTCAATGGAGATGGAATAGGTCTCGGATTCGTATTTTAGTCCTGCTTTAAGGATGTTCTCTAAGTATGTGATTTTTCCGCGCTTACCAGCTTCAGCGAAACGCTTTGATATAAATGCGTCAAAGCCCACGCCGCAGGTGCAGAAGAAGGGGTGATTGTTGATGAGTCCATAGTCCAATTCATGTACTATTCCCTCGTTGATGATGTCGATGGCACCCTCCGGTGTCTGCGGCAACATCAGGTGTCTCGCCAGACCGTTGCCCGAACCGGCGGGGATGATGCCAAGTGCGGTGGGTGACTCCCTCAAAGCACGTGCCACCTCGTTGACCGTACCGTCGCCACCGACGGCCACAACAATATCCACTCCTTCTTCTACAAAGGATTTCGTCAGTTCGGCAGCATGTCCGGAATACTCGGTGAAGACTGTCCTTACCTCATATTTCGTGGCATCTATGTGCGAATCTATCAGAGCAGGGATGCCTTCCTTGCTTGCCGTTCCCGATATGGGATTGATAATGAATGATATTTTTTTCAAACTCTAAAATGTGTTTTTGGGGTAGCAAAGTTAGTACTTTTAATCTGCCTTATGGCTGAATTTAGCAATAATTCACATTTTTAATCAAATAATTTGATAAATGTTGCTCAGAATAAAAGAAAATGTGTATCTTTGCATCCGAAATTGTATAACTAAACACATTTTAATGGGACAACTACAAAAGAAGTTTGAGTCGTATCGTGTGCCTCAGCGTTTCATGGAGATGGGTGTTTACCCTTATTTCCGTGAGATTACAGGTAAGCAGGGGACGGAGGTCTCCATGGGAGGTCACAAGGTATTGATGTTTGGGTCGAATGCCTATACAGGTCTTGTCGGCGACAACCGCATCTGTGAGGCAGCTAAGGCCGCAATAGACAAGTACGGCACAGGATGTGCCGGTAGCCGCTTCCTCAACGGTACGCTTGATATCCACGTTAAGCTGGAGAAGGATCTGGCAGAGTTTGTGCACAAGGATGATGCCCTGTGTTTCTCTACTGGTTTCTCTGTCAATGCCGGTGTCATTGCTGCTGTTGGCGGACGTGAGGACTATATCATCTGTGATGACCGTGACCATGCAAGTATTGTCGATGGTCGCCGCCTCAGCTTTGCAAAACAGCTGAAGTACAGGCACAACGACATGGAGGATCTGGAGAAAATCCTGAAGGGTCTGCCGCATGATGCCATCAAGCTGATTATTGTTGATGGCGTCTTCTCTATGGAGGGCGATTTGGCCAAACTCCCTGAGATTGTGGAGCTGAAGCACAAGTACAACTGCTCTATCATGGTTGACGAGGCTCACGGCCTCGGTGTCTTCGGTGACCACGGACGCGGCGTCTGTGACCATTTCGGACTGACAGACGAGGTGGACCTCATCATGGGTACATTCTCAAAGTCGCTCGCATCTATCGGCGGATTCATAGCCGGTGACTGGGATACGATAAACTATCTGCGTCATACTACGCGTACATATATCTTCTCAGCTTCAAATACTCCTGCAGCAACGGCAGCAGCTCAGAAGGCGCTTGACATACTGAAGACCGAGCCTGAGATTATCACGAAGCTGTGGGATGTTACGAACTATGCCCTGAAGCGTTTCAAGGACGAAGGCTTTGAGATAGGGGACACCGAGTCGCCTATTATACCTCTTTATATACGTGATGCAGACAAGACATTCCTCATCACGTCGCTTGCCTTCAAGCGCGGAGTATTCATCAATCCTGTAGTGCCTCCTGCATGTGCGCCACAGGATACGCTGGTACGCTATGCGCTGATGGCAACACATACGAAAGAACAGGTTGACCGCTCTGTTGAAATACTGAAGGGGATTTTCAAGGAGCAAGGTGTGCTGAAGTAAAACCTATAAGCCCCTCCCCAATCACGGGAGGGGTTTATTATATGTATAAATGCCCCAACTGGGGAAACAACAAAAAAAAATCATAAAACTATGCGTGAAAACGGACAGGCCTCATGGTTTGAGGTGAAGATAAAATATGACAAGCAGGTGGATGATGATCCTCAGAAGAAAGTGTCAGAAACCTATGTGGTTGACGCTCTGACGTTTGCTGAGGCAGAAGAAAATATCACCAACGAAATGTCTGCTTATATTACAGGAGAGTTTGAGGTGGCAGACATAAAGAAAGCCTCTTTCAAGGCTATATTTTTCTCGGATAATCCCAAAGATGACCGCTGGTACAAGGCTAAGGTGCAGTTTATCATCATAGATGAAAAAAGCGGCAAGGAGAAATATACCGCCATCAACTATCTGGTGCAGGGCAATACGTTGCAGACAGCCATAAAGAATGTTGAGGAGGTGATGAATGCCGGAATGCAGGACTGGAAGTTTGCCTCAATCGCAGAGACTGCATTGCTGGATGTTTTTGAGAAGAAACCATGATAGCAGATAATCTTCAAAAGGTAAAAGACTCTCTTTCGGCAGGCGTTGAGCTTGTTGCCGTGAGTAAGTATCATCCTGTGGAAAGCGTCAAGGAGGCCTATGCCGCAGGACAGCGTGTCTTTGGCGAGAGCCGCGAGCAGGAGTTGCGTGTGAAGCACGAGACGCTGCCCAAAGACATACAGTGGCACTTCATAGGGCACTTGCAGACGAACAAGGTGAAGTATATCGCCCCGTATATCGCTATGATAGAGGCTGTTGACTCGCTGAAGCTGTTGCAAGAGATTAACCGTCAGGCCGAGAAGTGCAACCGTGTCATAGACGTGCTGCTGGAGTTGCATCTTGCGCAGGAGAGCACCAAGAGCGGAATGCTGCCTGAAGAGTGTTTCCAGATGTTAGAGCAAGGCGAATGGCGCTCACTCAAGCATGTACGCATTCGCGGCATAATGATGATGGCTTCCAATACCGATGATATTGAGCAGATAAGAAAGGAGTTCCTGCGTGCGCGTGACTGCTTTGACCGCATGAAGCAGCAGTTCTTTGCCGATGATGATGACTTCAACGTCAGGTCCTACGGCATGAGCGGTGACTACCTCTTGGCGCAGCAATGCGGCTCTAACCATGTGAGAGTGGGAAGCATGATATTTTCTTGAATCTTCAGTTAATCATTCTGCTATTATGAAAGTAGTGAGACATATCTTCCTTTTTCTTGTTTGGACGGTTGTTTCAATCTACTTTGCCATATTCCTTTTGCCACGTTTGCCCTTTGTGCAGTCCGCCCTGGCGGAAATGATGCAAGATGCCATAACGCAGAAGATAGGCACACGGGCAAATGTGGTTCGCGTTGACGTGAGATTTCCTGACAGGCTCGTTGCTGATGAAGTGACACTCTTTGACCAGAAGGGCAAGGAGATGCTTCGCGCAGGAAGAGTCTCTGTATCGGTGGAGCTGCTGCCGCTTCTGGAGCGGAGGATTGTCATTAACTCTGCCCAGCTGTTTGGCTCGCGTGTCACGCTCTATCAACAAGACGGCAATGCCCCGCTGAACTGTCAGTATGCCATTGACTCGCTAACAAAGAAGAAGGAAGACAGCCAGCATACTCCGCTGGACCTCACCATCCATTCGCTCATCATACGCAACTGCAAGCTGACCTACGACCGGTGGGACAAGCCGGAGCAGGATGGTGTGTTCTCCCCTTACCACTTGCACCTTTCTGACATCTCCTCGCACATCGCCCTCAACCATATCACCGATGACACCATATCTGTGTCGCTCAAGGAATTGCGGTTAGAAGAGGCTTCGGGCATAAAGGTTAATGAGATGTCTTTTAAGGCTGACTATGCCAAGGCTCTCGGCGGCGATGGGCAGCAACACTCCGTCAACCTTTCATCCTTCTTGCTCAGGATGCCCCAGACCAAGGTGCAGATACCGCAGCTCGTGACACGGTTCAGTACTGCTCCTGATGGTAAAATAAAACCTGGCACGATAAGCATCAATGCGGATATTGATGCTCCCTATGCGGATGCCACAGATTTCAGGAGCCTCCTGCCTGGCGGCTTGCCTGAACTGTTGCCGGTTCTGACGCTGAAAGGCTCAGTAAACGGCACCGACGAACTGTCTAATGTAACGCTGGCGATACACACCACCGACAACGACGAGATGGCTATAATGTCGGCAATGGAGCTGCATGACGCATTGACGGCACCAGAGGCGAATATACTCGTTTCCCAATGCCATATCTCCGAGGGACTGATGCGTACCATGAGTGACAAAGCCTCACTGCCTCAGATACTTGGCAATGTTGGTTCCATAGACACGAAAGGTCGCATAGAGGCAAAACTGCACGACTATGCGAAACGTCCACCTGTAATGCTGTCCGCTGAGCTTACGGCATCCAAGCTGGGCTTTGTCTCCATCGCTGGTTCCTATGTCGGCAATACGATAAAGGCTGATGTCAAGACAGACGGGGTGGATCTGTCAAAGATAGCAAATCAGTCTAAACTGGGGAAACTGACGTGCCGCACATCCCTGGAGGTGCAGCTTGATGACAACGACAAGCTATCGTCTGTCAAGATGTCTGACGGCAGAATAGATGAAATCGTATATGCCTCCGAGACGTATCACGACATCAATGTGGATGGCACATACAGACGCGACAGTCGCGGCAATGACGCTGCTGCGGGGAGTATCACGATGCGTGACCCGCGCCTCGCGTTCGATTCTGAGTTTGATATCTCACACCTGAATATCAACGATCTCACGGGCAGCATAGAGGTAAACAACCTTATGACCGACTTAGGCAAGCCCGCCTCGCTTCAGCATATCTCGCTCATATCCCACAAAGCGGATGGCGTGAGAGACATCACGCTGGACACCGATTTTGCTTCTATGCATGTAAATGGAACCATAGACCTGCGTACCCTGCATCAGTCTTTTGACAACCTCATATCCAAGTATCTGCCCTCATTGACCGGCAACAGGCACATACGCCCCACATCCAACGAATTTACCCTTGATGCGAGGATAGAGAACCTTGACTTCCTCAAGGCTTTCGCCGACATCCCTGTCGAAATGGGCAGCCCCGTTGACATTAGCGGCAGAGTGGGGGATGTGTCAAACACCACTAACATCGGCATAGATGCTCCCTCGCTCAACATACAGGGCCTCGACCTGGACGGTACGCAGATAACGCTATGGACGCCGCAGGGGAGTCTGAACAGTTCCATAGAGACATATCTCAGCCAGTCGCAGGGCAAGTTGAGGCTTAACCTGGACTGTACTGCGGTCAACGACACCCTCGCCACACGCATCATGTGGGACAATATGCGCGAGAGGCCCTTCAGGGGCGATGTGTCACTCGTCACAAGGTTTCATGCAAAGGACGAGCCGGGGGATGTGGCTAATTTCGACATCGCCATCCCTAAATCTGCTATTGAGTTGGGGGACAGTGTCTGGCTGGTACACACGAATGCTATATCATACAAGGACGGGAGGCTGGCTGTTGACAGTCTCGCTATGGAAAACGCCTCGCAGGCACTGCGCGTCAATGGCATATTCTCAAAGGAACCGGCAGACTCCGTGCAGGTGGAGCTGCAGAACATCGATGTCAGCTACATATTGAATCTTGTGAACTTCCATTCCGTAGATTTTGAGGGCTTTGCCTATGGCAACATCACGGCCCGTGCTCTGCTGGGCGACTATGAGGCACGTGCGCAACTTGACGTGCAGCAGTTCAAATTTGAAAGCGGCAAGCTGGGAACGCTGCATGCCAACGCTGATTATTCAAAGGCCGGCGGTAAGATAAACATCAACGCGGTAGCCGAAGATCCGGAGGCTAACGGACGGGCACTCATAGACGGCAGCATCGGCGTGAGTCCCGGGTATCTGGATCTGGACATCGTGGCAGACAGCCTCAGGCTTGACTTCATGCAGAAGTTCTGCCAGTCGTTCCTCAGCGATGTGGACTTGCGCGGCAGCGGCAAGGTGCGCCTCTTCGGACCGTTTAACAATGTTGACCTGGCGGGTGGCCTGAAGACCAATGGAGAGCTGACAATCAACTCCACACACTGTCATTATAGCCTGCCCGGCGACAGCGTGCTCTTCTCAAGCGGCGACATACATTTCGCCAATGCTCTGATCAAGGACAAACTGGGCAACAGCGCCTATCTTAACGGAGACATCAGGCATCGCAACTTCGGGCGCATGACCTACGACCTGAAGGTGAATACCGATCGCTTCCTGGCTTACGACATCCCCGAGCTGGGCGATGATTCATACTGCGGAGTCGCTATTGTCAATGGCGACATAGGCATCACGGGCAGGCCAGGCGAGCTGAACATCAATGCTGACGTCAACACGCTCGCAGGCAGTTACATCACATACGATGCCTCGTCAACAGCCACCATCATGTCCAGGGACTTCATACAATGGAACTCCGCCTCGCAGAAGGAGGCTGATGAGACATCATCGCGTCCAAGTGGGATGACGGCATCCAACTCGCCTGCTCCCACCACCAACATACGCATGATACTCCTGATAAACGTGACGCCTGAAACGAGGCTGCACCTCCTGATGGACCCCTCTACGGGTGACTATATAGACCTCCACGGTAATGCCTCCCTAAATGCCACATATTATAATAAAGGTTCCTTCCGCCTGCATGGCAATTACGAGGTGACTGACGGCACTTATCACATGACCATACAGCGGCTCATAGCCAAGAATTTCCGTTTCTCTCCCGGCAGCACTATAGCCTTTGGCGGTGACCCCTACGAGGCGCTGTTGCAGATGAAGGCTGTCTATGCGCTAAATAGTGTCCCGTTGTCAGACCTCAATATGGGTTCGTCGTTCAAGTCTAACAACGTGCCCGTCAACTGTATCATGAATATCAGCGGCACCCCCGCAAAGCCTGTCGTGGATTTCGGGCTTGAGCTGCCCTCGCTCAGCACCGACGCACAGCAGATGGTCAACTCCGTCATCAATTCCGAGGAGCTGATGAACCAGCAGGTGCTCTACCTCCTTGCCATAGGCCGTTTCTATGCCGGTGACAATGCTGATAACTCATCGCGCTCCGATGCCTCTCTGCAGGGACAGACAACGCTTGCGCTGCAGAGCTTCCTCAGCGGCACGCTGTCCCAGCAGTTCAACTCCATCATGGAGAGGGTGATGAGCCAGGTGTCAAAGAAGAACACATGGACCTTCGGAGCCAATGTGGCAACAGGCAACGAGGGCATGAGCAACGCAGAATACGAAGGACTGCTCAGCGGCAAGCTGTTTAATAACCGACTTCTGTTCGATGGTCAGTTCGGCTATCGCGACAATGTCAGCACCAATACCCAGAGCTTCATCGGCGACTTCACCATCAAATACCTGCTCACCCCCTCAGGCACCATCGCGCTGAAGGCATACAATCAGGCCAACGACAGATACTTTACGCGCAACTCACTCAACACCCAGGGCATCGGCATCGTTTTCCAAAAGGAATTCGGAAAATAATGTATGTGGAAGTTACTATGCCCACAAGGATTAGAGTACACATGTTTCTTGTGTTGACCAATGACCTGCCGCATCGAAAAATCAACAGCCAAAATGGCATCCTTAAACCCGCTGATAATCAGAGCGTTGTAATAGTAGGTCTTTTACCTTGTGAAAGACCTGCTATTACCG
>DEKQ01000104.1:8727-18427 GCA_002353975.1 Prevotellaceae bacterium UBA2718
AGACCTACTATTAGAACGCAATGTAGGTGATGTTGGTGAATGTAGTTAACCTTCATGGTTCAACCATCTTGTGCTCAGCTGTTTACAATAAAAATGCAAGTGAACTGCAAAAAACGCAGAAATAAATAGAAGTTTTACTTCTGAAAGTTGGGGTATATTGGTCAAAAAACATCGGTTTCATCGGTGTTCAGCAATAAATCCACCTTTTTCGTATATTAGTCCACCTGAGGAAAAAGAAAAGAGAGTAACTTTGCAGGCAGTTACAAAAATTACAATCTAAACAATATCACACAAAGAAGAAAAATGAAAAGAACTTATTTAATTGCGCTTTTGCTTGCATGTATGGCAGGTATGTATGCCCAGACAGGTGTCAACGTAACCAAGAGTGAGGGATGGCTGGAAACAGCCATGCTGCAATGGACTTCCGTCAGCGGTGCCACGAAGTATAGCGTCAGCTATTCTGGCGAGAACATCAGCGGTAAGGCAGACGACATGCTCATTCGCTCGTATAGCGACTATGTTCGTTGTGATATTCCTGGTCTCAAGGCTGGTACGTACAGTCTTGTAGTAAAGGCTTATGACGACAAGGGGGCAGAAATCGCTACATCAGCTGCGCAGAGCGTAACAGTAAAGGCGCAAAACCGTGAGGGCTATGCCTTCACCGGGGGTGTTGTGCCTGGTGGCTATAATATGGACGGTACACCTAAGGCTAACGCAAAAATCATATATGTTACAGCAAACACGGCAAACACCGTCACCTGCGACGTGAGCGACGGCAAGAACGTGAATACCTACACTGGACTGACGAACATCCTCAGTGCGTGTGGCAAGGACAAGACCCACACCCCGCTGATAGTACGCATAGTAGGCACGGTGAAGAGTACCGACATAAGCGGACTGAAGGACGACAACTACCTCTACTTTGAGGGCAAGAATGCCACCGACTGCTCTATCGAGTCCATAACCCTTGAGGGTATTGGCGATGATGCTGCTCTCTATGGCTATGGCGTAGGCTTAAAGCGTTCAAGGGGCATAGAGGTGCGCAATCTCGGCATAATGCTCTTTGGCGATGATGCAGTATCTATGGATACAGACAACTATCACGACTGGATTCACAACTGCGACTTCTTTTATGGCAAGCCAGGAGCAGATGCCGACCAGGTGAAGGGCGACGGCTCTATCGACATGAAGTATCGCTCTACGCTCACCACTATTTCCTACAACCACTTCTTCGACTCAGGCAAGGTGATGGGATGCGGTGGTGCGACAAAGGAGGAGACCAACCTGCTGATTACCTTCCACCACAACTGGTTTGACCACTGCGACTCACGCTGTCCACGTCTCAATCACACCACAGCCCACATCTACAACAACTACTACGATGGCAATGCCACCTACGGCATAGGTTGCACAGAAGTATCAAACGCATTCATCGAATGCAACTACTTTCGCAATCTGCAGCGACCTATGATGATAGCAGGTCAGGGTACAGACTATACCTATGCCAGCCAGCCAGAGAAGGGTACATTCTCAGGTCAACCTGGAGGCATGAGCAAGGCATATAATAATAAGGTGGAGAATACTACCATAGAGCTGCGCCTGTCATATCAGACTGACAACGCCCAGGAGTTTGACGCATGGCTCGTACAGGAACGTAGCGACAAGGTGCCTGAGACCGCCGCAGCAAAGAGGGGCGGTCACATATATGACAACTTCGACACTGCCGATGGCATGTACAGCTCTACCCCCGATGCTCCAGAACAGGTAGCAGAGATAGTAACCACCTACGCGGGACGCATGAACGGCGGCGACATCAAGTGGACCTTCGATAATGCTACTGAAGATAAGAACCACGAAATCATACCAGCTCTCAAGGAGGCTATCCTTGCCTACGAAAGTAAGGTGGTAAGCATACAGGGCGACGGCGAGAAGCCTGCCGACGAGGGTGGTGAAGAAGGAGGCGAAGGCGGTGAAGGTGGCGACAACCCAACTCCCACACCATCTGAGGCTACGCAGGGCGGATACGTCATCGACCTCATCAACGATGCCTCTAAGGGCTTTACTATCGTAGGTCAGACCAGCAACAGCAAGGGCACAGTAACTATTGGCGGCACCACATACAACGAATGTGTCAAGATGGGCTCAAGCTCAAGCATTACCTTCAGCATAGCCCAGCCCATGAACCTCATCCTCTATTTCGCGAACTCTGCCGGCAAGCGTATAAAGATTAACGAAATGCAAGAGATTACAATACCAGACAACAATACTGTCACCACCGCCCTTGCCGAGGCTGGCACCTACACCATCAAGCGTACCTCAAGCGAGTCTTACCTTTACTATATAGCCCTCTCGCCTGTGGTTACAGGGATAAATAATGTAAATGCCCGGCATGATTACTCCTCACTTGGGGAAGCCAGAGAGAGGTCATTTAACCTCGCCGGTCAGCAAGTGTCTGACGGCTATCGCGGCATAGTGATAGTGGGCGGCAAGAAGGTAATGAGATAAAAAAACAAACCCCTGAAAACATAAAAGGCAACACCTCATTTGGTAGTTGCCTTTCTTTTTTGTACCTTTGCCCCCGTGAACTGTCGCTTACAGATAATCCTTGTCGCTCTGCTGATGATTCTCCTGCAGTCGTCAGCAGCTCATGCCGTACCCGAATGGAACATCAGCAGGAGTATGCTGAAGGAGAAGGTGACAGGCATAGCGCAGGACGAGCGAGGCTTCCTGTGGCTATCCACCTGGGGCGGACTGTTCAGGTATGACGGCAGGGAGTTCCGCTCCTTCAAGACCCACCCTGGCGACGGCACCATGATGCCCTACGACCGTCTGGACGCCGTTAAGATAGACACCAGGGGCAACGTGTGGTGTCGCTCCTTCTACCATCCGTATTGTTTCGACGTCACCACGTCCACCTTCATAGACGTAACACAGCATTTAGAGCAAGCCACAGGTCATACCTACAAAGTACACCAGATATACCCTGTGAGGAGCGGCTATGTGTGGTTGCAGGCAGAGGGCGACGTGGCTATCAGGGTGAGCATAGACAATCCTAAAGAGTCGGCACGCCTCTACTCAGCCGCCAACGGAAGGCTGAAAGCAGGCAAGATACTCAGTATCAACGAGGACAGTCGGGGTTTGGCGTGGATACTGTCTGAGGGTGGCATCACCGTGCCAGGACTGAGGGTTTCGTTTCCCAAGAAGCGCTTCGACTATTGGAAGGAAACGGCAGAGGGGTGCGTCTTCCTTGCAACGAAGAACGGTGAACTATGGCACCTGAACACCCAGACATGGAAAATGCGCAGAGTCCGCCTGCCCATCAAGACCGACAAAATCCTCAGACTGGCAGGCGACGAAGGCAAGTTGCTTGTAGCCACCAGCGAGGCACTGCTCACGTGTCATAAGAGCAAGTGGCAGACATACAGATACAAGGAGAAGATAGAATCCGTAAAGAGACTTTTCCGCGATGAAATGGGGAACTATTGGATGATTACCAACCTCAAGGGGGCCATGCTGCTGCCTGTTTCTCTTGGCGAGCTGCAAATCATGGAGCCCCATGATGATGGGATCTATGAGAACAAGCATGACAGCTGGTTCTTTGCCACGTTCCCCTCTCGCTCCCCAGCCTCATTCACCACCCTCCTTATGGCAAAAGACGGCGGGCTCTGCTATTATGACGGGAACTCTGACGGGAGCGGAGAACTCCACCACGTGATGCAGGACGACGGCTCGTGGTATCAGCCACAGGTGGGGCGCACCTTTGTAGATAGAGAGGCAGGCGTGTGGCTTTATGACAGCGAAGACGGACTGGACAGGATAAGCCTGCGCAAGAGGTGGTTCAGGCAGTGGGGAATGTATATCTCGCCATGCACTCTCTTTATGGACTCCAAAAACAGACTGTGGGTGGGCGACACAAGGGGCAAGCTCACGGTGTGGGGCAGGGAGTACGACCTCGGAACGGTCTATGCCATAGAGGAAATGAAAGACGGCACCATGTGGGTTGGCACAAAGGAGCGAGGACTATACCGCCTGACGCCTGAGAATGAAAATGGAGACTACAAGGTGGAGCAGTTCTTGCACAATGCCAGGGACAAATACTCCCTGTCAGCCAACGATGTCTTCTGCATGACAAAAGATAAGCAGGGCAACCTCTGGGTAGGCACCTATAGCGGAGGGCTGAACAGGGTAGTGATTAACGGGACTGCGAAGCTTGGTGAGCCACAGACGAATAGCGCGAACTTTAATGGGAATGGAGTCCGTTTTATAAACAAGAATAACAGCCTCTCCTGGTTGCCTGCCGATGAGCGCTCGCTCAATATCCGCTCGCTCCTCTGCACCCGTGAGGGCATCATGTGCGTGGGCACGAGCAAAGGTATATATGCATTCTTGCCCTGGCAAGCCGGCAAGTCGGAGCATAAGCATACGAAACGGGTATATCACAACGAGAGGCGAGCCGACGACGTACACAGTCTCTCTAACAACGAGATAATGATGATGTATCAGGACAAGCGAGGCTACGTCTATTGTCTTACGCCGAGCGCGGGAATATGCCGCACCAGTGCCAGGGCTCTGCTCTCTGACAGTGCCGTCTTCACCGTCTATGACAAGGAAAACCTTGCTCCGAGTGATGCCCCCCTATCCATAACGGGCGATGACAGCGACAATCTGTGGATAGCCTATCCCCACTCTATAGCCATGCTTAACAAGGAGCGCACCGTGTTCTACAACTGGCAGTCGCCCTCCATGACCTTTGCCGAGATAGTAAGAGACGCCAATGGCAACCTCATAGCCGCCGCCGATGACGACATCATATCATGGAATCCCCGGCAGCTGCGACCAGACGGAGAAGCACCACGCATAGCCATAGCCACACTCACCGTAGAGGGAAAGAACACAGCCTATGATGCCGATATGACCGACACGATAAGACTCGCCAGCCATGAGCGCGACGTCATAGTACATCTCGCTACGCTCACCATGAAGCCGTACGAGAAGATAAAATATGCCTATCGCATGGCAGGCGACAGCACATGGATAATGCAGGGTGAGAACAACAGGCTCAGCTTCCTTAATCTCAGCGCAGGCTATCACACCATACAGGTGCGTTCCACCAACGCCTCGGGGATATGGTGCAGCAATTTCCGCAACATAACGCTCTACGTAGAGCCCACCTTCTGGGAGACGCCCTG
The DNA here is from genome assembly GCA_002353975.1 of Prevotellaceae bacterium UBA2718. Taxonomy (GTDB): domain Bacteria; phylum Bacteroidota; class Bacteroidia; order Bacteroidales; family Bacteroidaceae; genus Prevotella. The sequence goes on from DEKQ01000104.1 coordinate 13,917, forward strand.
GGCACTGCTCCTCTATATCGCCATAGGCGCAGTCATCATAGGCGGCATAGCCCTGCTCTGGGCATACATCTACCGTCTTCATCTCAAGATGCGCTCGCAGGAAGAGATAATAAAACAGCGCATGGAGTTTATCCATAACGTAGCACCACTCATCAGGGAGAACAAAGACGACCTGTTAGAGAGAGTGCGCCAGTATATAGACAATCATATAAGCGACGAAACACTCACCATTCCCTCCATAGCAGCAGAGATGGGCATGAGCCGCACCACCTTCTTCTCTCGCTTCAAGGAACTCTCGGGACTTAGTCCGCAGGACTACCTCACCCACTACCGCATAGCCTATGCCAGACAGCTGCTGCAGGCAGGCGGGCTGTCCGTCTCTGAGGTGGCATACAGGAGCGGTTTTTCCGACCCCAAGTATTTCTCCCGCATTTTTAAGAAAGTAGAGGGTGTATCGCCTTCCTCTGTTTCACAATCACGCAATAATACCACGAAAAATTAAATTGATTAGACGTGCAGGTGCTAACTCTACGTGTATACTTTCAAGATAGAAGTGCAATTTCTTGGAGTATATTTCAGGTGGATTACCCCCTCGGAAATGTTAAAACCGCCGAAGTCAGGAAATACTACATACAGTGCTCTGATAAAGAAACATCCAGCGTGATTCTATTTAGAATTGCGCCGGATGCTTTATTTGTGTATGTCCCCTCTGTAGCTTATGCTGACAGTGGGGTGTGAGTGAGAATTTTATTTTGTCAGCTTGTATGACCGCTTGATGAATTTATCAAGAGCCGCACCCTTTAGCAGACCGTTCTGCAGCAGGGCGAGGTCAATGATTTGTTCTATTGTATCGTCTTTGCCGTTGGCATCTGCCAGAATGGCTTTGATTGTATCGTTGTCGCTGTTCAGCACAAGGGAGTAGGTGTCAGGCATTTGCTGATAGAATCCCATGCCACTCTGATAACGCGAGATGTCCTTCATGCGTCGCATGTATTCGTTTTGAGTCAGTACAGCCGGAGCACCTGCCTCGCCCATTGATGAGACCTCCACGGTGATGGTGGTCTTGTCGAGTGTAGGCAACTTGGAGTTGAATGTCTCTGTCAGTGCCTTGCGCTCATCTTCTGAGAGGGTGGACTCCTTAGCTTCCTCCTTAACGATGAGGCGGTCTATGATGTCTGCATCCACACGGGTGAAGCGGGACTTCTCCAATTTCTGTTCCAGCATGGAAACGACAGAAGTGTCGAGACTTCCGTCAAGAATAAGCACACTGTAACCCTTAGCCTTGGCGTTTTCTATGTAAGAATACTGCTCATCGGCATTGTTGGCATAGAGATATACGAGGTTGCCGTCCTTGTCGGTCTGCTGGCTCTGGATGAGGGTCTTATACTCCTCGAGGGTGAAGTACTTACCGTCGGCATCTTTCACCAGAGCGAAGTCCTTTGCACGGTCATAGAAAGACTCATCGGTCAGCATGCCAAAGTTGATGAAGATCTTCAGGTCATCCCATTTCTTCTCGTAGTCGGCACGGTCGCTCTTGAAGATGCCGGCGAGACGATCCGCCACCTTCTTGGTGATATAGGTGGAAATCTTCTTCACGTTGGCATCGCTCTGCAGGTATGAACGGCTGACATTCAGCGGAATGTCCGGCGAGTCAATAACACCGTGGAGCAGTGTGAGGAACTGTGGCACGATGCCCTCGACCTGGTCTGTTACGAACACCTGATTGCAGTAGAGTTGTATCTTTCCTGGCTGCAGGTCGATGTTTGACTGTACGCGTGGGAAGTAGAGGATGCCGGTGAGGTGGAACGGGAAGTCCACATTGAGGTGTATCCAGAAGAGTGGCTCGTCACCCATAGGATACAGGGCACGATAGAAGTTCTTGTAGTCCTCGTCCTTCAGTGATGACGGCTGCTGGGTCCATAGCGGGGCAGTGGTGTTGATGACGTTGTCCTCGTCTGTATCCTTCATCTTCTTCTCGTCCTTGTCCCACTCCTGCTTCTTGCCAAACACTACAGGGATGGCCATGAACTTGCAGTATTTGTTGAGCAACATGGAGAGTTTTCCTTCATTGAGGAATTCCTTGCCCTCCTCGCTCATGTGAAGGATGATGTCTGTGCCGTGCTCAGCCTTTTCGCAAGGCTCTATCTCATATTCCGGCGAACCGTCACATGACCATTTCACAGCCTGTGAGCCCTCTTTGTATGACTTTGTAACGATCTCCACCTTGTCAGACACCATGAAGGATGAATAGAATCCAAGGCCGAAGTGGCCGATGATGCTCGTCGCTGTGTCCTTATACTTCTCAAGGAAGTCTGTTACGCCTGAGAAGGCAATCTGGTTGATGTAGCGATCTACTTCCTCTTCTGTCATTCCGACGCCATTGTCAGAGAATGTCAGGGTTCCAGCCTCTTTGTCTATGCTTACGCTGACCTTCAGATTGTCCAGGCTGCCGCTGTACTCGCCAGTGGCAGCAAGGGCCTTCAGCTTCTGCGTCGCATCAACGGCATTGCTCACCATCTCGCGGACGAAAATCTCATGATCGCTGTAGAGAAACTTTTTGATGACGGGGAAAATGTTCTCTGTCGTAACCCCGATGTTACCTTTTGACATCTTATTGTTTGTTTTAACCGTATTATAAAATAATTCTCGTGATAATGCGTTGCTTTAGTAAACTAAAAACGCTATATAGATTGCAAAAGCTGTGCCAACTGATACAGAATAAAGTGCAACTTGCACTTTTTGATATGGACGGAGTTCTCTATGACTCCATGCCCAACCATGCACGTGCGTGGCATGAGTCGATGTCAGCCTATGGCATTGAAATGTCAGAGCAAGAAGCTTATGCCTGTGAGGGCATGCGTGGAGTAGAGGTTATCATGCAGCTTGCGCGTCAACAATGGGGCAGAGAAATCGCGGAGTCAGAGGCAGAGGAGATGTATCGTGCCAAGTCTGCCGCATACGCCAGTATGACAGCACCCACGTTTGTTCCCGGCATTATGGATGTTCATGCTGCATTACGCGGTCTGGGCATACACATTGGCGTAGTGACAGGCAGTGGGCAGAAGACCCTGCTTTCACGTCTGGCAAGTGATTTCAGTGCCACACTTACACCGGGGCTTATCGTAAGTGCCCATGACGTGAGACGTGGCAAGCCCGCACCTGATCCTTATCTTCAGGGCATAAGTAAGGCCTGTCAGCTATTAGGTAAGGAGATTTTGCCTGAGCAGACTATCGTAGTGGAGAATGCCCCGCTTGGGGTGCGTTCTGCCGTGGCAGCGGGGTGTTTCACTATTACGGTGAATACGGGACCGTTGCCCGATGAGGCGCTTAGAAACGAAGGGGCAGCGATGGTGCTACATGATATGAAGAGCCTCACCGCTGCCATATTGTCAGCATAACACGATACTTTTTTCGTCGTTATGCTTTTTTCGTCTGTGATAGTTGCTGTTCTTTTATGCTTTCAGCGAGATTTTCAGTTCGTTGAGCTGACTGTCATCGATGGCTGATGGCGCATCGAGCATCACGTCTCTGCCGCTGTTGTTCTTTGGGAACGCGATACAGTCACGGATGCTGTCCAGTCCGGCCATGATGCTGACAAAACGATCGAGACCGAATGCGAGTCCTGCATGTGGCGGCGCTCCATATTTGAATGCTCCGGTGAGGAAGCCGAACTGTGCCTCGGCTCTCTCGGGGGTGAAGCCGAGCACCTCGAACATCTTGGCCTGCAGCTTGCTATCATGTATTCTCAGCGAACCGCCTCCCACTTCTATTCCGTTGCAGACGAAGTCGTATGCCTTGGCTCTTACGCGTGCAGGATCGGAGTCGAGTAGGGGGATGTCATCGGGGTTAGGCATTGTGAATGGGTGGTGTGTTGACATGAGGCGCTGCTCCTCGTCGCTCCATTCGAAGAGTGGGAAGTCGATAATCCACAGGCACTCGAACTTATCCTTGTCCATGAGTCCCAGCCTGCGGCCCATCTCCAGTCGGAGAGAGCAGAGCTGCACGCGTGTCTTGTTGGCATTGTCGCCTGAGAGGATGAGGATGAGGTCGCCAGGATTGGCATTCATCTTCTGTGCTACAGCCTGCAGCTGCTCCGGAGTGTAGAACTTATCTACAGAGGATTTGATGCTTCCGTCCTCGCCGATTTTGATATAGACGAGTCCCTTTGCACCTACCTGCTGGCTCTTTACGAAGTCTGTGAGCTGATCCAGCTGTTTGCGTGTGTATGAGGCACAGCCTGGAGCGCAGATGCCACCGATGTATGCGGCGTTGTCGAACACGGCGAAGGTTCCGAGCTTCAGCACGTCATCAAGTTCTACGAACTCCATTCCAAATCTCAGGTCAGGCTTGTCGGAGCCGTACTTGCTCATTGCCTCCTGCCACGTCATCTGTCTCAGCTTGGCTGGCAGTTCAACGCCTCGCACCTCACGGAAGATGTGGCGCACCATCTCTTCAAAGATGTCGATGACATCATCCTGATCCACGAAAGACATCTCGCAGTCTATCTGTGT
>DEKQ01000104.1:18442-36278 GCA_002353975.1 Prevotellaceae bacterium UBA2718
CGCAGGTCTTCATCGCGGAAGCATTTTGCTATCTGGAAGTAGCGGTCAAATCCTGCCACCATGAGCAACTGCTTCAAGGTCTGAGGTGACTGTGGAAGGGCGTAGAACTGTCCTGGATTCATGCGCGATGGTACGACGAAGTCACGTGCTCCCTCTGGTGTCGAGCCGATGAGGATAGGTGTCTCCACCTCTATGAAATCGCGTGAGTCGAGGAAGTTGCGTATGAGGATAGTCATCTTGTGTCTCAGCTCCAGATTTTTCCTCACGCAAGAGCGCCTGAGGTCCAGGTATCTGTACTTCATGCGTATCTCGTCACCACCGTCGGTGTTGTCTTCTATGGTGAAAGGAGGCGTGTCGCTTGGGCTGAGGATGTTCAGGCTGCTGACTATGATTTCAATGTCTCCGGTAGGCAGTTTCTTGTTCTTTGAGTAGCGTTCTTCTACGGTTCCCGTTGCCTGAACAACGTATTCTCTTCCGAGTGTTGAGGCGAGCTGCTTCAGCTCGTCCGATGCTTCTTCGTTGAATGCGAGCTGTGTGATGCCATAACGGTCACGCAGGTCGATGAAGGTGAGGGCTCCGAGGTTGTGAATGCCTTGCACCCAGCCGGCCAAGGTGACGGTCTGGCCGACGTTGTCGATGCGGAGTTCTCCGCAGGTGTTTGTTCTGTACATATATGTTATTTTGGTTTTTGTGTTACTTCGTTACTTATTTCCTTAACCCGTTTCCTCTCCATTAATCTATTATGACGCCCTCAGAGCGGTACTGCTTGATGAGGTTATCTACGTCCTTTATGGCCACGTCGGGTGACACTTCGTATTCCTCGCAGAGTAGGTTGACGAGATCATCTGCGGTGAATGAACCTTTTTCCATGCGTTTCCACAGCAGATAAGACGACTCGTTGAGGGCTATGAGTTTGGAGAAATCCACATTGTTTTCTCCCATTGGTACGAGTATGCGCTCACCGCACACTTCCTTGAGTTTGAAGCCTTGTTTTACTTGCATTGACGTTTATTATTTTTCTTTGGTTTGCGAAATTATCTGTTGTTAATTCTGACTTACCTGCACATCCTGTATATGAACAGCAAGTATCTTCTCAGTGGCTTTAGTGCTATCCACGTCTTCCAGTATATCGTGTATGCCTTATTGCCTTTCACCGGACTCAGTGTGCTGCTGCCTTTCCTGTAGAAGCCTGTTGCTATGGCTATGACATCGGAGCGTCGTATGTGTTCGGGAGTCATGTTGCCGTCTCCGCAGAGTGTTATTCCTCTGTCAGATATTTCTACTATGCGGTGCAGGGCATACCTCGCTTTGGAAATCTCAGCCAGTACCACATCCCCGATGTTCAGCGTCTCAGGTGCCGGCGCGAGCAGCGCCTTGTCTCTCCCGTCCTCCAGCCAAGGCCTCATGCTATATCCTCGCAGTGGCAGTGTGACCGTATGGCCCTGATTGATGAGCTCTGCAATTTCGGGTATCAGTATTTCGTTGCTTACGTGTAGAGAGCGTCTTTGCATACTATTGCTGATGATGTGTTTGGTGTGCAGTGTAGTGTCATCATCTTGGTGCTTCCCACTATTGCAGAGATGGTCTGGCAGGTCCTGTCGTGTATTTCTTCGTCCCATTTCATTGACGAGCACGAGGTGATGAGTATTGAGAACGCTTTGAGAGGCGAAAGTGGGGTGGTGTAGTCACTGTCGGCACGTTCTATTTTAATGATGGCTCCTAATGGCGTCTCCACGTTACGGTAGCAGGGAGTCTTTCCGCTCCATGGTGAGCCGTATAGCATTGGCTTCCCGTCTGGCATCATGCGTATGATAGGGTTGTCATCATTTATCAGGTCACATCCGTCGATGGCCCTAAGCCAGTTAGCCACCTGTGTGCTCTTTCCTGTGCCGGAGGGAGCTGTAAAGGCGTAGGCCTTACCCTGATACCTCACGACAGAGGCGTGTAGCAGCAGCGTGTCCTGTGATGCGGTGCTGAAGGCGTAAGCGAGCATCATTGCGTTGTTGAGCGCGAAAGACTGCCATATCTCCGTGTCTGCAAGAATGGTGCAATGACACTGAGCAAAGTCGGCAGAGCTGGTGAGCAGGGCACATTCCTTACCCTCAATGCTATGTATCAGGAATCGGTATGCCCCGTTGTTATATCTCTCCACGCGTGTGATGCCGTTGCCCGTATCTACGTCGCGGACAAACCGTTTCGCTTCATCCTCACCGGCTACTTCTGCAGCTGTGTTGACTTTATGGCTTGCGGCCCTGTCAGTCGCAGGATTGTTGTCCAAATACAACTGCATGGTTGCCTGAGCCTCATGAGCTTCGTCATGGGTATCCACGATAAACGGCGTGAACGATGGCAGCAACTGCCGGAGCAGCTGCCCAGGAGCGTGTATTATGATGATATGTCCGCCTATGCTGTAGGTCATTTGGGTTCCACAATGGGTTGAAATTGGAACTTCAGCTGGTCAATGGTGTTGATCAGTATTCCTTTCTTCTCGTATTGCTTCTTCAGTTTTGTGTAGTCAGTGTAGATTTGTTTGTATGTCGGCTTATACACCGTGGCACAAACATAGTCGTTCACTCCGATGCTCTCCATGTATTTCTTCATTTGAGAGGCATACTCGTTACGAGATGCGAGGAATAGAGTCTTCTTATTTATTGTCACGTTCTCCAACATTCTAATGTCAGTCATGTAGATTACTGAGTCAGTTGGAGAGAATGCTATGCCATAGATGTACGCGTTCTCCGCTTTGGCTGCAACGGAGAGCAGCATCATCAGGGCCAGTATGATTGTCTGTCTTAAGTGTAGCATTTTCTTAGTGTTATGTTTAATCGTGTATGTTTTTATATAAATACGTTGTGGTTCAGTATGCGTCTCATCTTCCTCTCAGCCGTCTTGCGTATCTGCCTGACTCTTGAACGGGTCACTTGCATCTCTTGTGCTATCTCAGCCATTGTCATGCGGTCATCGATGTCTATTCCGTAATAGGATGTGATGACATACTGCTCTCTTTCGTTGAGAAAACCCAGAGCGGGGAAGACTGACGCCTCAAAGTCACCCCGTTCTGCTGCGTCGTCTGTGTGTGGCTTGCCTGCCTTCAGTTTTTCTGGCAGCGCCTCAGTCGTTATCACCTCTTCGGGCAGCAGTCGCTCCATAGCCTTTCGAACGTCACGCACGGCATAGTTGACGAACCGCACACCACGCTCAGGGTCCCATTTGCGTGCCGCATGCAGCATGGCAAGCGTGCCTTCGCTGACGAGGTCATCCAGGTCCACCTGACGGTGCTTGTTATGATATTCCTCGGCAAGGCTTACGATGAAGCCCATATTGTCCATTACAAGTTGATCGTAGTTCATATCTCTTTATGCCCCCTCCTGTGTCCCCTCGGGGGATGGGAAAATTGTTTATGTTAGTTCGTTACGTTACATCCATGTGCTGAGCAGTTGCGAGAGCCAGCCAACGGTCTTTTGTCCGCATGTGCGCCACTGGTCCCATACCTCTGGTGTCAGGATGAAAGACTTCTTCTTGTCGGCCTCGAAGAGTCGCGTCAGTTCCATCGTGGTGTTGCGGTCCAGTATGACGGCATTCTCCTCATAGTCCCAGTTCAGGGAGCGTGAGTCGAGGTTGCAGCTGCCTACGGTACATGTCTTGCCGTCAACCATGATGATTTTCGTGTGGTGAAATCCTCCTTGGTATATATAGACCTTTGCTCCGCGTTTCATCATCTTGTGGAGATTATAGAACGAGGCGTCTGGCATCATGGGGATATCGCTCTTCTCTGATATCATGAACTCCACCTTCACGCCGCGTTTCAGCGCCCTCTTCATAGCAGCTTTCACAGAATGTGTCAGCGAAACGTATGGATTTATCAGTTTGATGCTGTCCTTTGCGTTGTCAAAGCACGCTATGTAGAACTGCCTCATGATTTTGTTCGTCTCATTCGGCTCGCGGTTTATGATTCCCACCATTTTGTGTCCCGCTGTGGCAGTAGTGTCTTTCTTCAGCCCCTTGAAATCTGTTCGTGGGGGATAGGATGGATAGTATTGTATGCCGCTTACGTTCTGCTTTGCCGTCTTGTTCCACATGCGCAGGAAGATGCGCTGCAGAGTGCTGACCTCGTCGCCCTCTATCCTGCAATGCATGTCGTGCCATGAGCCCACCCTCTCTGTACCGTGTATGTAGTAGTCTGCTACATTCATTCCTCCTGTGTAGGCTATCTGTCCGTCAATGACCACAATCTTGCGGTGGTCACGGTGAAACACGTGGTTTATCCAGGGGAATGTGGTGCGGTCATAGATGTGTATCTCCACTCCGCTGTTTCTTATGGCGCTGAGATGTTCCTTCTTCAGCGGCCTGTTGTTTGACATATTGCCAAAGGCATCAAAGATGACACGCACCTCCACGCCCTGACGTGCTTTCTCGCCAAGCAGGTCAAAGAGTGCGTTACCTATGGAGTCGTTGCGGAAGTTGAAGTACTCCATGTGTATGCTGCTCGTAGCTTGTCTCAGCGCAGCAAACATATCATCAAATTTCTCCTGCCCGCATGTCAGCAATGTCACGCTGTTGTTTTTAGAGAATGTGATGCCATTTTCTTCTAATGTGCGTGCTATCAGAGTATCGGAACTCTCGCTCCATGCTGCTACGGACAGCGCAGAGAGTAACAATGAGATTATGATGGTTCTTCTTGGCATATTTTTCGTTTGTGATGCATTATTGTCAATGCATATTCTTGTCACTCTCTCTCATTTCTCTTAAATCCTCTTCCTCGCGGGGGGCAGGGGAGGAATTATCCCTCCTGATGTGCAGGTCAAGTTGTGGGAATGCTATCTCGATGTTGTGTTCATTCAGGGCCTCATAGATAGCTTCCAGTATCACACCATCGTCAGAGAACTGTGTGAACACGTTGACCCACACAACGACCTTCAGTATCAGGGCTGAGTCGGCAAACTCCTTCAGCACCACTTTCACTCCTCGGCTCTTGTTGATGTTTGGCAGTCCGCTTACAGCATCTATGATGACCTGTCGTGCCTGCTTGATATTTGTGCCATACGCCACGCCTACATCCAGGATATGGCACTCATATCCGTGGTTGCGCGTCATGTTCTTGTAGTTCTTCGTGAAGAGCTGTGAGTTGGTGAATGCTATGACCGAGCCATCTATGGTGTCTATCATCGTTGATGTGTAAGAGATGCTTGAGACGGTACCTCTGACGCCGTCACACACTATGAGGTCACCAATCTTGATGCGTCCCGTCATGAGTGAGATGCCATAGTAGATATTCTCCAGTATGTCCTTAGATGCAAAGCCGATACCAGTGGAGAGTCCTCCGGAGATAACTACGAGCCATGTGCTTGAGATGTCGAAGATGGCAAGTGAGATGAGGAACCAGATACCCCAGATGAGAATCTGCAGTATGTTCTTCACCATCATAAACCGCTGTGCTGCGTTCGTAGGATCATTCTGCTCCAGGAAATGTTTTGCAAATGCCTTAGCCGTCTTGTTCAGATAGTTGAAGACGCAGTATAGCGTTGCCACCTGTGCTATGGAGAAGATGCTGGCCTTGAAGTTAGGCAATTCAAGGAAGTTGAATTTGAAGAGAGCCAGCGTGATGTCGCTGAGGTTAAACACGTCTGCGGCCCAATAGATGCTGAATACTATGGAGGCTATGGCGGCAACAGGCAGCACAATCAGGTATATGGCGCTTTGCAGCCAGGTCTGTGTGATGGGCAGTTCGTCGTGTTTCTTCTTCTTAGCATATTCCTTGTACCAGTCTCTCAGGCATGTGATGGTGAGTATGCAGGTGAGCTGCATGATCCACCAGATGAGTATCTGCACCGACAGGAGAGTGTATCCTATAGCAGAGCAAACGAGTGACACGATGAAGATAAGCTGTGAGAAACCGGCATATCCCTTGTCGCTGCGTGCCACGTTGTCACCAACGCCCCTCATGACGTGCCATTGCCAGATGCTGCATATCAACAGTATCGGCGGGAAGATAAGATTTACCAGCGCATTAGGAATCAGCACCACGCGGAAGCTGATGACAATAAATCCATTCACCAACAGCGGCATATAGAGCGACAGGGTCCTGATGGACTGTTCTGCCTTTGCCCGGAGCATGATGGACAGTATTATGACGCTGAGAAGCCACGCAAACTGCACGAGCAGCGACGAGGCCATAATGAGGAAGTTCTGTGTGGAGAGTGCCTGCACTATGCCAAGCAGAATGGCAAAGGTGATGGATGTTGATGCCAATATAATCATGGTGCGCTTTGCCATGAAGGACTCTGCGAACGATGAGAAGGCACCTTTCCTTATGAGCCTTGTGGCGAGCCATCTCACAAGCAACTGGTTGAGGATGATGGAGATGAATCCGTAGAATATGATGACCATGAAGACACCGACAATCCATCTGCTGTCCCATTGTGAGCGCACGTTGTCATAGTAGGTGTACTTCTTGTCTATAGTCTCCTTCGTCTCTGTCAGGTATGAGCGCAGACGTGAGAGGATGACGAGATAGTTGTTGCTGCCGTTGGTGAAGATGCTGCTCTGTATGTCGGAGTATTTCTTATTGGCGTAGTCGTTAAGGTACTGCAACCTGTTCTCCGTCATCTTATAGTAAGTGATGTACTCGTTCAGCTGGTCCCTGTCTTCCACGAGCATACGCCTTGTGTTGACCGCCAGCGCGAGGCACACGTTCCTGTCCGTCTTGCCTTTCTCGTTGAGAATCATCACGGGCAGCGACTTGAGGCTGTTGATCAGACTGTCCATACGCTCCACCTCATTGTCGCTCTTTTCAACGAAGGAACGGAACGGTATGAGGTGTGCCTTGAACTCGCGATACTGCTCTATTGCCTCATGGCAGGCGTATGTGAGGTCAAAGACATATCCATCGTTCTGCGAATAGAGCATCAGGGCGTTCTGGTTGCTGCGCTGCATGGTCTGCATCAGCTGTCTGAAGACGCGCTGGCTCGTCTGCTTCATTATTGTCTGCCGGGCGCTGTAGTCATTGTGATATACAGTCAGCTCATTGCGCAGTATCGCTAACGTATTGGCAAGACTGTCTTCCTTCATCACCGCATGAGAGGGAATGGTGAAAAGCAAGAGCAGCAAGAGTGTTATGTGTTGTCTGAGGGTCATTTCTTTCTTGTTTTTTTGAACAGGGCAGGCTGCATGACGTAAGACAGCACTACTGCCGCTACCATGCCTACGAGTGTGGCGAAACCGACAGACTGTATGGCGGGATGCTTGGCAAAGAGCATTGATGCCACCGTCACTATCAGGATGAATGCTGAGAAGAAGATGGCCGTCTTGTGATATGCCAGGACGGAGTGTGAGCCATCTTCGGTACGCCCGGCTATTAGTCCGTTCATCACAAAGATGGAATAATCAACACCGATACCGAAGATGAATGTAGATATGATGATGTTGATAAGATTGAACTTGACATTGAATATCGCCATAGCTCCCAGCACGATTAGCCATGAGAGGAGTATTGGCATAAAGCCGAGTATCGTGTATTGCAGGTTGAAACGGAACGAAAGCAGCAATACAATGAATACGAAGAGCATGCTGATCCATTGCAGGATATTGAAATCGCTGTTAAGTTGCTTCAGACCGTCTGTGGTGTAATAGTAGGTGTCGAGCACCATCATGCCCGGCTCATTGGCTATTGCGCTGCATATCCTGTTGTAGTCGGTATCGTTGCCGCGAATGGAGTCGTTGGCACATCTTACGGATGTGAAGCACAGCCAATCGCCTGCCATCGTCTGTTCCATCAGCGTGGATTGATAGCCCTCAGGAATGAGTCCCGCCTCATAGAGTGGAGTGGGAGAGTAGTCTGTCTCTATCATCTCAAAGAAAGGCTCATAGAACTCTGCAGTATTCAGCGCTCCTTCATCGGTCTTCACATTATGGAATGCCTGTGGGGCATAAGCTGCCACAAGACGCCGCGCCTGCGCTATCCGCTCTGGTGTCCAGAATGCCTTCCACGCATCTATGCGCTCCTGCTGCACCTTCATGGGGACGAAGATAGCGTTCGTGTGAGTATAGTCCTTCACCAATCCTAACTGCTGGAGGGAGTCGAGCTTGTCTGACAAGAGTGAGAACTTCTCAAGCGCTTCCTCCATCGTCTTGCCCTGTGAGGCGAAGTATTTTGACTTGTCTTCGGTATAGGTCTTGTCGCGCAGCAGCTTCTCCGCATATTCCGTATTGTCGGAGAGATAGCCCAGATTACCCATGTCAGAATCGAATTCTGTCCCTTTGAATACATAGAATCCTAATGTTACCGTTACTATAACGGCCATGCCAATCAGTAACGGACGCTTATTCTCAAATGGATAATTATTTATTCTGTCTATCAGGGCAAAGGCCTTCCTGTTCACCTTGTTGTCTTCCATAGGCAGCAGCTGCGGCAGATATACCAGCGCAAACACCGTGGTACCTACGATGGCGAAGGCAGCGAAGAGTCCGAAGTCCTGCAGCAAGTCGGTCTTGATGAATATGAGTCCCATGAATGAGCCTATTGTCGTGAGACAACCTAAGAGTACCGGTACAGTCTCGTCTTTCAGCACCCTCTCAGAGTCGGCGGTATATTTGTAATGTACCATGATGTGCAGCACATAGCTCATCGCCACTCCAAGCACGATTGCTCCTATGCCCAAAGCGAGGAGTGAGAACTGTCCCTTGATGAAATACATCAGCGACAGTCCGAATAGCGTACCAAAGGCAACAGGCAATATCAGCAACGGTATAGTGGACCAGTTGCGCATGCACAGGCAGATGACGAGCAGGACAATCACGAGAGAGCCTGCTATCGTTGTGGTGAGGTCGCCCTTGATGGTGGATGAATTGTAGTACCCGCTTGCTGGGGTGCCGTAATAGCTCACCTTTACATCGGGGTGAGCCTTGAGGAATGTCTCTATCAGGTCATTGAGGTCTTCAAAGAGTTGCGACCCCTGACCGGTATTTGTTGCCGAGAAGCTGGGTGAAATGAATGCCACACACACCGTGCTGTCTGGCACGAAGAAATGTCCGTCAATGGTTTTGTAGCTGCCTCCCGTAGCGTTCAGCATGGGTTCAAACTGCTTCATCAGCACTCCACGCATTCCTATGGGGTCCATAGCGAGCAGCGATGTCATCATTCCAGCCGTCTCCTCGTCGTCACCCTCGGTGGCTGCGACATAGTCGGCGGCATTCTGCTCCATCTGCTTCTTCAGCCTTTCTGGCACCAGAAGGCTGTCGAAGGCGGCATAGGCTGCCGTATCAATATACGATGGGATGTGCTCGGTGAGGAATGATATGCCGTCCAAGGCCAAATCCTCGGGCAGGCTGTAGAACACGTCGCCCACAACGTGAGCCCCTGAGTCACGGGCACCATCGCGTGCCATCAGCGAATCTACAAACTCGTCACATACCTTTGCCAGTACCTCAGGCGTTGCCTTGGCGGACTTGCTTTCAAAGAGCAGGTATGTCTTATCCTTGATGCGCAGGTCTGCAAAGGCCAGTTTCGTCGTGCCGTCTGCATTCTTTGACGAGGGCATCAGTTTGTTCAGGTCCTCCTCAAGGTGAATCTGCGAAGCGAAGTATCCCGATACAATAAAGAGAACAACCATCGAGAGCCACATTGCTGCACGATGGTGTCTGAAATAGTGGTATATGCTAACAAATAATTGAGTCAACGTAGTTAATTCGTTAAGATTTTATTTGGAACTCGCCTTTCAATTCCATATATCCTTGTTTGTCGTCACGGATACTTGCCGTGATAAGGTATCCTCCCTCTTTCTTTTCTTCTTTTACTGTCACCGTGAGCTCAGGACATACCTGTGGCGTAGCAACGGCGGTCAGTCTGCATTGCTTAATAGTCTTTATCGTAAGTTCTTTGCCTACAAGACTCTCGGCGCACTCCTTTATAGTTTGTATATTACATACTCCCGGACATACGGGATTACCGGGGAAATGTCCCTCATACACATTGCAGTCAGGCAGAATGCTCACGACAAAAATAGCCTCATGCAGCGCGCGTCCCTCTTCTATTACACTATAAAATCTGTTCTCTAAAAACATCGTTTTATGTACCATTTACCATGTACAATTTACAATTTACCATTTACCATGTACAATTTTCGTAACGGAAGGCATGTAAACTCTCATCCATAATGCAATGCATTATCCATTCCCTCGCTACTCCCTTATGAAGATTTTCATCGTGGTGTCGGCGCATGGTATGCCATCATCGGTCTTTGTCTCGCCCCTGATGATTGTCACGCCGCCGACTGTTGCGCCCATAGTGATTGTCGTTACTAAGTGCTCTCCCACGTGTGGACGGTGGTACAGGTGGAAGTTCTTCACCTCTCCTATGTATCCCACAGGAGGTTCTGTGGCACCCTCTGCTATGGCCTTATGCCCGGCAAAGGCTGACGCCGACTGGGCAATGTGCTCTATAAGCCCCACCTCCTCCATGCGGTTGTCAGCACCGATGAAGAAGTTGTCGGGTCTTACAGTCAACACACATGTTGCCTCGTCGCCGTCAGCATGTGTCAGCTCATCCACCATCACGATAGGTGGACGCTGGGGTATCAATTCATATATTGTCATCACCTTATGCGGCGTGAGACTCTATGTAGTCGTAGAGGTCGTTGAACGTCTGGATCTTTGGAAGGTCCTCTGCTGGAATCTTAACCTTGTAAGTGTACTGGATGAGAGCCACCAGGTCAACCAGTGACAGCGAGTCCAGTGCCAGTGTGTTCTTGATGTTTGCCTCTGGAGTGATTGAGCTTTCCTCAACCTCAAACTCCTCTGCCAATACTGAATTCACCTTTGCGATAATGTCTTCTCTTGTCATAATACTTTCTTTGGGTTTATACTAAAATGATTTGCTAATTCGATAACTCGTTAATTTCTTTTCCCTTATGGGATTACAGGTTCTTTATTATTAATGTGGAGTTAGTGCCGCCGAAACCGAATGAGTTAGACAGGAACATATCGAAATGTGCCTGCTTCGTCTCTGGTATGATATTGATGCATGACGTCTCCTCGTCTGGCTCCTCAAAGTTGATGTTGCCTGCGATGAAACCATTCTTCATCATCAGCATAGAGTAGATACACTCTGCAGCTCCTGCAGCCCACATCTCGTGTCCTGTCTGTGACTTGGTAGATGTCACAGGCACCTTATAGTCTCCGAATGTCTGTGCTATCGCCATTGCCTCGCGTCCGTCTCCGGCGTGTGTGGAAGTGGCGTGAGCGTTGATGTAGCCTATCTCCTTCACATCCACTCCGGCATTCTTGATAGCCAGCTCCAGCGAGCGTGCCGGACCTGCCACGTTTGGTGTTGAGATATGGTCTCCGTTGCCAGAGAATCCCCATCCTATCACCTCAGCCAGTATAGGTGCGCCGCGCTTTACGGCGTGCTCATAGCTCTCCAGTATTACCGTTGCAGCACCTCCGCCTGGCACCAGGCCGTCGCGGTTCTTGTCAAACGGACGGCTTGCCTTCGTAGGCTCTGACTCACGTGTGGAGAATGCCTGAATGCCGTCAAAGGATGCTATGCTATACATGTTTGCCTCCTGACCGCCGCCGGCGATGATGCAGTCCTGCAGACCGTTCTTTATCAGCAGGTATGCGTTGCCTATAGCCAGCGAGCTTGAGGCGCAGGCAGCTGATGATGTCAGGTTGATGCCGCGCAGCTTGAAGAGGCATGCGAGGTTCATCGTGATGGTAGAGTTCATAGACTGGAAGATAGCTCCTGAGCCACATGCTGAGGTGTCCTTAAACTCACGGAACTTATCGAGGGCACGCATCGTTGCCTCGGCTACGGAGTCGTTGCCATAGATGATGCCCACCTCGTGAGTGTCCAGAAAGTCCTGATCTATCTTTGCTGCCTCAAGGGCATCCTTAGTAGCCATATAGGCATACTGTGCCTCTTCAGGCATGAACTGTCGCATATTGCGTGGTACGAACGGCTTCAGGTCTGGCTTTGGCACGTTGGCACACAATGCCGAGCGGAAGCCCAGATCCTTACGTTCCTGTGAGAATACAATGCCGCTGCGTCCTTCGAAGAGCGACTTACATACATCGTCAAGTGTCTGTCCGAGGCATGACCATATACCCATGCCCGTAATTACTACTCTGTTCATTATTCTATATTAAAGCTTTTTAAGTCTAAACCTTCATCCATCTCTCGTCCCTCATCTCTCACTCTTCACTCTTCACTCTTCACCCCTTCATCTCCTTCTGCCAGCATCTGCGCCTCTTCACCATCTCAGGGTTCAGCGGCTTCCATTGCGACAGCTCCTTCACGTTCGTCTCCAGCTGTGGGTTCGTCTCGCACCATTTTATGCCGACTCTGTTGTATATCGGTATCAGGTCGTCGAAGATAAGCGCATTCAGTCCCAGTCCCTGCATGTCGGGCCTGACGGCGATGAGCATCAGCTGTGCCTTGTCGCCTTTCTTCATCAGCAGGGCCTTGCCCAGATGGTACCATCCGAATGGCAGCAGGCGTCCTCCTGACTTGTTCAGCGCCGGTGACAGGTCGCGTACTGTTACTGCGGCGCCGACGATTTCGTCTTTCTCATTTACGATGAAAGGCACCAGCTCCAAATCCAGCAGGGGCACGTACTGCCTCAGGTAATCGTCTATCTGGTCATTGCTGAATACCGATGTGCCATAGAGCGGGGCGAATGCCTCGTTGAAGAGGTGGAACAGCCTTTGTCCCCATCCCTCTTTCATTACCATCTTCTTTGTTGCCTTCACCACGTGCAGCCCGAACATCTCCTTTGACAGCGCAGCCACACGGGCGTACTTTGCCGGCACCTCCTTGGGCACCTTCACACGCACCTGCAGCCAGTCAACGGCCTTGTCGTAGCCGGCACGACGCATGTGCTCCACATAGTAAGGGTAGTTCCAAAACTCCATGGTGCCGCCGCCAAGGTGGAAGTCCTCTATCAGCATTCCCTCCTTGTCAAAGTCCGTAATGCCCAGCGGACCCTCGCAGACCTTCATGCCCTGCTTCTGTCCCCAGCGCTCTACTGTCTCCAACAGCTCTGACGATACCTCATAGTCGTCAATGAAATCCAGATATGTGAAGCGTACGGACTTGCGGTTCCATTTCGTGTTAGCCCGATTGCTTATGAGCGCTGCCACGCGTCCCACGCATTCTCCGTTGCGGTAAGCTACGAACGGCTGAATGCGGGCATACCGCAGGCTGTCATTCTTTTTCGCATCGAAGAAATCCCTCACGTCGCTGTCCAGGTCTGGAATATACTCCTTTGACCCCTTATACAGTTTGCGAGGGAAGGCGATGAAATCATTCATCGTCTTGCGGTCATTGGCTTGTCGTATCTCTACACTCATTGTCTATATATAAAAAAGCGGTGCAAAGGTACAATAAAAAATTCAGATGTGCAAGAGAAGTAAATGAAAATTGAAATTTGAAGGAGGAAAATTGTCGAAAAGCTTGGCTCGTAAAAGGTTTTGCTTAGTATGATTGCTTGATAGGACAAATTTGATATTGTCTGCCAAAATTGTACCTAATTTTTGCTGTCGGGAAAGTTGCTAAAAATGTAAAATAATCAATTTAGGAATGTGAATTTTGGTTTTCCGGAAGCGGAAATTAACTTCGGCTCTGCTGAAGTTACTTAGCAGACCTGTTAAAGTTACTCGTTTACCCCCTCGAAGCAGGTCTGCAACAGGGTAATTGAGACTCGATTGGATGCGTTTTCTTTACGTTTAATCTTATTTATTCAACTATTTTACGGTAAGAAAAGCAAGCCTTTTTAACACTAAAATTCCAACGTGTTCATAACGAGAATGTTGCGTAAAATTGCCGTTTTAACATTTATACGCGACCGAAGATAAATTTCTTTGGGAAAATGCGAGTTTTTTGAGGGTAGAAACAGATAGGCTGATAGGATAATTCGAACTTTTCAGGATGTATGCAGAAGATGTGTCGGCGTTTGTTTCGCAGTCAAGGGCTATTTGTTTGAAGGCTGAATTAAATTTCTGCTCAGGTTTGCAGTCAGGTCGCTGTTGCGTGATGTGCTTGTGTTAACATTGTCAAAAAAGTCGATAGGTTTCCCTGCTACGGATGACGCGGAGTGATGCGCAAATTAAAAAAAACTATAATTTGGTGCCTGTTGTTTGTACATTATAAAAAAAAAGTGTAACTTTGCACACAATTTTATAGGAGGGTTCCGCAGGGACTCTCCGTCTGTAAGAACAAGAATAAATTTATAAGTTATGCCGATAATATCGACACGAGGCGTGGAGATGCCTGAATCTCCTATACGTAAGTTGGCCCCTCTGGCAGCAGCAGCCAAGGCACGCGGCACCAAGGTGTATCACCTGAACATTGGTCAGCCTGACCTGCCCACACCTCAGGTGGGGCTGGATGCATTGAAGAATGTTGACAGAAAGATACTGGAGTATTCGCCTTCGCAGGGCTATCTGTCCCTGAGAGAGAAGATGGTGGGATACTACGCCAAGTATGATATCAACGTTACAGCTGACGACATCATCATAACCAGCGGCGGTTCGGAGGCTATACTCTTCGCGTTCATGGCGTGTCTGAACCCTGGCGACGAGATAATCGTGCCAGAGCCCGCCTACGCCAACTATATGGCTTTTGCTATCAGCGCCGGCGCAAAGATACGCACCATAGCCACCACGATAGACGAGGGCTTTGCGTTGCCCAAGGTGGAGAAGTTCGAGGAGCTTATAAACAGCCGCACGAGGGCTATCATGATATGCAACCCAAACAACCCGACCGGCTATCTCTATACCCGCAGGGAGATGGACCGCATACGTGATTTGGTGAAGAAGTATGACCTGTATCTGTTCTCGGACGAGGTCTATCGCGAGTATATCTATACCGGCTCGCCGTATATCAGCGTGTGCCACCTACAGGGCATAGAGGACAATGTGGTGCTCATTGACTCCGTTTCTAAGCGCTACAGCGAGTGCGGCATACGTATCGGTGCCCTGATAACGAAGAACAAGGAGATACGACAGGCCGTGATGAAGTTCTGCCAGGCTCGCTTGTCGCCGCCGCTGATAGGACAGATTGTGGCAGAGGCGTCGCTGGATGCTCCTGAGGAGTACCTGCGTGAGGTGTACGATGAGTACGTAGAGCGCAGGAAGGTGCTCATAGATGGCCTGAACCGCATTCCGGGAGTCTATTCACCAATCCCGATGGGCGCCTTCTATACTATGGCTCAGCTGCCTGTGGATGACTCGGAGAAGTTCTGCCGCTGGTGCTTGGAGAAATTCGAGTATGAGGGCGAGACGGTAATGATGGCCCCCGGAGCAGGATTCTATACCACTCCCGGCGCGGGACGTAACGAGGTGCGTATAGCTTACGTTCTCAATAAACCTGACCTGGAGCGTGCCCTCGTGGTGCTGAAGAAAGCTCTGGAGCAGTATCCGGGGAGGACGAATTAAATTAATAATTCAAAATTAATAATTCAAAATTCAAGGTTGAGAATTGAAGATTGAAATATGAATCTGCCATTTGACATAGCACGTAGTGTTTATTACAGCAGCGATGCGGACCGTAGGATCAGCAGGCCTGCTGTGCGTATAGCGATGCTCGGCGTCGCTATCGGCATTGCGGTGATGATAGTGTCGGTGGCTGTGGTGCTTGGATTTAAGCATACCGTGAGAGATAAGGTGGTGGGGTTTGGCAGTCATATCGTGGTGACAAACTTTATGACGCTACAGACGACGGACCAGTCACAATGTATCAACGCGAACGACTCGCTTTACCGGAAGGTGAAGAGCATTCCGGGAGTGCGACACGTGGCACGCTATTCGCAGAAGCAGGGCGTGCTGAAGACTGACGGGGATTTCCTCGGAGTGGTATTCAAGGGTATAGGCGAGGATTACGATACGACGTTCCTGGCAAAGAACGTCATAGAAGGACACATGCCGCAGCTGAGTATGTGGAAGAGCACGCAACAGCTGCTGGTGTCAAAGATTCAGGCAGATCGCCTGGGCCTGAAGGTGGGAGACAAGGTATATGCCTACTATCTGTCTGACGAGAATGTGCGTGCAAGGCCGTTTACCGTCGCAGGTATATTCCAGACTAACCTGACACGCTACGATGAGAGCTTTTGCTTTACCGACCTCTACACTATGTCGAGGCTGAACGGATGGAGAATAGAAAAGGAACCTGCAGGAGAACCTGTGGGCGCAGAGGCTAAGAGCGCCGGAGGAGAGACGATTGAAGTGACAGGCATGGAGGTGCTGGTGAATGACTTTGACAGCATTGACAACGTGGAGACGAGGATGATAAAAGTCATCGACAAGTCGCAGGATGCTGACGGACATTACCTGTCATCAAGTACGGTGATGGACCAGAACCCGCAGATATTCTCTTGGCTGGACCTGCTGGACCTGAATGTGTGGATAATACTCATACTGATGGTATGCGTTTCCGGGTTTACGATGATTAGCGGCCTGTTGATTATCATCTTGGAACGCACCTCGATGATTGGTCTGCTGAAGGCTCTCGGAGCACGCAACAGTATGGTAAGGCATACATTCCTCTGGCTGGCCACGTTCATCGTTCTGCGCGGCATGCTGTGGGGCAACGTGCTTGGCATCGGCATCTGCCTGCTGCAGAAATGGACAGGGCTGATACAGCTTGATGCCGCAACATACTATGTCTCGGAAGTTCCGATAGAGATGAACTGGGGGCTGATTGTGCTGCTCAACGTGGCGACGCTGCTGCTCACCACGCTGGCGCTGGTGCTGCCAAGCTTCTTCGTCTCGACGATAAAGCCGGCAAAGACGATGAGAATGGAATAGGGTACGAATTAATGAATAAACAAATTGAAGAATTGACAAATTAACGAATTATTGAATTGTGCAGGTTAAAGAAAGGCGAAGCTGATTTTTCACTCTTCACTTTTCACTCTTCACTAAAAAATATACACTAATGAAATTTAATGAGCATAAGAGTCTCAATCTTGTTGAGACGAACGAGAAGGTTCTTGCAGAGTGGGAGAAGGATGACTTGTTCCACAAGAGTATTTCTGAACGTGAGGGATGTCCCGAGTTTGTGTTTTTCGAGGGTCCCCCTTCAGCTAACGGACATCCTGGCATCCACCACGTGATGGGACGTACCATCAAGGATACGTTCCTGCGCTACAAGACGATGAAGGGCTTCCAGGTGAAGCGCAAGGCAGGATGGGATACCCACGGCCTGCCTGTGGAGCTGAGCGTGGAGAAGAGCCTCGGCATCACAAAAGAGGATATAGGCAAGAAAATCTCCGTAGATGATTATAACGACGCTTGCCGCAAGAACGTGATGATGTACACCGATGAGTGGACCCAGTTGTCGAACAAGATGGGCTACTGGGTGGACTTGGAACATCCGTACATTACCTACGATATTAAGTACATAGAGTCGTTGTGGTGGCTACTGAAGCAGCTTTATAACAAAGGCCTGTTGTATAAGGGCTATACTATACAGCCTTATTCCCCTGCAGCAGGTACGGGCCTGTCATCTCACGAGCTGAACCAGCCCGGCTGCTACCGCGACGTGAAGGACACGACGGTGACAGCACAGTTCCGCCTGAAGGATGAGGGACCGGTGAAGACGGATTTGCCGACGTATGTCCTCGCATGGACAACGACACCTTGGACGCTGCCATCGAATACCGCACTCTGTGTGGGACCAAAGATAGAGTATGTGGCGCTGAAGGGTAAGAACCCCTATAGCGGCGAGGAGGCAGTATATATCATGGCCAAGGCTCGCGTCAGCGCTTACTTCCAGCCCGAGAAGGACGAGGAAGGTAACGTGGTGAAGGACGTTGAGGTGCTGTGGAGCGGCATGGGTACTGAC
>DEKQ01000104.1:36329-57480 GCA_002353975.1 Prevotellaceae bacterium UBA2718
GATGGTACAGTAATGGATCGCTCAGCCGAGGCATTCCGCATCATACCAGGTGATTACGTGACGACAGAAGACGGTACCGGCGTAGTACATATCGCACCGACGTTTGGTGCAGACGATGCGAAGGTGGCGAAGGATGCCGGAATACCATCACTTTTCATCATCGACAAGGCCGGAGACACACGTCCTATGGTGGACTTCCAAGGCAAGTACTTTGTGAAGGATGATATGGACGAGGCGTTCAGGGAGATGTGCGTCAACGAGAAGTATTGGAAGCACTCCGGCGACTACGTGAAGAATGCCTACGACCCAAAGTACAACGTGGATGGAAAGTATGACGAGAAGGCTGCCACGAAGGATATGGACCTGAATGTGGTACTCTGTCTGGAGATGAAAGAGGAAGGCACCGCTTTCAAGATAGAGAAGCATGTGCATAACTATCCTCATTGCTGGCGTACGGATAAGCCGGTGCTGTACTACCCATTGGACTCTTGGTTCATCAGGTCAACGGCGAAGAAGGAGCGTATGTTTGAGTTGAATAAAACCATCAACTGGCATCCAGAGTCAACAGGTACGGGACGCTTTGGCAAGTGGCTGGAGAACCTGAACGACTGGAACCTGTCACGCTCGCGCTACTGGGGCACACCATTGCCAATATGGCGTAACCGCGATACGAAGCAGGAGATATGTATCGGTTCGCTGGAGGAACTCTATAATGAGATAGAGAAAGCCGTCAGCGCCGGCGTGATGACCTCGAATCCTCTGAAGGATAAAGGTTTCGTGCCGGGTGACATGTCGCAGGAGAATTATGACCGCATAGACATTCACCGCCCATACGTGGACGATATAAAGCTGGTAGGTGAGGATGGTTCGGTACTCACCAGAGAGCTGGATCTCATCGACGTGTGGTTCGACAGCGGCGCAATGCCATACGCGCAGATACACTATCCGTTTGAGAACAAGGAGCTGATAGACAACGGTAAGGCATATCCTGCTGACTTCATCGCAGAAGGTGTTGACCAGACACGCGGATGGTTCTTCACCCTCCACGCTATCGCAACGATGGTCTTTGATAGTGTGGCATTCAAGAATGTCATTTCAAACGGACTGGTGCTGGACAAGAACGGCATCAAGATGTCAAAGCGTCTGGGTAACGTAATTAATCCGTTTGACTGCATAGGACAGTTCGGCACAGACCCCGTACGTTGGTATATGGTGTCAAACTCATCACCTTGGGACAACCTGTCCTTTGACCCCGACGGAGTAAAGGAGGTTATCTCCGGCTTCTTCATCAAGCTATATCAGGCTTACTCGTTCTTTACTCTGTATGCTAACGTGGATGGCTTTGAGTATAAGGAGGCAGATGTGCCGTATGAGAAGCGTCCGGACTTTGACCGCTGGCTGCTCTCTGAGCTGAATACGCTGGTGAAGAGCGTGGACGCATATCTCGCCGACTATGACGTGACACCTGCGACACGACTCATACAGACGTTCGTGATTGACAAATTGTCAAACTGGTATATCCGCCTGAACAAGAAACGCTTCTGGGGTGGCGGCATGACACAGGACAAACTGTCAGCATATCAGACTCTCTATACCTGTCTCGATACGCTGTCCAGGCTGATAGCCCCTGTGGCACCATTCTATGCCGACCAGTTGTATAAGGACCTTAACGAGGTTACTAAGAAGGATGAGGCCATCAGCGTGCACCTTGCGAATTTCCCTCAGGCTAATGAGACGTACATTGATCAGGCCTTGGAGTCGGCTATGCAGACCGCGATGCAGGTGACATCTATGGTACTCTCTCTGAGAAAGAAGGTCAAGATACCTGTAATCCAGGCCTTGCAGATGATTTCTATACCTGCCGGAGATGATAGCCTGCGTGCTGACATAGAGCGCATGGCACCCGTAATACTTGCCGAGACAAATGTCAAGGAGCTGCAGTTTATTGAAGAAGGCTCAGGCATGCAACTCGTCAAGAAGGTGAAGTGTAACTTCCGCACCATGGGTAAGAAGTATGGCAAGCTGATGAAGGACGTCAATGCCGCTGTCATAGCGATGTCGCAGGAGCAGATTGCCACACTTGAGAGTGACGGCAATATAACACTCGATGTGGCAGGACAGCCTACCGTAGTGGAGCTGGCTGACGTTGAGGTAATCTCTGAGGATATCCCGGGATGGACTATCGCACAAGAAGGAAAGGTTACAGTAGCACTGGATATAGAGATTACTCCGGAACTGAAGACAGAAGGTATGTCGCGCCTGATTATCAAGAGAATACAGGCGATGCGTAAGGAGTCAGGCTTTGAAATCACGGACCGCATCAGCGTGACGATAGAAGACAAGGCTGAACTTCGTTCTGCCGTTGAAGCTTTCGGCGACCACATCTCATCACAGGTGCTGGCCAACGAGCTCGTCATGGGTGATGCCTCTGACGGTAATGAGGTGGATTTTGGCGACTTCAAGGCGAAGATAAAGATAGCGAAATAACACAAATCATATACTAACCAAACAATTAAAAGATTATGGCAGAAATTAAGAAACGCTACAGCGATGCTGAGCTAATGGAATTTAAGGAAATTATTGATCAGAAGCTGGCTCGTGCGCGTCAGGACTACACCGAGATGATGAGAGCCCTGCGTAATGACGAGGGAAATGATGTGGCAGATACGTCTCCCACATACAAGATTCTGGAAGAGGGTTCTGTGACCCAGAACAAGCAGGAACTAATAGTACTGGCTCAGCGTCAGCAGAAGTTCATAAAGAGTCTTGAGGCTGCGTTGATTCGCATACAGAACAAGACCTACGGCATAGACCGCATGACGGGTGAGTTGATTCCAAAGGAGAGACTTCGCATCGTGCCTCATGCTACATTGTCGGTGGAGTCAAAGATGAATAAAAACCATTAACATTGGAAAAAACATCGTTATTGAAGAAGGGAATCTGGTACACCTTATTCATATTAACACTATTGGTCATTGACCAGGTCATCAAGGTGTGGGTGAAGACGCACATGTGTCTGCATGAGAGTCGTCACATCACCGATTGGTTTTACTTATCGTACATAGAGAATAACGGTATGGCTTATGGCATGACGTTTATCCCTAAGTACGCCCTGAGCCTCTTCCGCCTTGTGGCCTGTTGCGTGCTCGTATGGTACATCGGCAGGGAGCTGCGCCGTGGCGCGCGAACACTGTGGACGGTGCTGCTGTCTATGGTGTTGGCAGGTGCGGCAGGCAATCTCATAGACTGTATGTTCTACGGACTGGTATTCAATGGAGCATCACCGTACTACACTTCGTTCTTCGTAGATTTTGGCACGGGATATGCTCCATTCCTTCAGGGCAAGGTAGTGGATATGTTTTACTTCCCGTTGATAGTGACAACCTATCCGGAGTGGTTCCCATTTTGGGGCGGTGAGCCGTTCATCTTCTTCTCACCCATATTCAATTTTGCCGATGCATGCATTTCGGTAGGAGTGGTGGCTATACTGCTCTTCTGCCGCGACGAACTGACGAGAATCAACGAATTATGATTACGATAAGAGACATACTCATCTCTGTCAGAGAACGATGTGGGCGATTTAAGTCCACAAAGTTCTCCTGTGGTCATAATTTGTTCAGTTGTTTCATTTTATCCTTGCCGTTGGGACTGCTGCTCTTCGGATGTGCTCCCTCACGTCCGGGAATGGTGATGTCTCCTGAGGAGATGGCAGATGTACTGTATGACATGCATTTGGCTCAGACATTGTATGACGACCCCGATGTGAAGCAGAGCGACGCGGATATCATCATGCTGAGAAACGAAGTACTGAAGAAGCATGACATATCAGTAGAGGAATGGGATTCATCGTTCAATTACTACTGTCGCAACACGTATGAGTTGCATGGTATATATAAGCGTATAGAGGAACGGTTGGATCACAATGTGATGATGCTCGGCGGCAAGGTGGAAGGTATGCAGGGTGATGATGCCGACACATGTAACGTGTGGGGCATGGAGTCTGCCGTGGTGCTTATGCAGCAAGCACCATTCAACAAGCTGACATTCGAGGTTACACCCGACTCAACCTTTGAGGATGGTGACAAGATAACGTTGCAGTTTGATGCCCAGATGATTTTTCAGGACGGATACAAGGATTTGACAGCCTGCTTGGCAGTATATTACGACAATGACAGTGTGGCAACGGGAGTGAGGCATGTAAATTCTGACCAACATTGCGTGATAGCAATCAACAACGAACAGGATCGCCTGCACGTAAAGTCCATAAAAGGGTACCTCTTGCTGCTGCAGAATTTAGCTCAAGAGACTACGCAGTCGGCTATGCCACCTCTGAGGTTTGTCGCTATCAGCAGTATTAAGTTACTGCACCAACATACGAAGAATGCTTCTCAGACGGTAAAGGTTGACACTGGAGCAGAGCCCCTCAAGGCTGACAGCGCGAAAACAGACAGCATAAAAAGGGATAGCGTAAACGAAGCTATACCCAAACCCAATACGTAAATAAGTATCAAAAGCCTAAAAAAACAACCAAACAAAATGAAGAATCTACTGCTAACCATAACAATCCTGTTTTGCGGTGCCTGTATGGCGGGGGCCGAGGGGATAGACAGGCATAAAGTCGTGATGAGAAACAACCCGGTGGTGACAAAAGCCGATGCCCTCAGTTCTCTGACTGTGGGTAATGGACATTTCGCCACAACAGTAGATGTCACGGGACTCCAGACATTCCCTAAGGAATATGAGGCTGGTGTGCCATTGTGTGCTATGTCCGAGTGGGGATGGCACAGTTTCCCCAATGTGAAGAACCTCAAAGAAGAGGAGACGATGAAGGTGATGAACCTGGGTCACGGGGATAGGCAGGAAGTGTATGCCGTGGAGTATAAGACGGAAGGGAGGAACAAAGACGCAACGGAATACTTTAGAGTCAACCCACACCGCCTGAATCTTGGTAATGTAGGTTTCTGCTTCCCAAAGCACGATGGTATCACCCTTAGCGATGTGAAGGATATTGACCAGACACTTAACATGTACGACGGTAATATCGTTTCATGCTTCAGCATTGATGGTGTGGCATTTACAGTAACGACTGCAGCGTTGCCAGAGCGCTCGGCGCTGATTGTGGATGCCAACACAAAACTCTTCAAACAACAGGGTGCTGCTATATGCTTCTCATTACCTTATGTCACAGGAAAGCATGCAGATGCCGCTACGGACTGGGGAAATGAGGATGCGCACCGTTCCGTGGTAGTGGAGCAGAAGGGAAATTATGCAATAATAGAGCATACGATTGATGCTACGAAATACTATGTTCGACTGACTTGGAGCGGCAATGCAGCATTCAGCAACCCTGCAGCCCATCGCTATGTGTTGCAGCCTAAGGGGGAGAACATCAAGTTAAAGGTGGAATATGCGGCAGAGAAAAGTGAGCTACAGGCATCTTTTGACTTCAAGAAAGAGATGCTGAGCGTGCGCCGCTTCTGGAATGACTGGTGGAAAAAAGGTGGAATCGTAGATTTTTCGGAGTGTACCGACAGTCGCGCCAAGGAACTGGAGCGTCGTGTGGTTCAGTCACAGTACCTCACTTTCATAAACTGTGCTAACGATACCCCTCCACAGGAGACGGGCCTGACATACAACACATGGTTTGGACGCCCGCATCTCGAGATGACATGGTGGCATACTGTGGACTTCTCGCTTTGGGGACACCCTGAGTATATGGAGCGTATCCTTGAGTGGTACAACAATAAGGCATACCCATTGGCAAAGCAGATTGCAGCGCGTCAGCACTTCCCCGGCATAAGATGGATGAAGATGACAGACCCTTGGGTCGGAGAGTCGCCTTCTAATGTAGGCTCGTTCCTGACTTGGCAGCAGCCACATTATATATATATGGCAGAAGAGATGTATCGTCGCGCTGGTGGTGACGAAGCTAAGCAGAAGGCGGTACTGGCAAAATACGGACAGTATGTAGATGAGACGGCAGAGTTCCTGGCAGCCTTTGCGTTGTCATGTGTACCACAGCAGGATATTAATAATGGAACAAAAATACGCCTGCACGGTCAGACTGCAATGCAGGAGTCGATGTCGAAAGACTTCTCGTATGGTCATCCCTTTGAACAGGCATACTTCGTCTATGGACTTAAAACTGCCCTGAAATGGCGTGAGAGAAGAGGATTGCCGGCTGTAGGGGAGTGGCAAACAATTATAGGACGAATGGCTGGGTTGCCTGAATATGAAGGGATATACACCGCAGGAATTCCCACACAACCATTTGCTGATAATGGAGATGGCACAGCTACAGAGTTCGATCCGTTCAACTATGGTGGCGATACAGGTAAGAAACAACTTACAAAGGATGAGTTCTACCTGAAGTGTCGCTCTGACCATCCTGCCGTACTCGGTGCATGTGGCTTGTTGCCTGACTATGGTCTGTATGACCGCGCAGAGATGCAACGCACGCTGTCATGGGTGATGGAGAACTGGAACTGGGACACCACATGGGGATGGGACTATGGAATGACTGCCATGTGTGCCGCCCGACTTGGTGATGGAGAGAATGCGATAAGGGCATTACTGATAGATAAAGGGAAGAATACATATCTCGTGTCAGGTCACAACTATCAGGAGCCCAAACGCCTGAGACTCTACCTGCCTGGCAATGGCGCCCTACTTGACGCCGTAGCTATGATGTGTGCAGGTTGGGACGGATGCCCGGATATAAAGAATCCTGGATTCCCGCAGAATGGTAAATGGAAAGTGAAGTGGGAAGGACTTAATAAAATGCAGTAATGCATAATTCGATAATTTGATAATTCGTCACTCTATCCCCTTCTCCCTCCCCTAGGGGAGGGTTGGGGTGGGGCTTTAATTCGTCACTTCGCCATATGGCTATACTACTCGACAACGCAGTATCACAATTTGCCCGTCTTCCGGGGATAGGCAAAAAGACCGCATTGAGGCTCGTGCTACACATGCTCAGGCAGGATGACGAGGATGTCATGGCTTTTGCAGATGCCCTGACCACGCTGAAACGCGAAGTGAAATACTGTCGTATGTGTCATAATATCAGCGATACAGAGGTCTGTCCTATATGTAGTGACAAGTCGCGTGATGCAGGGACAGTGTGCGTGGTTGAGAATATACAGGATGTATTGGCCATCGAACACACTCAGCAGTACAATGGGTTGTATCACGTTCTCGGTGGCATCATTTCGCCAATGGACGGCATAGGTCCTAAAGATATAGAGATAGCGTCGCTGGTGGAGCGAGTGAAAAAGAGTCATGAAGAAGATGATGTCATGCCAATACGCGAGGTTATTTTCGCTCTGGCATCAACGATGGAAGGTGACACGACAAACTTCTATATTACTCGTCAGCTGCAGGACATTCCCGATTTGACACTATCTGTGATAGCGCGAGGTATAAGTGTGGGAGATGAATTGCAATACACGGACGAGGTGACATTAGGAAGAAGCATACTAAATAGAACAAAAATAAATAACTAATCATTAATAAACTAAACATTCTACGACTATGGAAATTGAATTTGTAAGAAGCAGATTTATCAAGCATTTTGACGGTGAGACAGGTAATATATATTTCTCTCCTGGACGTATAAACCTCATAGGCGAGCATACAGACTATAATGGAGGCTATGTGTTCCCCGGAGCTGTGGATTGCGGCGTTATGGCAGAAGTACGCCCTAACGGTTCCAATATGGTAAGGGCTTATTCTATAGACCTGAAAGATCGTGTGGATTTTGATGTCAACGATGAGCAAGGCCCGCGTGCCACATGGGCACGTTTCCTTTACGGTATGGTGAAGGAATTTCAGATTCTCGGTGTCGAAGTGAAGGGATTCAATATCGCCTTTGCCGGTGATGTTCCTTTGGGCGCCGGTATGTCATCAAGCGCTGCTATGGAGAGTTGTTTCGGATGTGCCCTGAACGACCTCTTTGCAGATAATAAAATATCCAAGTGGGACATAGTACTCGCTGGCCAGGCAACTGAGCATAAATATATCGGAACGAATTGCGGTATCATGGATCAGTTCGCTTCTGTGTTTGGCAAGGAGGGCTCGCTGATGCGTCTTGACTGCAACAGCCGTGAGTTTGAATACTTCCCCTTCAACCCTGACGGCTACAGGCTTGTACTTCTCAATTCTTGTGTAAAGCATGAGTTGGCAGGCAGTCCATATAATGACCGTCGTAACTCATGTGAGCGTGTGGTAAAGGCTGTTCAAGAAAAACATCCAGAAGGAAAGTTTGAAACCTTGAGAGACTGCACATGGGAAAATCTGGAAGAGGTTGCAGACGTGGTTTCTGCCGAGGATAAGCAGAGAGCTACGTTCGTGCTGGGCGAGAAAGACCGCGTACTCGGTGTCTGTGATGCTCTGCAAGCAGGTGACTATGAGAAGGTAGGACAATTGATGTATGAGACACACCGTGGATTATCAGAGGAATATGAGGTGAGCTGCGAGGAACTGGATTTCCTTGTAGAGATAGCAAAGAAATGTGGAGTCACAGGTTCGCGAATCATGGGAGGCGGCTTCGGTGGCTGTACCATCAATCTGGTAAAGAGTGAACTGTATGATGACTTTATCGCTACAGCAAAGAAAGAGTTTGCCGAAAAGTATGGACATGCTCCCAAGGTCTATGACGTGAAGATAGGAGATGGTTCCAAAAAGATCTGTTGATATACTGTTTCACAATGAAGAATTATAATGAAGCCCTGCAGGAACTTGAGGACATCGCTCAACGCATGGAACGTGGTGACTATGACATAGAAACCATGAAGAGTGACGTTGAGAAAGCCAAGAAACTCATAAAGTTCTGTCGTCAGAGGCTAACAAAGACAGAGGAGGAAATTAATGCAATTGTATCCGAAGATAGTGACTGATGCGCTGGAGTCCGTCACGTATGCTGGGACAAAGGCCGGCATAGTGTCAAGTGGACTCCTGGCGGATCAGCCAAAGGTAACGTGTGAGAACCAAGGCACCCCTGAAGAAAAATGGTCTGTAGAGGTTTTGCTATCGTTCCCTCGCGAGACAGATCCATTCTGGAAATCTACGGTTAAGGCTGCTGAAGCTGCCATTGGTTACTATATCAAACAAGCTGCTGAAGCTCAGGGTGAGACTGATGTCCATTGCACTGTGACCGTGAATCATGAATTCAAACAGGCACCACGTCCAGAGGATGATAAACTCTTGCCGCAGGTGAAGAATATCATTGCTGTAAGTTCGGGTAAAGGTGGGGTAGGCAAGAGCACCGTCTCTGCCAACCTTGCCATCTCGCTTGCAAGACTGGGGTATTCTGTAGGACTGCTCGACACGGATATCTTTGGTCCCTCAATGCCTAAGATGTTCGGTGTGGAAGAGGCGCGCCCGTATGCCATAGAGAAAGAGGGCAGACAGCTAATCGTGCCCATAGAGCAATATGGGGTACGATTACTCAGTATAGGTTTCTTCGTAGATAAGAATACTGCAACGCTATGGCGTGGTGGTATGGCATGCAGCGCTCTGAAGCAACTTATAGCAGATGCAGATTGGGGCGAGCTGGACTTCCTGATACTCGATACTCCACCAGGTACCTCTGACATACACCTGTCACTCTTGCAGACTCTCGCTATAACCGGAGCGATAATTGTTTCTACTCCTCAACAAGTAGCATTGGCAGATGCAAGGAAAGGTATAGACATGTACACCAACGACAAGGTCAATGTGCCTATCTTGGGACTGGTAGAAAATATGGCTTATTTCACACCTGCAGAGTTGCCTGAGAATAAGTACTACATCTTTGGTAAAGAAGGATGCAAGGCACTCGCTCAGGAGATGAATGTACCGTTGTTGGCTCAGATTCCTGTTGTGCAGAGCATCTGTGACAATGGTGACAATGGTACGCCTGCAGCACTCGATGTCGCATCGCCCACGGGGCAGGCATTCCTCGCCTTGGCGCAGAGTGTCGTAACGGTTACGAACCGGCGTAATGCTCAGGCTCCAAAGACTGAGAGGGTGCACACACATTAGTATCTATAATACCACACAAAAAGAGTATGCGTAACAAAATAATTCTCCTTATAATATCATTTGTAATGTTTCTCACAGCCTCAGCTGAGAGTTATGAGACTTTGTGGAAGCGTTACGACAAGGCAACCCAAAAGGATATGCCTCAAGATGCCATAGAAGTGCTGCATAAAATAGAAAGTAAGGCAGAGGCGGAGAAGTCATGGCCACAGCTGATGGCTGCAATGATATTGGAGCACAACAGGTGGGCTGAAATAAGCAACGACAGCATAGTTCCAGCAAGGAAGCGGCTGAGAGAGCGTTTCCAAACTGGCGTGCCTGCCACCATACTCAGAATTGTGATGGACGAACGCATAGACCTTGACTCGCTGATGTCTTTGACAGATGCTTCGGAATATACGAAGGCAAATGGCGAGAAGCAATGTGGGTTGCTTGTGGAGAGAGGCTATGACAGCAGGTTTTTCAATCACGACCTGCTGAGCATGATAATAATGCGGCAATATCCTGATAAGCGTGACTCTTTGCTGAGCCGCTACTATGGCGATGATAATGAGATGGTAGAGTTTCTGGCTACGCAAAGCAGGATATATAACACAGACTCTTTAGAAGAGAAAATTAGGCTTATAGACAATGCGCTTGTACGTTGGCCCAAATGGAATGTGGCTCAGGAATTAGTGAATTATCGCAGGTCGCTGACAATTCCCTACGTCAAATACTCTATAAATAACGGCTATGAGTATGCTGCCAAGGATCGCTGGTTATATTTGCGTTCTGCCAGGAATGTCTCAAAGGTTATGGTTGAGCTTACACCGTTAGATGCCCATAAGAGACAAAATGGGGAAATGCATAAATACTCTTTGTCGCTTAAACCGGCAAAAGAGTGGGAGACGCTGCAGGACTCCATAAATTTAGGAACGCTGAAGCCTGGCATATATGCCATAAAGATCAGTCCGCAGGTCATTCCTACATGGGTTAAGAAGACAGAAGAGGCTCATGATACGCTATATGTGTCGCATCTGCAGGTGTTGTCAATTGGTTTGCCACAAAATCGTTTGCGTTGTATCGTGGTAGATGCTCCAACGGGACAGCCTGTGCCTGGTGCCTTGCTACATGTACGAGTAAACCGAAACAAAGGCAAGGTAAGGACATACGCTACTGATGACAAAGGAGAATGCACCATCACCCTGACATCCCAAGAAAGCCGTTTCAACCTTGAGGGATATGCCACAGCTCATGCCGACAGCATCGTCGTGTGGAACAATATAGGAGGAAGCTATTATTGGAATAAGCATGAGAAGACTTATGTTAACACACAAACTTATACTGACCGCGCCTTGTATCGCCCGGGACAGAAGGTGGAGGCTGTGTTATTAAAGTATAGCATATCTCCCGACAATGCGACAACCGTAATAGAGGGAGATACCGTGGAGGTGATAATGCATAACCGTGACATGGGTGGTTTCCGCGAGATTAGCAGGCAGACAGCCGTTACGGATAAGTATGGTACTGCTCATCTGACCTTTACAATTCCGGATAATGCAAAAGGAGGCAGATATTCTCTCACGGGAAGAGCTGAATTTATGGTAGAGGAATACAAACGCCCTACATTTGAGGTAGCCTTCCAAGATCCTAAGACCATTGACACCACTGGCGACACCATTCGTGTGCAGGGTACGGTAAAAAGCTATAGCGGAGCCAGCATGGCTGGTAGCAGCGTGGTGGTGAGTGCTCGCAGGAGGACATGGTGGTTTAGAATGCATTATGGTGAATTTGTAGATAATATTTTGCAGGACACTATCTACACCGATGCCGAGGGAAAGTTTATCGTAGCCATACCCGTGAAGAGTGGCATTACGGAACTCCCGCGCTGGTACTACACGTTTGAGGTGTCGGCTATGGTGAGGAACAACTCAGGCGAGAGCCAGCAGGCTGGTGTCAATATCCCCATGAATGTTGGTAAAGAAGCACCGAGTGAAGAGGAAAGACGCAATAAGCATTGCTGGCACTCTCTGTCATCAGAAACATTCTCTGCCGGTGAGGCTGTCACCCTGACTATTGGTAGCGATTTCAAAGGTGTGTATGCCCCATACATCGTGTCGTCAGGACAGCAGGTGGTAGAGCAGGGCGTATGGAGCTTTAATGCTGATTCCATTACCAAAACATTCCGTTATAAGCCGGAATGGGGAGATGGAATAACCGTGTCATACGCGTGGATTAAGAATGGTCATCATTACAGCGATGAAGTAAGGATAAAGCGTGCCCTGCCTGACAAGACCCTCAGGCTCTCATGGGGTACGTTCCGAGACAAAACGACACCAGGGCAGAAAGAGAAGTGGACTGTCAGCATCACCGACGGCGATGGGCAGCCCCGCAAGGCGCAGCTCATGGCTGTGCTGTATGATAAGTCGCTCGACGGCATCAAAAAACACAGTTGGTCATTAAACGACCTCCGCACTCTGAACCTGCCATCTACTTACTGGAGACTGACGGAGCAGATTGATAGGAAATATGGATTCATTGACTCTGAGGCACAGATGGTGAGGAGTCGTAGCCTTATTTTCACCGGCATTAATCCCAAATACTCCTTATTTGGAGGTTATCGTCTCTATAAGGGTGGGGGCTTGACCCGCGCTGTTCTAATGAGTAGTGCTCCACCAATGCAGGAAAGTAAAGTGGCAAGAACGGCCGTAGGCGCGCTCAATGTTATGGGAAATAGTGCTGACGGCGAGGTGCTCAAGGCAAGTGAGGTGGTACGCACGGAAGGAGTCTTTGACTGTATAGAAAGTGGTGCTGCAGGAATGTCAATGATACCCCTTCGCTCCGACTTCGCCGAAACGGCTTTCTTCATGCCACAATTGGAGAGTGATGAAAAGGGTAGGGTGAACCTCTCATTTACATTACCTGAGAGTGTCACCACGTGGCGCTTCCTCGCTATGGCTCACGATAAGGATATGCGCTACGGATTTATGGAAGACGAGTGTGTGGCGCAGAAGAAGATTATGATACAACCTCAGATGCCACGATTCCTGAGGATTGGCGACAAGGCAGTTATAAAGGCTGATATCACAAACCTTTCTGATAAGGCGATGAAGGCAAAGGCACGCTTGCAGGTTGTTGATGCAAAAACACAGAAGGTGATAGGCAACATATATAATAATGTACGCGTGGAAGCAAATTCCACTGCCGTGGCATCATTCCCTTTGCCCAAGGCTAAGGCAACAGGAGAGTGGACATTCCGTGTAACGGTAGAAGCCGACGGCAATACAGATGGTGAACAGCATGTCTTGTCCATCCTTCCTTTAGAGCAGCAGCTGCCAGAAGTGGCCGATTATGTCATTAATCCTGATAGTATGATGCTTGCGGCTCTGCCAGAACTGCTGCTGCCAGAATGTGAAAATGCCATTTGCCTCTCCAATGCCGTCTATGCCAACATAATGACGGCCAAACTGAAGGACACCATTCCTGACCTGAAGCAGAATAATTTGATAAACCGCCTCATGGAGCTGCAGAATGCAGATGGCTCTTTCTCTTGGTATAAGGGAATGCACGGCAACAGTTATATGACAATGGCGGTGCTCAAGACTCTTGCACGTGGCCAGTATCACTCTGGCCAGAATCCTTTGCTCAGTGGAATTATGAAGAGTGCTTTCTCTTACATGCGGTCCAAGATGCAAGAGAATATGGAGCAGCAAAAGAAATCAAAGATGTCTCCATACCTTAGTAATGCCGCTCTTGACTGGCTCTATACGCTTGCCATCACAAATACAGATGGTGGCGAGGCAGCGAAGTATTATCGCAAACTCATTCCTGAAGATTGCAACAAGGCTGATATGGAGACAAAGGCAGTCGCTGCAATAGTGCTGAATGAAAACGGTAAGCGTGCAAAGGCTAAGGAGTATGCCGAGGCGATAAAGCAACACACAGTTTACCGCGAGGATATGGGAAGATACTTCGATTCTTATCGTACCCACTACTCATGGTGTGACTATCGCATCCCTTCGCAGTCGATGGCTATAGAAGCTTTGCAGAGCATCACGCCTGATGACAACTGTACCATAAAGGAGATGCAACGCTGGCTCTTCTCTTCAAAGCGTACCCAACGATGGGATAATCCATACAATACGGTAAACGCCGTGAATGCTTTCATGGCAAAGACGGAGGAGTGCCCATCTGAAACGGAGCAGATGAAGAAAGCGACCACAGTACATGCAGCCGATTACAAGCAGATAATTGGAGTGAAGCGTGAGATATTGTGGGATGGCAAGCCAACATCGTTGCTGACAGTAAGGATTACTATTGATGCGGATCGCGACTATGACTTCGTGACCATTACGGACAATCGCCCTGCCTGCTTGGAGCCTGTGCAACAGCTCTCTGGGTATCACGATGGAGCATACAGGCAGCATCGGGACAATGCGACAATCTATGCATTTGATCAGCTGAGTAAGGGAAAACATATGATAGAGACACAGTACTACGTAAGCAAAGAGGGAGAATTCACTTCGGGCAACATAACTGCAATATGCACCTATGCTCCGGAATTTCAAGGCTCGGCAAATACGTACACAATAAGCTGTCCAGGCAAGAAGGAGTAGTATAAAGTCAACTGCTGGTAAAATGCTAACAATAAAGGACTATTAGTAATATGAAAAATAACATAATATCGCGTTTCGCAATTATCGGGATTATGTCACTACTGACCCCGACTTGCGCCCTTCATGCACAGTCTCTTCAGACTTTGCAAGGTGAGATGGAATGCGGACAGATGCTTTTCAAACAGCCAACTTCCATAACTGTTGAAATGCGTAATGCAGGTACCGAGACAGTTAATATCACCAAAGTAGAAACCGGATGTGGATGCACTCAGGCCACATATTCTAAAGATCCCATAGAACCAGGCACTACAACCCTAATAACCGTGGTCTTTGACGCAAAGCAGTTAGGGCATTTCGACCGTGTGCTAAGAGTATTTGACTCTTCTTCTGATACTCCGTCAGAGGTCCTCATGCATGGTCAGGTTGTGACAAAGATTATAGATTATACGGGCGAGTATCCCCACAAAATGGGCGCACTATATACCGATGCTGATGCTTTGGAGTTTGATAATGTGAACAAAGGACAGCGACTTGTGAGGGAAATCCATGTATTCAATGCATCCGGACAGAACCTGACTCCTGTCATGTTGCGTCTGCCTTCTTACCTAAAGGCGGAAATCACCCCCCATGTTCTTGCTCCGAAACAGAAGGGCACGATGCGAATCATCCTAAATTCAAAGGATTTGCATGACTATGGCCTGATACAGTCAACTATCTATCTCGGCAAAAACGGAGCAGATAAGATATCGTCAGAGAAAGAAATCCCTGTTTCTATAGTCTTATTGCCGCCATCGCTGAAGAGTAGTGGGCTGAAACGGGCAAATGCGCCCCATCTGTCTATGTCGGCCAGAGAGATAAATCTTACCGAACTACAGAGGAAATCCAAAGCCAAAGATGAAATCATCCTTACCAATACGGGACGCACGACTCTTGAAATCTCAAAACTGCAACTGTTCTCCCCTGGATTGCAAGTTGAGTTAGGTGAGCAAAAACTGGAGCCGGGTGCATCAACCAAGCTCAGAGTTTCTGCCAAGGGAAAGAATTTAAGGAAATGGCGTACACGTCCGCGTATCCTTATGATAACAAACGATCCTGATAATCAGAAAGTAATCATCGAAGTAAGAAGATAGAGTAGTATGTATCATCCAGAGAACGATAACGAATATAAAGGTCTGCAGGTCAACAATGGCGTAGCGCAACCTTCCATCATAAACCCCTACCTTAACCGCAGCCGGTTTCAGCGGAAGCAGTATAGCGTAGATGAGATAGTTGATGGCATCCTGGCAGGTAATGTAACGATGCTCTCTCAGGCTGTCACGCTCATTGAGAGTGTCATTCCCCAGCATCAGGAGAAGGCTCAGCAGGTGATAGAACGTTGCCTGCCTTATAGTGGGAAATCTGTGCGCATCGGCATCAGCGGAGTACCGGGAGCAGGCAAATCTACCAGTATAGATGAGTTCGGAATTCATGTGCTAAATCGCTTTGGCGGAAAGCTTGCCGTGCTTGCCATAGACCCCTCGTCAGAACGTAGCAAGGGCTCTATCTTAGGCGATAAGACACGAATGGAGAAACTGTCACAACATCCGGATGCATACATCCGCCCTTCACCATCGGCTGGCTCCTTAGGAGGCGTGGCACGCAAGACACGCGAAACGGTAATTCTGTGTGAAGCCGCAGGATTTGACAAGATATTTATTGAGACCGTAGGCGTGGGGCAGAGCGAGACAGCGTGCCATTCCATGGTGGACTTCTTCCTGCTCATCCAGGTAGCGGGAACGGGAGATGAACTTCAGGGCATCAAACGTGGCATAATGGAAATATCAGACGGTATCGTCATCAACAAGTGTGATGGAGACAACGTAGAGAAGTGCAAGATGGCAGCTCAGAATTTCCGTAATGCCCTGCATTTCTTTCCTATGCCCGAGAGCGGGTGGGAGAGGAAAGTGCTCACCTATTCCGGTTTCTATGGCTACGGCATCAAGGAAGTGTTCGACATGATATACGAATATGTTGATTTCGTAAAGGAGAACGGCTACTTTGACTATCGCCGCCATCAGCAGAACAAATACTGGATGTATGAGACAATAGAAAATACTCTCAGAAACCGTTTCTACAACTGCCCCGTAATATCAGATGGATTGGAGGCGGCAGAAGAGGCTGTGCAGGCAGGTCAGAAAACCAGCTTCATGGCAGCAGCAGAACTGTTGGACGCATACTATAAGACATTAAACACTAAATAGTGAACCATAAACCCTCTTCTTCATGGTAATAGAAATCGATAGTGGATCAGGCTTCTGTTTTGGCGTCACGCGTGCAATCGAAAGGGCAGAGGAAATACTACGTTCCGGCGAGCACCTCAATTGCCTTGGAGACATAGTGCATAATGGCATAGAGTGTGAGAGGCTGCACAATATGGGGCTTCGTACGATAGAGCATAAAGACCTGCACGAGATGCACAATACGTCAGTACTGTTGAGAGCTCACGGTGAACCTCCGTCAACCTATCAGATTGCGCAGCAAAACGGCATCACTATATATGATGCGACGTGTCCTGTAGTTCTTGCCCTGCAAAAGCGCATAAAGGATAAGTACCTGGAGCTGGTAAAGAGCGGCAGGCAGGGAAGCATCGTGATTTTCGGGAAAAAGGGACATGCAGAGGTTCTGGGACTTTTGGGACAGACAGAAGGCACGGCAATTGTGATAGAGCGTCCTCAGGATGCAGAGAACTTAGACTTTAGCCACGACATTTTCCTTTATAGTCAGACAACGAAATCGCTCGACGAGTTTCATGTCATCATAGATTACTGTCAAAAGCACATATCTCCAGATGCAACATTCCAGAGCTATGACACCATTTGCAGACAGGTGGCAAACAGGATGAAGCATATCTGTGAGTTCGCTACACTTCATGATGTTATCCTTTTCGTTAGCGGGGCAAAGAGCAGTAACGGGAAAATTCTCTACGAAGCCTGCAAGGAACACAATCCTGACAGCTATCTCATAGAGCGTCCCGAAGAAATAGAGACCTCGTGGCTCGCTGGTGCAAACAACGTAGGAATCTGCGGGGCAACAAGCACGCCAAAATGGCTGATGGAACAGGTGGCAGGATATATTAATTCAACAATAATTCCCTCAATTCGTTAAAGTATAAGATATATGGTAATAGCAATTGATGGTCACTCTTCGTGCGGTAAAAGCACAATGGCCAAAACACTCGCCAGGCAACTGGGATATATTTACGTAGATACCGGAGCGATGTATCGTGCCGTAACACTCTATTGCATGCGCAACAATATCATAGCAGACGGCCAGGCAGATACAAAAAAACTGCAGGGCGTCATGCCTGACATAAAAGTTTCCTTCAAACTTAACAGTCAGACAGGCTTGCCCGAAACATATCTGGGCAACGAATGTGTAGAAACCGAGATACGCACTATGCAGGTCAGCAATAATGTCTCGGTCATCGCGGCCATTCCTTTCGTAAGAGAAGCAATGGTGGCACAGCAGCGACAGATGGCCATTGGCAACAATATCGTGATGGATGGACGAGACATCGGAACGACGGTATTTCCTAATGCTGAGCTTAAGATTTTTGTGACGGCAAGAGCTGAGGTAAGGGCACAGCGACGCTTTGACGAACTGAAGGCAAAGGGTATGCAGGCCGACTATCAGGAGATACTGAAAAACGTGCAGGAACGTGACTACATAGACTCACACAGAGAAGTGTCCCCGCTAAAGCAGGCTCCTGATGCCCTGCTGCTCGACAATTCGGACATGACCATACCACAACAGCAACAATGGCTCCTGCAACAAGTGGAAGCTCTTTAATTTGTTAATTTGTTAATTCGTTAATTCGTGAACGCCACTTTCATAACCTCATCTGCCAACATCTCACAATGTCCGACAGATTCGCGCCCTGAATTCGCCTTCATTGGGCGCAGTAATGTTGGCAAGTCAAGCCTTATAAATATGTTGGCCAACAAGAAAGGTCTGGCAAAAACCAGCTCAACTCCTGGCAAGACCCTTCTTATCAATCATTTCCTTGTTGACGACCTTTACTATATCGTCGATCTTCCAGGCTATGGATTTGCCAAGCGCTCAAAGAGTGTGCAGCAAGACATTCAGCGAATCATAAATACCTACATCACCCAGCGTGAGCAACTTGCCAATGTGTTCCTGCTCATAGATCTGCGTCATGACCCGCAAAGGATTGACTTGGAATTCATAAACTGGCTTGGAGAGAATGGCATACCCTTCAGCATAGTATTTACAAAGGCCGACAAATTAGGACCGGTCAAAGGCCGGCAAAATGCGGAAAAGTACATGCAGTCCTTGCTCGAAACGTGGGAGACTCTGCCACCTTACTTCATTACCTCTGCAGAAAAGAAGCAGGGCCGTGAAGAAATTCTCACATACATTCAGCAGATAATCAACCCTTCATAACGCAAACCATAGTCACGGTGGAAATAAACTGTCCCCCGCCTTAACCCCTAAAACCTAAACTCAAGAATGTTTGTCAAAACCCATAGTGCCGCAGTCAACGGACTTATCGTAAACTCCGTTACCGTAGAATGTTCTGTAGATATGGGACAAAACTTAGCCCTCACAGGCCTTGGTGACGAAGCCGTCAAGGAGAGTCTCAGCCGCATCAGGACGGCCTATCGCTATTCTGGTTACAAACTGCCCAATAAGGCCATAACTATCAATCTCTCACCAGCAAACCTGCGAAAAGAAGGGTCAGCATACGATCTTCCGATAGCTGTGGCCATTCTTGCGGCAAATGGTGACATACCAGATGCACACCTCGGAGAATACATGCTACTCGGCGAATTGGGACTTGACGGAACCCTGAAACCCATTACCGGCGCTCTCCCCATCTCCATACTTGCACGCAAGGAAAAATACAAAGGACTCATTGTGCCTAAGGCCAACGAACTCGAAGCGGCTGTAGTAAACAATCTGGAGGTCTATGGAATGGAAACGCTAACGGAGGTGATTTCGTTCCTTTCCGATCAGCGGGAAGCTCAGCCGGTGGAATATGACACCAGGGCAGTATTCTATTCCGGGCAATACTCCTTCGACATTGATTTCGCAGATGTACGAGGGCAGGAGAGCGTAAAACGTGCGATGGAAATAGCAGCGGCAGGTGGGCATAACATGATTATGATTGGTCCTCCCGGTTCAGGCAAAAGCATGATGGCAAAGCGTCTGCCCACCATTCTTCCGCCACTTTCACTTGCTGAAAGCCTTGAAACTACCCAGATTCACTCCGTAGCAGGAAAGATAGGGGACAGGCAGGCACTCATCTCCGTACGTCCATTTCGCGCGCCCCATCACACAATATCGCAGACAGCACTCGTCGGAGGAGGCAATAACCCGACTCCGGGAGAGATAAGCCTGGCTCATAACGGTGTGCTCTTTCTTGACGAACTGCCGGAGTTCAACAAGCAGACACTCGAGGTCCTCCGTCAACCTTTGGAAGACCGTACCATTACCATCGCACGAGCCAAATACACCGCCCAGTTTCCGGCATCGTTCATGTTCGTAGCCAGCGCCAATCCCTGCCCATGTGGATATTATGGCGACCCTACGCACGATTGCGTATGCACGCCTTATCAGATACACAGGTATATGAACAAGATATCCGGCCCTTTGCTCGACCGTATAGACATCCATTGCGAGATACAGGCCGTGCCCTTTGCTGAACTGTCAAAGATGCAGCCAGGCGAACCCTCTGCCGTCATACGTGAGCGCGTCATCAAGGCGCGTAAGATTCAGGAAGAACGCTTCACCCACCTCCCCAAAAGTGGAGGAAAGGAGGGGACCCGTGTATATTGCAACGCTATGATGACCGAGCGAATGCTCCACGAATTTGCGGAACCGGATGCCGCCTCGCTTGACATGCTCCGCATGGCGATGGAGCGCCTCAAGCTCTCCGCCCGTGCCTACAGCCGCATCCTCAAGGTCGCCCGCACCATCGCCGACCTCGACGGCAGCGAGAAAGTCCAAAGCCAGCACATCGCCGAAGCCATCGGCTATCGCAGCCTTGACCGCGGCGACTGGGCGGAGCGTGGGATGTAATGTAGTACTGAAAGTGAAAATATAATAAACGTGAGTTCGACGAAATATAAGTGTTTGAAAGTTTGGTAATTTTACAAACACATATTGAGTGTGCCTCAATTTTCGGGTTTACCTACATTTCCGCTGTAACTTGTTAGTGTATATGGCGTTGTGACATGAATGCTACCTGCATTCACCTTCATTCACCTACACCGGAACATAGATTCTTCCGGTGCTAAAGCTTGTTGTCTGCGTTAAAGTGAAAATTCACGGTGTAATTTATGGGTATTCGTGCTGAAAGTA
Source organism: Prevotellaceae bacterium UBA2718 (assembly GCA_002353975.1). Taxonomy (GTDB): domain Bacteria; phylum Bacteroidota; class Bacteroidia; order Bacteroidales; family Bacteroidaceae; genus Prevotella. The sequence goes on from DEKQ01000104.1 coordinate 57,308, forward strand.
AACATGAATTATCGTGAATTGACCATATAATCATCGGCGTATGAATGTCCCCGATAGGCATTCACCGATAAAGTATGGGGGACTGACAAAATTACAGTTCAAAACCGCTTGATTATCAGCATGTTGTAATAGCAGGTCTTTTACTGTCTGAAAGACCTGCTATTAGGAAGTAA
>DEKQ01000160.1 GCA_002353975.1 Prevotellaceae bacterium UBA2718
ATTTTCTCGCGCGTACATTATTATAAAAAAAAGATTTCTTCTCTATTTGTCTTGCCCTGAAAAACGTTGAATAAAAAACAACGTTTAAAATGGAGAAAACAGAAGATTTTAATGTATTAGAGTTACAAGAACTTGCGATTAAACACAATTGCGGTAAAAAACACACTTCATTGGCTCAAAAGAGCATGATTGTTAAGTCTTATTTGTTAAATCATGTTCCATTAGAGCAATTAAGTAAAGATTTTGGCGTTAGTGTCAGGTCTATTCGAAGATGGATTAGTACCTTTGCAGAGGGAAAGGTTCCGCAGAAGAACTCTCCGGATACTTCCTATGTCAAACCAAATCCGCTGATTATGCCTAAGAAGATTCAGAAACCAGTAGAGACAGAGGCCGAGGAACTGGCCCGTCTCAGGGGAGAGAACAAGCGCCTGGCGGAAGCGTTGAAGATGGCCGAGTGGATGAATCACGCCAAGGACGTGATGATAGACGAAGCCGAGAAGATGTTCAACATTCCAATCAGAAAAAAAGCTGGCGCCAAACAGTAACAAGGCTTGCCGCAGAGAAGGTCAAGGGTCAGACCATGGGCCTTCTCTGCCGGCTGTTTGGCAAGAGCTGGCAGGCATACTATCAGTACAGGGACACGTTAAGCAGACAACGGCTAAGGGAAGAGATGGTAATCCAGTTCGTCAAGGATATACGCCAGCTGGATCCCGGTATTGGCGGAGAGAAGCTTCACTACATGTATCGCGAGCGTTTTGGAGCCGACTATGAATATATGGTGGGGCGTGACAAGATGGAGGCGATAATAGCCCGTAACGGCTTGAACGTGAGGATTCCCAGGCGTCGTCCCCGCACGACGGACTCCACCCACGGACTCCCTACGTATCCGAATCTGGTAAAGGATATCATACCGATACGCAAGAATCAGGTCTGGGTGACAGACATCACCTATATTCCTATCTGGAATCCCGATGGCAGCTATACCTTCTGCTACCTGTCGATGATAACGGACTGCTATACCAAGGAAATCATCAGCTGGTATGTAGGCGAGACGATGGAAGCCTGGTGCAGCGTGGAGTGCCTCATGAAGGCACTTGACACGCTTGATCAAGATGAGGTCGTCAATCTCATCCACCACTCGGACCGCGGCATCCAATACGTCAGTGCAGCGTACACTTCGCTGCTTATCGAGGCAGGCATCAGAATCAGCATGACAGAGAGTGGCGACCCAAAGGACAATGCGGTGGCGGAGCGCCAGAACAACACCGTCAAAAACGAGCTGCTCAAGGACATCAAATTCCGCTCTATTGGCGAAGTGAGGAGAGCTATGGAAAAGGCTGTAGCCTTCTATAACAACGAACGGCCGCACATGTCGCTGAATAACATGACACCACGTCAGGCAGCATCATCTACAGGCAAAATACAGAAAAAATGGATCAGCTACAGAGAAAAGTACATTGAAAATTTGGAAATTCAAGAAGGAGCATGTACCTTTGCACCGCAAACCCTGAATATGATTGAACGGCTTTCCGCGGAGCCTATTCAACAAAAACAAGGGTTAAGAGAGAATCATTCAACTTCTGCCAGGGATAAGGATTAAGGTACCCAACAGGCATTCAACCTATGGCAGGGTTAAGGTAAAAACCATTCAACTTTTTCTAGGGTAGTACATTGTCCCAACGTGGTCATTTTGGTCAAGGTCATTTTGGTCATTTTCGATTTCGGAAGTGGTCATTTGCTCACTATAATAAAAATATATATTTTTATTATAGTGGCGGATTTTGACTTTCCGTTTTCGATTTTGACAAATGACCAAAATGACCAAAATGACCGCACCAGTGTGTACTATCCCCAGAAAAAGTTGAACGGATTTTACCTTAACCTTGCCACAGGTTGAATACTTGCCGGGCGCTTCACTACCCTATAGAAAGTTGATTGATTTTCATCTTAACCCTACCACAGGTTGAATGCCCTTCTCTGTGCTTGAAAAAATATTCTCCGTGTTTGAAAAAAAGTTGCAAAAGTATTCGTGAACCGCAATGCGACTGTCGTAACTTTGCACTCGTTATGACGGGGGAGTACCCCTGCCCCTCGCCAGACGTGCACCTCTGCCTTGCTTCGAGATAAGTAAGCTAACGCAAAGAAGAAAAGGAGGCCGATGCGGACAGAAAAGTAACTTAACCTGCGGAGGTGAGCCACTTAATCTGCGGAGGTGAGCCACTTAACTTGCGGAGGTGAGTAACTTAACTTGCGGAGATGAGCAACTTAACCTGCGGAGGTGAGCCACTTAACGCAGGCTTAAAAGTGGCTAACATCGGGAGAAAGGTGAGCTGTAGGGGAGGTGTTAGAAGATGAACAATGTGTTAATAAGTATAAATCGCTTGTGCATGTCATGTTTTTTTCATACCTTTGTACAGAGTTTTGTGAAAAAATACGCACTACCGAAACTTGAATAAGAAATAACAAACAACGCAAATGCTCGATACGATTAGAAAATTCATGCGATCATTGACAATCATTCTTATGACGATGTGTGTTGCACCGGGTGCATCCGCACAAGTGGTGCTGACGGATGCGGATATTGCGAATGCCTATAGGACCACGACGTATAGGAGCCGCCTGTCGTGTCATGATCCTTCGGTGGTGCTGGATGACGTGACCTATCCTAACAGCCCGAGGTTCTATGTCTTCGGTTCGCATCTGGGCAGGGGATATACGTTCGTTTCATCAAACTATAGGAATTGGTCGTCGTTTAAGGCGGGCGAGGAGTCTTCTTCAAAGACTAACAGCCTCTTTGGCGACGTGTACGGCAACTTGGTGAACTATGCGGATGCCTACGGTCATCATGCTGTGCGCACGGTATTGAACTACGAGGGCATAGAGGAGACGTTCGGTGACTATGTGGATGGCTCGGATTTTGATGCCCATGGCTGGCAGTATAGGGGGTTCAGCGTGAGGGGGAACCAGTGGGCCCCGGACGTGATATACAACAGGAGCATGAAGAAGTGGTGTATGTATATGAGCTTGAACGGCGACCGTTGGTGTTCCAGCATAGTGTGTCTGACGAGCAGCAGCCCTCAGGGACCTTGGGTGTATCAGGGTCCGGTGGTGTTCAGCGGCTTTCAGGGGCTGTCGGCGCATAATGCCTACGCGGCCTCCAACGACTGGAAATATACGGACCTGCATATAGCCACGGGTGTTACGTCGCTGCCTGCCAGGTATAACCGCGGCGGCTCGTGGGGCAGCTATTGGCCTAACTGCATAGACCCCTGCGTGTTCTATGACGAGGACGGGGTCCTGTGGATGACGTATGGTTCATGGAGCGGCGGCATCTGGATGCTGAAGCTGAATGAAGAGAACGGCCTGAGGGATTATACCTATACGTATCGCGCGACGGGGGCGAACGAGAATACTACGAGCGATCCCTACTTTGGCAAGAAGATAGCAGGCGGGTGGTATGTGTCGGGCGAGGGCAGCTACGTGAAGAAGATAGGGAGCTACTACTTTCTGTTTATGAGCTACGGCGGCTTAGGGTCAGCTGACGGCTACCAGATGAGGGTGTTCCGCTCGCAGTATCCCGGCGGTCCATACGTTGACCCTTACGGGACGAGTGCCATATATAACTCCTATCAGATGAATTACGGTCCTTCGGCAAAGACGAACAGGGGAATGCTCTTGATGGGCGGCTACAAATGGGACCTGATGCCGTCGGCTGAGATTAGCCAGGGCCACAATTCCGCCTTTACGGACCTGGCAGGTCGCGACTTCGTTGCCTATCACACGCGTTTCAGCGATGCGGGTGAGTGGCCTGAGTGGCATGAGGTGAGGATACACCAACTGTTCCTCAATGAGGACGGATGGGTGATGGCAGCGCCTTTTGAGTTCAGCGGACAGACGGTGACGAACGACGATATAGCCTCGGTGGAGAGTATCGCGGAGAGCGAGGTGGCGGGCGATTATCAGTTCATCAGGCATCAGTATAACCAGAACTATGCCGTTAAGGCGTATAAGACTCCTGATAACGTGCGGCTGACCTCTGACTATCGCATAATGAATGCTTCCGGTCAGGATATAGGCACGTGGCAAAAGGGTGTGGCGTCTGACTTCGTGACGCTGGTGATAAGCGGGGTGACGTATAAGGGCGTGCTGGTGAGGCAGGTGATGGATTACAGCAATATCAACAGCCTGTGTATCTGCGCCGTGTCATCGTCCAGCGGAAGCCTGAACATAGGTCAGAACAACTTCACGTATCAGCAGCAGATATGGCTGTCGAAGGCCGACTATAAGGCTGCGATAAAATATACGAAAGACAATCTCAACATGCCTGCAGCCAACGGCGCCACGGTGAAGAGTAACCTGACGCTGCCTACGAAAGGCTATCTTGGCACGGATGTTGCTTGGAGTTCAAGTGACGAGAGCGTGATGACGAGCAACGGAGTGGTGAGAGGAAGCGGTTCGGTGACGCTGACCTGCAGCATCAGGAAGGATGGGTATGAGTATAACCGCAGCATAAGCCTGAACGTAGCCGGCGCCACGGGGATAAGGAATGTGACGGGTGATGCAGCGATAGAGTCACAGCACACGAGTAAGGGGGCTGGCGGAAGATGGAACGGGAAGACCTATGACCTGAGAGGACGCGAGGTAGGCGAGAATTACAGGGGCATAGTCATAAAGAACGGCAGGAAAGTGAAGAGTGAAAAGTGAAGAGTGAAAAGTGAAGAGTGAAGAGTGAAGAATTGATGCTTAAATTATAGGAATAATATAAACCATAAAACTCAGAAACAGAAATGACAGTACTTTTAATTATCCTTGGTGTAGTAGTAGTGATAGCTCTGTGGGCTGTCAGCGTGTATAACGGGCTTGTGAAGCTGCGCAATAACCGCGAGAATGCTTTTGCCAACATTGACGTGCAGCTGCAGCAGCGCTATGACCTGGTGCCTCAGCTGGTGAGCACGGTGAAGGGCTATGCCACCCATGAGAAGGAGCTGCTTGAGAGGATTACGGCAGCCCGCAGCGCATGCATGAGTGCCACGAGCGTGAATGACAAGATTGCCGCCGACAATCAGCTGACGAGCGCCCTTGCAGGACTGAAGGTGAGCGTGGAGGCTTATCCTGACCTGAAGGCCAACCAGAACTTCATGCAGCTGCAGACGGAGCTGGCCGACATAGAGAACAAGCTGGCATCGGTACGCCGCTTCTTCAACTCCGCTACGAAGGAGCTCAATAACGGCATCCAGACTTTCCCTGCCAACGTCCTTGCAGGAATGTTCGGCTTCACCACGCAGCCGATGTTTGAGGTGGCACCAGAGGAGCGTGCTGCCGTAAGCAAGGCCCCGAAGATTGAGTTCTAACATTCGTTAACTTGTTAATTCGTTAATTTGTTAATTAGCTAATTTGAAATACGTAGGCTTACAAACCCAGATAGACCGTAACAACCGCCTCAGCGTGATGTTGTTGCTGGCGTTTCCGTGCATCATCCTCGGCATGGTGTGGATATTCCTGCTCATCCTGAGTTACTTTAACGGCGGGTACGTTGACCAGTATGGGGAGGTGGTGCATGAGGTGAACATCGATGCGGTGAACTACTATTTCCTCAACGCCCTGCCGTGGGTAGTCGGGGGTGTCGGGATATGGTTCCTCATAGCATATTTCTCAAACACCTCGATGGTTCGCGCGGCCACTCATGCCCGTCCTTTGGAGCGACGCGAGAACCCGAGGGTATATAACATAGTGGAGAACCTGTGCATGACGTGCGGTATGGATATGCCGATGATAAACGTGGTGGATGACCCTCAGCTGAATGCGTTCGCATCGGGAATAGACAAGAAGTCATATACCGTCACCGTAACGACGGGGCTGCTGGATTTGCTGAACGATGAAGAGCTGGCCGGCGTGATTGGCCACGAGCTGACGCATATACGCAATCACGATACGCGACTGCTGATAACATCAATCGTGTTTGTCGGTATTGTGTCAACAATCATGAGTATTGTTGTCAGGATGCTGTTCAATACGTTTATCTACGGTGGCAGCAGCGACCGCAGGGAGGGGAAGAACGGCGGTGTCAGCATGGTGGTAATAATGCTGATAGGCGTCGTGTGTTGCATCATAGCCTATTTCTTTACTCTGCTGACACGTTTTGCCATCAGCCGCAAGAGGGAATACATGGCCGATGCCGGAGGTGCGGAGCTGTGCGGCAACCCGTTGGCTCTTGCCTCTGCGCTCAGGAAGATATCGGGTAATCCCGGATTGCAGGATGTAGAGCGCGAGGATGTGGCTCAGCTGTTCATCGTGCATGAGCAGGGGTTCACTTCGGGCATACAGAGTTTCTTCTCACAGATGTTTGCAACTCATCCTGACACAGCACGGCGTATAGAGATATTGGAACAGTTCTGACGGATGCGAAACGCATACGTGTAGATTACAAGAAGAAAGGATTTGCGTACAATATATTCAAAATACGACAAGACTCAGATAGGTTCCCTCCCCCGGATAATCTTCGAGGGTCGCATAATAGTGCTGCTGACGGAACAGGAGGCGGAGAAGGCCGTTGACTACCTGCTGGAACAAGAGATATTGGGTGTGGATACGGAGTCGCGTCCGGTATTCAAGCGTGGCCGTCAGAACAAGGTTGCCCTGCTTCAGGTTTCAACGGAGGATACGTGTTTCTTGTTCCGACTGAACAGGATGGGGTTGTGTGCTCCCGTGAAGCGGTTGCTGGAAGCAGAGACACCCAAGAAGATAGGATTGTCGTGGCACGATGACCTGATGATGCTCCACAAGCGCGGGGACTTCAGCGAGGCTGGTTTCATAGACCTGCAGGACCACATGCGCGAGCTGGGGATAGAGGATATGAGCCTGGCGAAGCTGTATGCGAACATCTTCGGCCAGAGGATAAGCAAGCGCGAGCAGCTGAGCAACTGGGAGGCCGACGTATTGTCGGAAAAGCAGAAAAAGTATGCCGCTACCGATGCGTGGGCGTGCATACAGTTGTATAAGGAGTACGAGAGGCTGAAGGAGACGGGAGATTATGAACTCATAAAAGTGAAAGCGGAAGAACCTGTAGCAGATGAACAAACGAGTATATCTAAGGAAGGGTAGGGAGGCCTCAGCAGAACGCTTCCATCCCTGGATATTTTCTGGAGCAATACAGAAGATAGATGACGGAGTGGAAGAGGGTGACATCGTGGATGTCTATTCTCATCAGAATGTGTATATAGGTCGTGGTCACTATCAGATAGGCAGTATTGCGGTAAGGATATTGACCTTTGAGGATGAGGTGATCAACGGGGATTTTTGGCGCAAGCGCCTGTCAGCTGCTCTCACGATGAGGCAGAAGGCCGGCATCTCCGGCTTAGAGGGTAGCGATACTTACCGTCTGGTGCATGGTGAGGGTGATATGTTGCCCGGCCTCGTGATAGATTGCTATGGCAACACCGCAGTAATGCAGGCTCATAGCGTGGGGATGCACAAGAATCGCCGAGAGATAGCAGAGGCTTTGAGGGATGTCATGGTGGATAGCATATGCCACATATACTACAAGAGCGATACGACGTTGCCGTATAAGGCACAGCTGGGAGACGTGACCGATGGCAATGAGGAGCTGAAGAGCGGCTTCCTCTATGGCGGCACAAAAGATGATGTGGCGATAGAGAACGGATTGAAATTCCACGTAGATTGGCTGAGAGGACAGAAGACCGGTTTCTTCATTGATCAGCGCGACAACCGATTGCTGCTTGAGAAGTATGCGAAAGACAAGCATGTGCTGAATATGTTTTGCTATACAGGAGGCTTCTCGCTCTACGCTATGCGCGGAGGCGCGAAGGTGGTACATTCTGTGGATTCTTCAAGTAAGGCAATAGAGCTGACGAACGAAAACGTGGAGATGAATTTCCCCGGCGATGCGAGACATGAGGCCTTCTGTGAGGATGCCTTCAAATTTCTCGACCGCTCAGGCAGTAACTACGACCTTATCATATTAGACCCTCCTGCATTTGCGAAACACAGGGGAGCCCTGCATAATGCGCTGAAAGGATATACGCGTATCAACGCCAAAGCTTTTGAGAAAATCAAGCCAAACGGAATACTGTTTACGTTCTCATGCTCACAGGTGGTGACGAAGGATAACTTCAGGAATGCGGTCTTTACGGCTGCGGCTTTGTCGGGCAGGAGAGTTAGGATACTGCATCAGCTGCACCAACCATCAGACCATCCGATAAACATCTATCATCCAGAAGGGGAATACCTGAAAGGACTGGTGCTATATGTTGAATAAGGTTCGTGAGTACATTGAACGGCATAAACTGCTGACCAAGGATGCCCTCCACATCGTGGCCTTGTCTGGCGGTGCGGATTCCGTGTGCCTGCTCCGCATGATGAAGGAACTGGGATATAGGGTAGAGGCGGCACATTGCAACTTTAGGCTTAGGGGGAAGGAGAGCGACAGGGATGAGGATTTTTGCAGGTCGCTCTGCGAAAAGACGGAGACAGCACTACATGTGGCTCATTTTGACACACGGGCCTATGCCTCGCTTCACGGTGTGAGCATAGAGATGGCTGCGCGGGAACTGAGGTACGGATACTTCTCACAACTTGCTGCAGCCATTGGGGCAGAGGACATTGTAGTGGCACATCATACGGACGACAGCATAGAAACAATGCTGATAAACCTACTGAGAGGGACGGGAATAATGGGCCTTGAGGGCATAAAGCCGGAGAGGGACATGATAAAACGTCCGTTCCTGTGCCTCACACGCAAGGAGATAGAAGCATATCTCGGGGAAATAGGACAGGATTACATCACAGACAGCAGCAATATGGTGGCTGACGTGATGAGGAATAAGATACGCCTGAATGTCATCCCCATGCTGGAAGAGGTGACGGAAGGCGCAAAGCAGAACATCATTCGCACGATGTCAAATCTGGCAGAGGCGGCAAAGGTGGTGAGGCATACGATAGAGGAGGGTATGGCTCGCTGTGTGGAGAAGACAAGTGACTGTAACGATGCGAGATGCGGCATAGAGCTGAGGGTAAGTATTGAACTGCTGAAGCAGGAACCATCGCCGGAAATGTTGCTTTTTGAAGTGTTGAAACCGTACGGGTTTAATTCGTCGCAGATATCAGAGATACACCATCTGGCAATGGAGGATAGGACGGAAGGCAGGAGGGTGTGGCACACGAATTCACACACGGCTTCTATGGAGAGAGACCATATTCTGATAGGGCATGAGGTGGATGTGCCTTCGATAGTAATCCCCGAATGCGGGACGTACGTCTGCCGAGAGGGGATTAAAATGGAGATAAGGGTGGATGAGGTGAATAGTGACTTTACGGTGAGTAGAAATCCTCTTCATGCTACGCTTGATGCCTCATTGGTGAAAATGCCGCTGACGCTTAGGAAGATACAGAGCGGAGACAGGTTTATGCCCTACGGCATGAGATGCATGAAACTGATAAGTGACTACCTGACAGACAGGAAAAAGAACTATTTTGAGAAGCAGCGGCAGATGGTGCTCTGTGATGCGGAAGACGAGGTTATATGGCTGGTTGGAGAACGCGTATCTCAGAAGGTTGCTTGTAATGAAAAGACAATAAAGGTGTTGTCTGCGCGTTATATCTGTGATGAATAAGATAATAATACTTTTTGCAAACATAATGATGCTGGCAAACGTAATGCTGCTGGCATCATGTGCCGATGATGACACGTTCTCTACGTCGCCGGTATTCAGGCTTACTTTTTCGGCAGACACTCTGTCGCTGGACACCGTGTTCTCTACTGTTCCTTCGCACCATAAACAGTTGGTAGTATATAACAATAATAATGATGGCATGCGCATCAGTAGGGTAAGTATGGAAACAGGAACGCGAACGCCATTCAGAGTTAATGTAAATGGTTCGTACTTGTCAAGTTCTCTTAATGAACCTGTTGAGGATCTTGAATTGCGCAAAGGGGATTCACTTAGAGTATTTGTTGAAGTAACGACGAGAGCCAATGGCGACACCCTGCCCAAGCAGGTAAGTGACAATCTTATATTCCACCTGGAGAACGGCTATCAGCAGAAGGTTAACCTGAATGTGTGGTCGTGGGATGCAACGCTACTGAAGAAGGTAACATTCTCAAAAGACACCACTCTGGCATCCGTAAAAGGAAGGCCAATAGTAATCTATGACACTCTGACCGTAGATCCGGAAGCAACATTGACCATAGCGCCCAAAACAGCCCTTTACTTTCATTCTGATGCTGGCATAGAAGTGAAAGGAACCCTGAAGATATCCGGCGAGAAAGATAATGAGGTAACTCTGCGTCCTGACCGCCTGGACAGGATGGTGACCAACCTGACCTATGACAATAACCCGGGACAATGGAGGGGTATAAATTACCGCAGCGGTTCATTTGGAAACACAATAAGTTATGCTGACATACATGGTGCGACAGATGCCATAGTGTGTGACTCGTCAGATGTCTCGAAGGAGAAACTGTCAATAGATCATTCCACTATACACAATAACAGCGGAACAGGAGTGAGCGGAGTCAATAATAAAATCAGCTTGCAGAATACGCAGATAAGCAACTCGGCTACCGGTTGCCTGAGTTTCATCGGCGGGGACATAGATATGAACCATTGTACCGTAGCTCAGTACTATCCCTTTGACTCCAGCAGAGGTCCGGCACTATACTTTGCCAATGCTGTGGCAGATGTGTCATATCCGCTCATAATGGATGTACATAATAGTGTAATTAAGGGATATGCAGACGATGTGGTGGTATGGTCAAAAGGAGATACGGACAATCATCTGGATGTGGAGTTCAAGAACAGTGTGGTAAGGACAGAGCCAGGAGAAGATTACGAGTATATGTTCTCCGACTGCGTGATAGAAGACCCGGAAGATACATTATTGGCTGGCAGGAACTACTTCCTTTTGTTTGATACAGATAATTTCATTTATGACTTCACTCCTAAAAAGACTCTTGGTTCCACAGAGACCGTAAATACGTCGATAGGCATAGCAGATGCTATGACTACCTTGCCTGACGACAGAAGCGGCAAAGCACGAAAAGAAACGGAAAAACACGATGCTGGATGTTACGAAGTTACAGAAGAATAATTGATTTACATCTAATATGTGAAAAAATATATGCTAAAATCAAGAAAAATGCAAAAAACATTTTTTGTTGAAATAATTTTTTCGTAACTTTGCACACGTTTTTTATGCACAACCCAGAAAAACAATAATTAAATACATAACTCAAAATGACAAAGTTAGATATAATTAACCAGATTGTGGACACGACTGGCATAGCCAAGAAGGATGCTACAGTAGCCGTAGAGTCTTTCATGAAGATTGTCCGCGATGCCATGTGTGAGGGGGAGAATGTGTATCTGCGTGGTTTTGGTACTTTCCAGGTAAAGAAACGCGCACAGAAGACAGCCCGTAATATCAGCAAAAACACTACTATAACAGTTCCAGCTCACAATTTCCCAGGCTTCAAGCCAGCCAAGAGCTTCCAGCAGAGAATGAAGGGTGAGGAAGTGACAGCAAACGATTAAACCATTAAAAAGAAATATACATTATGCCTAACGGAAAGAAGAAAAAGGGCCACAAGATGGCCACTCACAAGCGTAAGAAGAGATTAAGAAAGAATCGTCATAAGAGCAAGTAAAAAAACTGCTATATTTCATGACGAGCGAGTTGATCATCGACGTAAGGGAGCAGGAAATCTCTATTGCGTTGTTAGAAGATAAGAGTCTCGTGGAGTTTCAGACAGAACCCCGCGAGGCCTCTTTTTCTGTTGGCAATATCTATCTGGCACAGGTCAGGAAGATAATGCCAGGGCTCAATGCGTCGTTTGTGAATGTAGGATATTCCAAGGATGCTTTCCTGCATTATCTGGATTTGGGAATGCAGTACTCATCTTATGAGAAGTATCTGAAGCAGCTGTGTAGTGATCGCAGAAACCTTTATCCCTTTGATAAAGCTCTTCGCCTGCCTGACTTGCCCAAAGAGGGCTCTGTAGCTAACCAACTGAAGGTGGGGCAGGATGTGCTCGTTCAGATAGTGAAGGAGCCAATCTCGACCAAAGGACCACGACTGACAGGCGACATATCCTTGCCAGGGCGCTTTCTGGTGTTGATACCATTCGGTGAGAAGATTAACGTCTCGTCGAAAATAAAAAGCAGCCATGAACGTACCAGGCTTAAGCAGATTTTACAAAAGGTAAAGCCAAATAATTTTGGCGTTATTGTACGTACTGTTGCTGAAGGTCTGCGTGAGGATGAGCTGAAAGAAGAACTGGAAATGCTCTTGGGCAGATGGGAAGATACCTTGCGCAAGATACAGGGGGCTACGAAGCGGCCATCTCTTGTGTTTGAGGAGAATAGCAGGGCGGTAGCTATGTTGCGTGACTTACTGAACTCTACCTATGAGAGCATCTATGTGAATGATGACCATGTGTACGAGGATGTAAGAAAGTACGTAGGTCAAATTGCAGCAGATAAGGTTGACATCGTAAAGAAGTACACAGGAAAGGTTCCCATCTTTGACAATTTCAACGTCACGCGCCAGATGAAGTCTGGTTTGGGACGTACCGTGAACTATAAGCACGGAGCCTATCTTATCATAGAGCATACAGAGGCCATGCATGTGGTTGATGTGAATAGTGGTAACCGTTCACGTGGCGTAGAGGGTCAGGAAGCAAACGCATTAGACGTAAATCTCGGTGCAGCAGACGAGTTGGCACGACAGTTACGACTCAGAGACATGGGTGGCATCATAATAGTTGACTTCATCGATATGGCTTTGCCAGAGGATCGCCAATTATTGTACGAGCGAATGTGTAAGAACATGCAGAAGGACCGTGCAAGACACAGCATCCTCCCTCTGAGCAAATTCGGCCTGATGCAGATAACCCGTCAGCGTGTAAGGCCGGCAATGGACGTTAATGTGGAAGAGGTCTGTCCCACATGTCTTGGTAAAGGAAAGATAAAGTCAAGCATTATGTTTGTCGAGATGCTGGAAAACAAGCTCAGGTATCTCACACGTGATATAGGAGTAAAAAATCCGAGACTTTATGTACATCCTTATGTCTATGCATATATAAAGAGAGGACTGATAAGCATAATGACCAAATGGCGCTTGCGCTATGGATTGGGAATTGATGTCATACCATCTCAGGAGTTGGGAATGCTGCAATACAAATTCTATAACCGCTCAGGCGAGTTTATAGATATGAAAGAGGAGAAAGATGACATTTGATGTCAATTTGTTTTAGAAAAATAGAAGCAAAAAGTTTGCAGAAAGAAAAAAAATAATTAACTTTGCGCAAAATAAACACAAAATAACATACATGATGAAAAAGATTACATTTCTCCTGCTGATGGCAGCGATGGCGGTAGTGTTCTCCAGCTGTACGATGACGAAGCAAGTTGCATACTTCCAAAATATGGAACAGGTGGATATTGAGTCAACAAGCATGATGCCCGAGATACACATCAAGCCTAATGATGAGCTTACTATTCTCGTTTCATCTATCACCCCAGAGGCAGCTGAGCCGTTCAACATGCGCCTGTTCTCTAATCAAAACTCAACATCAACCAACACAATGACGAATCCTCTTTACACGTATGTGGTAGATAAGGAAGGATATATTAATTTCCCTGTAATCGGTAAGGTTAAGGTGGTAGGCCTGAGCCGCACAGACACAGAGGAATTGATTCGCTCCAAAATCCAGCCTTACTTCACAAGCGAAGAGAAGCCTGTGGTGAAGGTAAGATATGCCAGTTTCAAGGTGACTGTTATAGGTGAAGTGACCGGTTCTCGCGTCATCACCGTGACCAACGAGCGTCTCAGCGTGATTGAAGCTTTGGCTCAGGCAGGTGACCTGTCCATCTATGGTAAACGTCCTAACGTACTGTTGGTAAGAGAAGGACCAGATGGTAAGAAGATGTCTGTTCGTTATAACCTTAACGATGCAAATCTCTTCAATTCTCCATACTATTATTTGGAACAGAATGATATCATATATGTGGAACCGCACAAGACGAGAGCCCGCAGCGCTGATATGTCCTCTTATACGTTCTGGACACCGCTCGCAAGTATAGCAATGTCTGTCGCTACATTGGTAATAAGTTTAACGAAATAACAAATGACAAAGAAGAAGAGTTAATATGAAGAGCCGAATGTTCCTCGTATTAACTCTTTTTCCTTTATTATATTATACATAATATGTGTGGAATTGTAGGATATATAGGAAAGAGACAGGCATACCCGATACTGATAAAAGGCTTGAAACGCCTTGAGTATCGTGGTTATGACTCTGCAGGATGTGCTTTGGTATCAGATACGGAGCATAAGCTTAACATATATAAAGCCAAAGGAAAGGTTTCCGATTTGGAAAGTGTTGCAGATGCTCAGGATCACTCTGGCATCCTCGGTATAGCACATACGCGCTGGGCTACTCACGGTGTCCCAAGTGAAACCAATGCACACCCACATACCAGCCAGTCAGGGAATATTACCATGGTTCACAATGGCATCATAGAGAACTATGCCACGTTGCGCGAACAGCTTAAGGGCAAGGGATATACATTCAAGAGCGAGACGGACACAGAGGTCCTTGTCCAGCTTATCGAATATATAATGGAGAAGAATAATGTGGATCTCCCTACGGCAGTTCGCAGTGCCCTGAATCAGGTATTCGGTGCTTATGCCATTGCCGTAGTGGATGCTCGTCACCCTAATGTTATTGTGGCTGCACGTAAATCTTCTCCTTTGGCAGTAGGCGTTGTTGAAGATAACAGCGAATTTTTCTTGGCTTCAGATGCCTCTCCAATAGCAGAATATACAAAGCAGATAGTTTATCTCAACGATGAAGAGATGGCTATTCTTGAGTGTGGCAAACCGTTACATGTATTCAAGCTTAATGGAGAAGAGACGGATGCTATAATCAAAGAGGTGACAGTAGATATTTCCATGCTTGACCACGAGGGCTATCCTCACTTCATGTTGAAGGAAATCTTTGACCAACCCAATGTGCTGAAGGACTGTATGAGTGGTCGTGTCATAGAATCTCCTTTCACTCACCACCCGGAGATACTGCTTTCTGCTGTCAGAAATCATCGTAGGGAATTGCTTCAGGCACGTCGCATAATAATTGTCTCATGCGGAACATCCTGGCATGCAGGCCTTATAGGCAAACAACTTATAGAGCATTTCTGTCGCATACCGGTAGAGGTGGCATACGCGAGTGAGTTCAGGTACAGTGACCCAGTCATAGAACCCAATGATGTCGTAATGGCTATTTCACAGTCAGGTGAGACAGCCGACACCCTTGCTGCGGTAAAATTAGCAAAGGAAAAAGGAGCACTCATATTCGGTATAGTGAATGGAGTAGGTTCTTCCATTGCCCGTGAGTCAGATACCGGAACATACATACACGTTGGCCCTGAGATTGGCGTGGCATCGACTAAGGCCTTTACCGGTCAGGTTGTAGTACTTGCTATGATAGCATTGGCCTTAGGAAACGCAAAGGGAACGGTAGAGGATGATGAGTATGAAGAGACGATAAAGGAACTGCAGAACATCCCTTCAAAGATAGAGAAGGTATTGGAGCAGAATGAGAAGATTGAGCGTCTTGCGCTGAAATATACCTTTGCTCACAATTTCCTCTACCTGGGTCGTGGATGGAATTACCCTGTAGCCTTGGAAGGTGCGTTGAAACTAAAGGAAATCAGCTACATCCATGCAGAGGGTTATCCTGCAGCAGAGATGAAACATGGTCCGATAGCCTTGGTGGATGAGGAAATGCCTGTCGTGTTTATAGCTACCCATCATAAACTGTACCGTAAGATTATATCGAACATGCAGGAAGTAATCTCACGTCACGGACGCATCATAGCAGTTGTTACAGAGGGTGACGAGGAGGTAAAGGCTATGGTTGACGAGGTTATAGAAGTGCCTCAGACGTTGGCTTGCCTTGCTCCGTTGCTCAGCGTCATTCCATTACAGCTGCTGTCATATCATGTAGCAGTAGCCAAAGGGCTAAACGTGGATCAGCCGCGTAATCTTGCAAAATCGGTAACAGTAGAATAGAAATTTCTCTCAAAGAGGAACACAAGCATATATATAAGGACATAATGAGAAACGTAACACTACTTTTAGATGACGGACAGAAGTTCAAGGGTAAATCCTTTGGATATGACAAGCCTGTGGCTGGCGAAGTCGTATTCAATACAGCTATGACAGGATATCCTGAGAGTCTTACTGATCCCTCATACGCAGGTCAGATGATGGTATTGACATATCCTCTCGTAGGTAATTATGGAGTACCGCCATTCACTTTTGAATCCAATGGACTCCCCACCTTCATGGAGAGTGATAAGATATATGCCTCTGCTATCATCGTGGCAGATTACTGTGAGAAGTACAGCCACTGGAATGCAAAGGAGAGCCTTGCCGACTGGCTGAAGCGTGAGCAGGTGCCTGGAATTACGGGGATTGATACCAGAGAGCTGACGAAAGTGTTGCGCGAACATGGTGTCATGATGGGTAAAATTATCTTTGATGATGAGCCTGACAATATCCCGGAGGCACATTATGAAGGAGTGAATTTTGTGGATCAGGTATCGGTAAAGGACATTATAACATATCAGCCAGCAGAAGGCAGTGTGGCAGAGGGGCAGAAACCCAAGAAAGTAGTCCTTGTGGATTGTGGAGTGAAAGCCAATATCATACGTTGTCTGATAAACCGGGGATGCGAGGTTGTCAGAGTCCCTTGGAACTACGACTACACAGATATGGAGTTCGATGGCCTGTTCCTGGCTAACGGTCCTGGTGATCCGGACATGTGTGAGGATGCCGTTGCTATCATAAGGAAGCAGATGGCCAAGAGTGATAAGCCAATCTGCGGTATCTGCATGGGAAATCAGTTGCTCTCAAAAGCGGCTGGTGCGAAGATATACAAGTTGAAATACGGACATCGTTCCCACAATCAGCCTGTACGTATGGTAGGTACAAACCGCTGCTTCGTAACATCCCAGAATCATGGATATGCAGTAGATGCTTCCACGCTGGGAGAAGAATGGGAAGAACTCTTCGTCAATATGAATGATGGATCGAATGAGGGCATAAGGCACAAGACGAAGCCTTGGTTCTCAAGTCAGTTCCATCCTGAGGCTTGTTCAGGTCCTGTTGACACGGAATTCATGTTCGACAAGTTTGTATCAGTACTATAATTAACCACCTAACACACGAGCATAACAATGAAAGACGAGAATATAAAGAAGGTATTGCTCCTGGGTTCAGGCGCATTGAAGATAGGAGAGGCGGGAGAGTTTGACTATTCAGGTTCTCAGGCATTGAAGGCTCTGCGCGAAGAAGGCGTTGAGACCATACTTATCAATCCTAATATCGCCACGGTGCAGACATCCGAGGGTGTGGCAGACAAGGTGTATTTCCTTCCCGTGCAGCCATACTTCGTTGAGCGTGTAATCAAGCAGGAGAGACCTGATGGCATCATGCTGGCATTTGGAGGACAGACAGCCCTCAACTGCGGTGTGGAACTGTATAAATCGGGAGTTCTTGAGAAGTACAACATTCAGGTATTGGGCACTCCGGTTCAGGCAATCATGGATACAGAGGACCGCGAGTTGTTCGTTGAGAAACTGGATGAGATAGATGTCAAGACAATCAAGTCTCACGCCGTAAATAATATCGAAGAGGCAAGGAAAGCAGCTGCTGAGCTTGGCTATCCTGTTATCATTCGTGCTGCATACGCTTTAGGAGGTTTGGGCTCAGGCTTCTGTGATAATGAGGACGAGCTTAACAAGCTGACAGAGAAGGCCTTTTCTTTCTCCCCTCAGGTGTTGGTGGAAAAATCGCTGAAGGGTTGGAAAGAGATAGAGTATGAGGTAGTGAGAGACAAATATGACAACTGTATTACCGTATGTAATATGGAGAATTTTGACCCACTTGGTATTCATACGGGTGAGTCAATCGTCATCGCTCCATCACAGACGCTCAACAATTCAGAGTACCACAAGCTACGTGCTCTTGCCATAAAGATTATACGTCACATCGGTATCGTGGGTGAGTGTAACGTGCAGTATGCGTTTGACCCTCAGTCAGAGGACTATCGCGTCATAGAGGTCAACGCACGTCTCAGCCGCTCTTCGGCTCTGGCATCTAAGGCTACGGGTTACCCTCTCGCCTTTGTCGCGGCAAAATTGGGTATGGGTTATGGGCTGTTTGAACTCAAGAACTCTGTCACCAAGACCACATCGGCATTCTTTGAGCCGGCATTGGATTACGTTGTTTGCAAGATACCGCGTTGGGACCTCTCTAAATTCAGAGGAGTAGATAAGGAGTTGGGCTCATCCATGAAGTCTGTTGGCGAGGTTATGGCTATCGGACGTAATTTTGAGGAGGCCATACAGAAAGGCTTGCGCATGATAGGGCAGGGGATGCACGGCTTCGTAGAAAACAAAGTACTGCAGATAGATGACATAGAAGGCGCCTTGAAGGCTCCGACAGACAAGCGTATCTTTGTGATAGCCAAAGCCCTGAAGCGTAAGATTTACACTACGGAGCAAATCCATGAGATGACGAAGATAGATATGTGGTTCCTTGAGAAACTGCAGCATATCATCGACATAGATGATGAGATGGACAGATGCACCTCTATCAATTCTATGGATAAGTCTCTGCTCAGGACGGCAAAGGAATATGGCTTTACTGACTTCCAGATAGCGAGAGCCGTAGGATTGGATAAGGAGATGGGCAATATGCATAAAGCCATTCTCGCAGTCCGCTCGCTGCGTAAGTCATTGGGCATAGTGCCATACGTTAAGCAGATAGATACCCTCGCAGCAGAGTATCCCGCCCATACGAACTATCTCTATATGACCTATGCTGCCGTAGCCAATGACATAACCTACGAAAACGATAAGAAATCCATCGTCGTGCTTGGTTCCGGAGCCTATCGTATCGGCTCTTCCGTAGAGTTCGACTGGTGCGGCGTGCAGGCCTTGAACACCATTCGCAAGCAGGGTTACCGTTCCGTAATGATTAATTACAACCCCGAAACCGTAAGTACAGATTACGATATGTGTGACCGTCTGTATTTTGACGAGCTTACGTTTGAGAGGGTTATGGATATCCTTGACCTTGAGAATCCGTATGGTGTCATACTTTCCACAGGTGGTCAGATACCAAACAATCTCGCTATGAAGCTTGATGCGGAAAATGTGCCCATCCTTGGAACAACGGCTAAGGACATAGACAACTGTGAGGACCGTGCGCTCTTCTCGGCTATGCTCAACCGCATCGGGGTCGATCAGCCGGATTGGGCGGCGCTGACATCTATGGAGGACATCAACGCATTCATTGACCGTGTAGGCTTCCCCGTTCTCGTACGCCCTTCATACGTCCTTTCCGGAGCAGCCATGAATGTTTGCTCAAACCGCGATGAATTGGAGAGATTCCTCAAGCTTGCAGCCAACATTTCCTCAGAGCATCCTGTGGTTGTCAGCAAGTTCATAGAGCATGCTAAGGAGATAGACTTTGACGGAGTGGCAAAAGATGGTGAGATTATTGCGTATGCTATATCCGAACACGTAGAGTTCGCTGGTGTTCACTCGGGTGATGCTACTTTGCAATTCCCGCCACAGAAACTTTACGTTGAGACCGTAAGACGCATCAAGAGAATATCAAGACAGATAGCAAAAGAACTGCATATCACAGGTCCGTTCAATTGTCAGTATATGGCAAAGGATAACGACATCCTTGTGATTGAGACAAACCTGCGTGCTTCACGTTCATTCCCATTCGTCAGCAAGGTGTTGAAATTTAATCTCATCGAACTTGCGACGAAGATTATGCTCGGAGTACCGTTTGAGCGTCCGTCAAAGAATCTCTTTGACCTCGACTATGTGGGCATCAAGGCCAGCCAGTTCTCGTTTAATCGTCTGCAGAAAGCAGATCCGGTGCTTGGTGTCGATATGGCTTCCACGGGTGAGGTCGGCTGCATAGGACAAGACACTTCTTGCGCTCTCATCAAGTCCATGCTCTCTGTTGGCTATAAGATACCTAAGAAGACAATCCTCCTCTCTACGGGTGACGCGAAGCAGAAAGCCGAGATGCTTGATGCTGCAAGGCAACTGATAAACAACGGCTATGTGCTTTACGCCACAGGTGGTACACATAAGTACCTCAACGAGCAGGGAGTAGAAAACATAGAGGTGTTCTGGCCTTCTGACGAGGGTAAGTACCCTCAGGCGCTTGATATGCTTCATGAGAAGAAAATAGATATGGTGGTAAACATCCCAAAGAACCATACGGTTCGCGAGCTGGACAATGGATACAAGATTCGTCGCGCTGCCATAGATCTCAACATTCCGCTCATCACGAACAGCCGTCTCGCCTCTGCGTTCATCAATGCGTTCTGCACAATGAAGCTTGACGATATAGCCATAAAGCCTTGGCAAGACTATAAGTAATTAACTGACTAAAATAACCCTTAACCAATCAACTCAACATGCAAAATATCTTTCGCGGATTGGGTATAGCCCTTGTAACACCATTTAATGATGATTTCAGCATCGACTACGAGTCCTTGCAGAACATCATAGAGTATCAACTCTCTAACGGCGCGGACTTCCTCTGCATCCTTGCCACCACAGGCGAGACCCCGTGTCTTTCTGAGGAAGAGCACTATCAGGTGAAGCAGTTCATCGTAAAGCAGGTAGCAGGCAGGGTGCCTCTCCTCATGGGATGCGGCGGCAACAATACGGCTGCTGTTGTCAAGATGTGTAAGGAGTACGATATGAGCGGCATTGATGGTTTGCTCAGCGTGTGCCCATACTATAACAAACCATCGCAAGAAGGCTTGTATCAGCACTTTAAGGCTATCGCCGGAGCTACGAAACTGCCTGTCGTACTCTATAATGTTCCAGGCAGAACGGGTGTAAACCTCAAGCCTGAGACCACTTGCCGCTTAGCAAATGACTGCGACAATATCGTAGCCATCAAGGAGGCCAGCGGTTCCATAGAGCAGGTAGATGAGATTATCAAGCTAAAGCCAGCAGACTTTGAGGTGCTTTCCGGCGACGATGCTATTACGTTCCACATGATAGCTACTGGAGCTGTGGGCGTGATATCCGTCATAGGCAACGCTCTGCCAAAGGAGTTCTCACGTATGATACGCTTAGAGTTCAACGGCGAGTTTGGAGCCGCACAGAGAGTGCACCACAGGTTCACCGACCTCTACAGCCTGTTGTTCGTAGATGGAAACCCCGCAGGTGTAAAGGCTCTGATGAACGAACTCGGATTGCTGAAGAATGTCCTTCGCCTGCCGTTGGTACCGACACGCCTGAAGACACATCAGCGTATTGCCGAAGTCTTGAAGAGTCTCAACAGAGATCTGCCTATCCGATAAGGTTATATGAAAGTCAGTTTAGACTTGATGGAATTCATCGAGCGCAACATCCTGCCCAGGTATGCTGCGTTCGATGATGCGCATAACATGCAGCACGTCATGCACGTCATCAAGTACTCTCTGCAATTGGCTGAGAGCTTGGGTGCTGACGTGGATATGGCTTACGTCGTGGCTGCCTACCATGATTTGGGCCTTGAAGGTCCGCGCGCCATACATCACATTACGAGCGGCAAGATACTCCTTGCAGACAAGCGTCTGGAACGCTGGTTCTCTGCCACGCAGATACAGATAATGAAGGAAGCCGTTGAGGACCATCGCGCATCGGCATCAAGGGCTCCGCGCTCTGTCTATGGCAGGATTGTGGCAGAAGCTGACCGCGACCTTCTTCCTGAGAGCGTATTCCGCAGAACCGTACAATACGGCAGAGCGCACTATCCTGAGATGTCTGAAGAGGAGCACTGGGAGCGCTTCTTGCAGCACATGCAGCAGAAGTACTCCACTTCTGGTTACATAAAGCTATGGATACCTGGCTCGCAGAATGAAAAACATCTTGCGGAATTACGCCACATTATCAGCGATAAAAATCTTCTGAGGAGGGAATTTGAAAGATATTTCAAAGCATGATAATAGATATAAATACCAAGAAGCCCGAGGGACAAGTGAAGCGGGGAAGCCTGAAAGCCTGGCTCCTTGCTGCGCGCCCCAAGACGCTTACGGGTGCGGCAGTACCTGTGATGCTCGGATGTGCTTGCGCATATCATGCACAGGCAGACGTCTTCACGTCAGAGCAGAGTGGAGGCCATTCCATTATCACGGCTGTTTTGTGCTTCCTCTTTGCGTTTGTCATGCAGATAGACGCCAACTTCATCAACGACTATTACGATTGTGCCCGTGGGCGTGACAACGAAGAGCGCTTAGGACCTCTGCGGGCGTGCCAGCAAGGGTGGATATCACTTGGACAAATGCGATGGGGCATCATACTCACCACCATCTTAGCATGCTTAGTGGGATTGCCTCTCGCTTATATTGGCGGCTACGAACTTGTTCTCGTAGGAGCCGCCTGCGTACTCTTCTGTTTCCTCTACACCACCACGTTATCGTCCTTAGGTTTGGGTGACCTCTTGGTACTCGTCTTCTTCGGCATCATACCCGTTTACTTCACATATTACGTGCTCATACATCCCGAGACATTCTCATGGACGGTACCGCTGACGGGTGTAGCGTGCGGGCTTGTCGTTGATACGCTGCTGCTCATCAACAATTACCGCGACATAGACAACGACCGGAATAGCGGCAAGAAAACGCTGACCGTCTTCATTGGCCGCGAGAAGACAGAATGGCTCTACATCATTCTGCCCACTACGGCTCTCGTCATGATGCTCCTTCTCTATGGGTGGCACAATCAGAACATTATCATTTGCTTCGTACCCTATTTCCTCTTCGTGCAGTCATGGAACAAAATGCGACAGATAGGGCAGGGGAGAGCACTCAATAAAGTCCTCGGAATAACCGCGCGTAACATTTTCATATATGGTATTTTGATAAGTTTACTTATCATTTTGTCATAAAAAGCATGGGCGTAATAGACAAAAATGCAAAAATACACGTTAATTTTTGCCCCTTTCGCAAATTTTGAGTACCTTTGCACCCGTTTTCAAACAGAACAACTAACTCACATTAATAAATAAAACTCAATGAAGAAGTACAATTTTAATGCAGGTCCCTCAATCCTCCCACGTGAGGTAATTGAGCAGACGGCTGCAGCATGTCTTGATTTCGACAATTCAGGACTCTCACTTATGGAGATTTCCCACCGTGCTAAGAACTTCCAGCCCGTTGTAGATGAGGCAGAGGCTCTCATGAAGGAGTTGCTCGACATTCCTGAGGGCTACAAGGTGCTCTTCCTTGGTGGTGGCGCTTCTCTGGAGTTCTGCATGGTTCCATTCAACTTCCTTGAGAAGAAAGCTGCCTACCTCAATACTGGTGTTTGGGCTACTAAGGCCATGAAGGAAGCTAAGCTCTTTGGTGAAGTGGTAGAGATAGCATCATCTGCTGACAAGAACTTTACCTACATCCCACAGAACTACACCATCCCGACAGACGCTGACTATCTTCACATCACGACTAACAATACCATCTACGGTACAGAGATCCGTGAGGACATCGATTCTCCTATTCCTCTGATTGCCGATATGTCATCTGACTTCCTCTCTCGCCCTCTCGACGTTAGCAAGTACGCTCTCATCTATGGTGGCGCACAGAAGAACCTCGCTATGGCAGGTGTTACCTTCGTAATCGTTAAGGAAGACGCTCTGGGCAAGGTTTCACGTCAGATTCCTACAATGCTCGACTACCGCACACACGTCAAGAAGGGCTCAATGTTCAACACACCTCCAGTAGTACCTATCTACTCCGCCCTCATGAACCTGCGTTACATCAAGGCTCACGGCGGCGTGAAGGCTATGGACAAGCTTGCTCACCAGCGTGCTGAGATTGTTTACGGCGAGATTGACCGCAACAAGCTCTTCGTTGGTACAGCTGAGGAGAGCAGCCGCTCACTCATGAACCTCACATTCGTGCTCAAGCCAGAGTATCAGGACCTGCAGGATGAGTTCCTCGCATTCGCTACTTCTAAGGGTATGGTAGGCGTTAAGGGACATCGTGACGTAGGCGGCTTCCGCGCTTCTTGCTACAACGCTATGTCTATCGAAGGCTGTGAGGCTCTCGTGGCTTGCATGAAGGAGTTTGAGGCAAAGCATTAATTCATTGACCATTGACTATTGAGCATTGACCATTGTCCATTGAACATTGAACATTGAGCATTGAACATTGATTGAACATTGAACATTGAACATTGAGCATTGAGCATTAATTGTTATGAGGACAGATAATCAGGTTTTAAATGATAGTAAAAATTTTGCTCTACGCATTATCAAACTATACATTTACTTGAAAAAAGAAAAAAACGTCTCTGTCCTATCAAAACAACTGCTACGAAGTGGTACAAGTATAGGTGCTAATGTTCGCGAGAGTGTCAATGCTCAAAGTCGAATGGATTTTATTAACAAACTAAACATTGCTCTAAAGGAAGCAAACGAAACTGAATATTGGCTGGAGCTACTCCATGAATCGGACATATTAGACGACAGACAATTCCAATCTATATATGAAGACTGTGGTAAAATAGCAGCAACTTTGACCAAAATCATCAAAACGACCAAAACCACCTCGGCAAAAAATGACCAATAGTCAATCCTCAATGGTCAATTGTCAATGGTCAATCCTCAATGGTCAATAGTCAATAGTCAATGTTCAATAAAAAAAACAACATGGTTAAAGTTTTGATTGCAACAGAGAAGCCATTTGCTGCTCCTGCTGTTGCTGGAATAAAGGAAATCATAGAGAAGGCAGGCTTCGAACTTGCGCTCCTTGAGAAATATACAGAGAAGTCTCAGCTTCTCGCTGCCGTAGCTGATGTTGACGCTATCATCATCCGTTCCGACAAGATTGACGCCGAAGTGCTCGACGCAGCCAAGAACCTTAAAATCGTCGTTCGTGCCGGTGCCGGTTACGACAACGTGGATCTCGCAGCCGCTACATCACACAACGTGGTAGTGATGAATACCCCAGGTCAGAACGCCAACGCGGTAGCAGAGCTTGTTCTCGGTCTCCTCGTCTATACCGTACGTAATTTCTACAACGGCAAGGCAGGTTCTGAGCTGATGGGCAAGACTCTCGGCATACTCGCATTCGGTAACGTAGGCCGCAACGTGGCACGCATCGCTAAGGGCTTCGGCATGAACGTATGCGCCTTCGACGCTTACTGTCCTGCTGACGTTATCGAGGCTGCCGGAGTGAAGGCATGTGCTTCACAGGCTGACCTCTTCAAGGAGGCTGACATCGTATCTCTCCACATCCCTGCTACGGCTGAGACAAAGCAGTCAATCAACTACGACCTCTGCAGCACGATGAAGAAGAATGCAATCCTCATCAACACAGCCCGCAAGGAGGTTATCGATGAGGCTGGCCTGCTCAAGCTCCTCGCAGAGCGTGAAGACCTGAAGTACATCACAGACATCAAGCCTGACGCAGATGCAGACTTCGCAAAGTTCGAGGGACGCTACTTCTCAACACCTAAGAAGATGGGTGCTCAGACAGCAGAAGCAAACACCAATGCAGGCCTTGCAGCAGCAAACCAGATTGTAGGCTTCATCAAGGAAGGCATTACAAAGTTCCAGGTAAACAAGTAATATCGCTTTTACATTTTTACATAAAGGCACCGACACAGCATCATCGCCGCGTCGGTGCTTTTTTGTGTCCGCCCTTGCCTGTTTTTCTTCACGTTAAGTTACAATTGTCACCCACACCATTTCCTGCCTCTCCTCGCAGTCCTGTATCTCCTCGGTCAGGCTTATGACGTGCTGCTTTGAGCGGCTCAGGAAGCCCTTGCTGGTGTTCTCGCCCAGCAGGATGCAGCCTCGCGTATCCTTCACCGTGTTACCCTCATGGATGAAGATACCCCAGAAGCCCGGCACGTCAATCAGCTGTGGCCGTATCTTCTTTTTCTTCAGCATCCATTGAGTGTGGCAGACATACGTCCCCGTGGGGATGGCGGTCTTGCCCGGCACCTTAGCCTCTTGAATCGACATGCTGCTCATGCTGCTCTTAAAGCCACGATCCTGGGGCTCCAGCGTGTTGCAGCGATACTCTCCGTTTACATACAACTCACCAATGGTGTAGCCTTCCTTTTTCAAACGTCTTCTGATTTCTATTTTCATTCTTTATCCTCCCTTTCTTTATTGGTTTTCTTTCTATACGTATTCTTAGATATCCTTTCTATCAGATTATCTTTTCTTAAATCGTAAATAAATCTCTTTATTGAGGCCTCTGTAACTCCATCCTTCATTTCTTTCACCATGTCCCTTGTAAATACATCAGGCAGTTCGTCAAACAGAACCTTGTTTTTCGTCATCTTATAGCTCCCTTCAAAACTTATCTGCACAGGTCTGTCTTCGTAATAGTGCTTAAACACGGCCACCTGGCTTTCCAGACAATACTCTGCCATCAGCAGCCCAAAGTCTATAGCCTCCTTAGTGATTATCAGCTGTCCTTCCTTCGTGTGCCTTCCCCACAGTATTGCGCATATCACCGTACAGGTAGCACCTATGACTGCAGATCTTTTTCTCAGGTCATCCCTCACATCATCATGTGTCTCAGCACACTCGTCAGCCACACCGTTACACCAGTCCTCAAATGCTTTGCACAGGCGCTTGTCCTCTATGATGCCCTTCTCTTCACGGCACATCCTTACTGCCTCCAACATTTGTTTGCGTGTCTGCTCTGTCTCTTCTTTGAACTTTGGCATGTGAGCATATTTCTCGTCAGGCGTAAAGCTCAGCAGCAGACGCGATGCCGTACCGTTCTCAAAGTTCTCGCCGTTGATAAGCTTGGAGAAAACATCCGGAGTACATTCTGCCACAATGTCAAGTGACATCTTCACCAGACCTGCCTGTGCTGAGTCGCTGGCTGTGTCCTTACCCCACTCACCATTGTCAAAAGCTACACGCCACGCCTCCATCATCTTACCGTTCCTCATGGCTTGCTTCACGCAGCTGGCTTCCTCTGTGAACATAAAGTTCTTCTGCGGCAACATCCTGCCATCTACGGAGTTCCCTTGCTTTTTCGCAATCTTCTGCATTCTCAGCAGGGCTGCGTCGGTGGTGTCTATGTTCAGCTTCTTTATGAAGTCCTTGTTCACCTTTCCTCGCTCCGTGTCCTTTCGGGTATTGTTCTGCTCGCGTGCCTCATCATCCTTGTCACGTGCTGCCTCGTCAGCCTCCTTCATGGGCTCCATGAGAATTTCCAGCTTTGATGTCACGCTGCTCTTACCTGACGCAAACCTTCCCAGCACGAACGAAAGCAGGTTCGGTCTGCGCAGCCTTCCATCGCTATAGCGATACATCACCTTGTCGGCATACGAGCACATCAGCGGCATTACACCCACCATTATCGGCATATGAAAACGCCTCTCCACTCCTGCTAAGCAAGCCTTCAGCGGTGCAGGAAATTTGGGCATTTGTGACAGATAATGCTCATTGAAGGCATACATCCCTGCCTTGAACCCTGTTTCTCCGTCCCCCACCTTCGAGGCTTGCAGCTCCCGTATCACCCTGTTCAGTATATAAGGTATCCTCCTGTCTGCCTTCAGAGCGCTTGCAATGGTGTTATCAACCTCACCCTCTGTCAGTCCCCATCGTGGCACGATGGCAGAGATCTTGGCAAAGTTATAGTCCGTGATATTTCTCAGCTCACGGCACAGATCATAGAGTGTATTGTTTCTGTCACCCTCACATGGCGCATCAAAGTTGGTATATCCAGGCTT
>DEKQ01000030.1:0-963 GCA_002353975.1 Prevotellaceae bacterium UBA2718
GAACCGTATGAAGGAGGTTGCTTCGAGCCTGATTGAGGCTATTCTGCGTAAACTGTACAGAGTCAGTCTCGGACACTTCGGGGAAGTGCTGAACAGCCTGCTTCAGTTTGGCTTGAAGGGCATGGCCCTCCTCGGTATCGTAAGGGGACAAAGCAAGGATGCCCCAGACTGCCTGAGCACCCTGAGGGGAAAGACTGCTGAAATCGCAGTCCCGGATTTGTTTCATTGTCTCTTCTATTTGCTTTGTCACTTTCTTTTCTGTTTTTTTGCTTATTTTTTGTTTAGTGGTATTTCTGAATCGGATATTTTTGATAACCCGTATCAGTTGCAAAAGCGGTTCAGAGAGCGATTTGTGCTTCTGAGCATACTGTTTGGCAGCGTCACGGTAGTTGGCATCGTGGGTGGCCAGATAGAGGACTGCCATCATGAAGGCATCCCTGTCGGTCGTCGCCTCAGTGGGATGGGAGAGCATCTGCTGTACGACAGGCGTGTAGCGTGCAATGGCGTGGCGGTCTTTGCGCAGCACGGCATGGAGCAACAGCAGGGTCTTTACATGATGATGGACTTCGCTGTCATCGAACTCCATGTAACTCAGGAACTGGAGGTCGTGCAGGATGGTGGAGTCGGTTTCCACCTGTTGACTGTTGTCTTTTGAGTTTTTGCGCCCGTACCGATGGTAGGCAATGCCTGTCAGTGCCTCTTCAACTCGTTTCACGTAGTCGGGAGAAAGCAGTTCCTGTAATTTCATCGGAAGGTTCTGTTTGGCTACATCTATGCTCTTGGTCTTCAGAATGAAACGACCATTGAAGATGGGCAACTCCAATGTGAGACTAGCACCCTGCTCCTGTTTCCTGACCTTGGTAACATAGAACTCATAACCCTTGAAGACCTTGGCCTTCAGCATCACCTTGTCGGCAACCTGGAATCCCTCGGGCGAGGGTTCGAGATTGAACATCTCACGGT
>DEKQ01000030.1:1047-6769 GCA_002353975.1 Prevotellaceae bacterium UBA2718
TCACCGCTTTTGCTGCGGCACATCGTCAGGTGAAGGCGCGAGGCACGGTTCCACTCGCCGCTGACAAGTGCGTAGATGTCCGGCTCGGTTGCCTTGATGAACAGGTAGTAGTGAAGGGTGCTCCGCAAGTCGTTGTTCTCCCTGACCGACTTGTTGTACGCCTTGTCATGCTCCTTTTTGTAAACCGCCTCCTTGGCAAACTGATGGGGAATGAAATACACCAGAGCCTCTTTGTTGTCTGACGCTCGTTGCTCATTGAGTTGTGAAAGCTGCACATCAACAAGTTGAGGATTCAAATGTCTGAGCACCCACCACCGTTCTTGTATTCCTACATGTATTGTTTCGGACATATACACTATCTTTCCTTGTCCGTCAACCTGTGGTCTCTGGACGAATTGTTGTTTACAAATGACCCGGACACCAGTTCTGAGACTGTTTAGGAGATGTCTTTAAGGATAATCCTTATATCAATCCAATATGCCCGACTCTGTCTTTGTAGAATCAGCGAAGCTCTAAATGGAAACTTTTGGTCGGAGATGACCTAAGGATACAAAAAGAGCGTGAACCCTCACTCTGCTTGCCCGCTGTTTAGGTCCTGAGAAAACCCTCGTAATAAACAAACAGAATTCATGCTCACGCCGTGGAATATTATACCCCAAAAAAGTGTGCTAGAGGCTACACGAGCCTCGGCACACTAACGGGAAGAATAATCCACCCGAGCATCTTCTCTGCATCTTGTTTGATTACGAATGATTTAAATTTCTCAGGTTTAAACATCCAAACAATCTGCGCGATTAGACGCCAATTCTCAAAAATTTTTTCCCACACCCTTCACTGCCCTCATCAGGCAAGTACGGCGTGAGCGCTGCCTACGCAGCACTTTCAGGCAAAATCTCTGCAAAGAGCAAGCTCCCGCGTCAACCATGCACTGAAATCGGGTGCAAAGGTACGAAAAATATTTGTAAGTTCTATTATTAAAGATGTGAAAATTTTCATTGGCGATTGATTTTATACAACTTTTACGAATCGTTACAAATTACCCTCCCCAAATTAAGTTTCTTTAACCGATATTACAAAACTTTATGCGATTATTCCAAAAGGAATAACTACCTTTGCAGACGAAAATCATCGCTTATGCAAGAAATTACTCCTGAACTGCAGCCTCGCTGGAATGCCATCATCCTGGATGTGCTGAAGAAACTGATAGCCATCTGCGAGGAGCACCATATCACCTATTACTGCTGTGGCGGGACGGCCATCGGTGCCATTCGCCATCACGGCATGATACCGTGGGACGACGACATCGATGTGTTTATGGCCCGCCCCGACTACGACCGCTTCCTGAAGATATGCGAACAGACCGACCTGGGCGACTACGAACTGCATACGCCCTATAATACGGACAACTTCTTCATGTACTTCTCGAAGCTGTGCCGCAAGGGAACCACCATTCTGGAGCGGCGCGACACACCGTGTACCTATGGCTTGTTTGTAGACATCTTCCCGTTAGACGGTACTGCCGAGGATATGGAGGAGGCACTGCGGCTGAAGCGGCGCTTCACGAAGCTGCAGAACCGACTGGCCATCATCTCCACGCGCTATACCTTCTGGGAGTGGCTGCGGCTGTTGGGCGACACCTACGAATGGGGGCGCTTCTGCTATAAGATGCGAGCCTTTCTGGGCCGCAAGAGCTACCGCCGCCAGCTGTTGGCACAGCTCGACGGCATTGCCCGACAGTATGCCTTCGGTTCGACGAGCCATGTGGTAGTCTATCCCGGCATCTATGGTGACAAGGAGGTTTACCCCCTTGCCTGGGTGTCTGGTCCCGTCACGTTTCCCTTCGAGGGTTTGGAGGTATGTCTGTCGGGCGGCTACGACCACTATCTGCGCCACTTCTTCGGTGACTACATGCAGCTGCCTCCGATAGAGAAGCGCGAGTCGCATCATTACAAGGAATACTTCAACATGGATGCTGCCGAGCCCATCGAGGTGGTGATGCACAAGGTGGGACGGCACTATTGCAAGTGACAGTACTATATAAATAAGTATGAAAAGAATTGTCCTCATCCTGCCCTATTTCGGTCGTGTACCGAGTTACTTCCCGCTGTTCCTCACCTCGTGCAGGAACAATCCTACCGTCGACTGGCTTGTCTATACTGACCAACCCCTAACAGATACCCCCGCCAATGTCAAGGTGATCAAGGTGTCGTTCGACAGCTTTGCCCGCCGCATCGTTGACGGACTTCCGTTCAAAGCCACCCTGAAGAGCCCCTATAAGCTCTGCGACTTCAAGCCCGTGTATGGCGAGGTGCTGCAGGATGACATCAGCGGCTACGACTTCTGGGGACACTGCGACTGCGACCTTATCTTTGGGGACATCAGGACTTTTATAGGCGACGACATCCTAGAGCGATATACCAAAGTGCTGTCGCACGGCCATCTGACCCTCTATCACAACGACCCAGAAACCAACAGCTATTACCGCCGCCAGCAGTATAAAGACCCAGTGACGGTGCTGAACGACCCGCGGACACTCTTCTTCGACGAATGGCATGGGGTGAGCAGAGCCTGGAGCGAGGAAGGCATCCCCTTCTGCGATGATACCGACTTCGACGACATCTACATCCGCCGTTTCGAGTTTCTGCCCGTCAAATGGCGGGCAGACGGTACCGACCGCCTGATCAGCCATGTGGCCTACGGCTATCACAACCAGCGGCTCTACCGCTACTGGGAACAGGACGGCAAGCTGCAGGAAGAGGAGATTCTCTACGTGCACTTCCAGAAACGTCGGATAGAGGTAGAGACTGCCAGCACAGAGGAGTTTATGGCAGTGCCCAACAGGTTTGTTTCCCTGCCTCACGAGCTCACCCTGTCCGAACTCCGCCACATGACCCCTTACTGGTCGTGGTCACGCTGGGTATTCAACT
Organism: Prevotellaceae bacterium UBA2718; assembly: GCA_002353975.1. Lineage (GTDB taxonomy): Bacteria > Bacteroidota > Bacteroidia > Bacteroidales > Bacteroidaceae > Prevotella. The sequence goes on from DEKQ01000030.1 coordinate 3,975, forward strand.
GCCGCCGCGAGGGTAAGCACTGGCTCTACCTGCAGAAGCTGCGCGTGCAGCACCTGATGGGCAGGGAGGATGTATAGCATAGTCTGGAACAGGATATCAACGGTAGGCTTATGAAGAAAATATCAGTAGTGATGTGTACCTATAACGGGGAGCGTTTCTTGCGCGAGCAGCTTGACAGTCTTGTGCATCAGACCTATCCGCTGCACGAGATTATCGTGCAGGATGACGGTTCAACGGATGCCACCCTGGCCATTCTGGGTGAATATGCGAGTCAGTGGAAGCACATCCGTCTGCTCAAGAATGAGGGGCCGCATGGGGTAAACAGCAATTTCTGGTCGGCCATGCGCAAGGCTACGGGCGACTGGATAGCCATCTGCGACCAGGACGATATTTGGGAACCCGACAAGATAGAGCGTCAGGCAGAGGCCATTGGCAACAGCATGTTTTGTGCCGGGCGCACACGGCAGTTCTCTGAGGACGGCTCATTTGTGTTCTATGATGCCCGCCGCCCTAACGTCAGTCTGTTGCGCATGCTGTACACAACAGAGATTGGCGGACACGTGATGCTCTTCAGAAAGGACTTTCTCCAGCAGTTGCCTGTAGACTGCGGCATCTATCACCACACCTGCTATGATATGGTGTTAGCAGTGGCAGCAGCAGCCTATGACAGTCTGGTATATATGGACGCGGTCCTGGTACACCAGCGGCGCTATGCGGGAGCCACCACCTACTCGTCGGGCGAGAAAAGCCTTCCTACAGTGGGCAATGGCATGCGGATGCTGTGGTGGTGTCTGCAACATTACAAAGAGGTGAAAAGGCTGTCCGACGACTTCTACGGCTATTGGGAGGACTTTCTTCAGCTGCTGCCCGTCGATACGGCCGCCAAGCGCGAGGGTCTGGCACTGCTCGACTGGCAGCGCAGTAGCGGTGTCTTCCGATTGATCGGATTCCAGTGGTTCTGCCTTCGCCATCGCTTCCAACTGTTTCACACACGCGGCAAAGACCCGCAAAACATCCTCCGTGCCCTACTCTTCCCCATCATGGCTACCTACTACCGGCGCAGTCTGATCTTGCCGAGCAGGTAGTCCACACACTCTTCGTAGATGCTGACCCTTGCCACCTTCATGACGAGGATATAGAGCAGGGCGGTGATGACCATGCGCAGGAGGATGGAGAGCACGGGCTGGCTCACCTCCCACGTACACACACCAGCCACGCCGATGCACAGACAGGCTGTAGCGAGGAAGGGCAGAATGTCCTGGGCAGCATGCATACAGGTGAGCCCTACCTGCCTGCCCGCCATGAAGAGCCATACCAGCACCCATGCCACCATCATGACCGTATAGGCACAGACAATGGCCTGTATGCCCCAGCTGCTGAATGCTAATGTCACACTGAGCTGAATGATGATCTGTAGCAGTGTGCCCCACATATAGGTGTCGGAGCGCCCATGACTGATGATGAGGTTCTGACAGAGCGACTGGATGGGCATGAAGGCACCGCTGATGCATAGCATGCGCAGCAGTGGAACGCTGTCTCTCCACTGCTCCCCCAACAGCACTACCACGAAGTCGGCAATGAGTGCCAGTCCGAGCATGGCGGGCATCGAGAGGAAGGCCGTAAAGCGCATCATCTTGCGGAAAACGTTCAGTTGTCGCCCCTCGTCATCGTTGATGCTGGCCAACACGGGCTGCGCCACCTGTTGCATGGTGCCGGTAATGAGCGAATGCCCCATGTTGTTCCATTTGGCAGCCTGTGTATAGTTGCCCACCACACCGGCATTGAACAGCCGTCCGAAGATGAACGACAGCAGGTTGCTGTTCACCTGATTGATGATGTTGGTGACAAGCAACTTGCTGCTGAATCCGAACATCTCGCGGATGGGAGTCAAGTCAATGTGCAGCGAGGGCCGCCAACGGACATAATAGAGTCGTCCGATGTTGACCAGCGTGATATAGGTGAGCTGCTGCCATGCCAGACTCCAATAGCTGTAGCCGTTGAGTGCCAGCGTGATGCTCACTGCCCCGCTGCCCACCAATGCCAAGAGGCCGGTGACGGCCTTCTCGCGGTTCATCATGTTGCGGAACATATAGGCGGCATGGGCGGTGCCGATGCCTGCCACGACAAACGAGAGGAACAGCAACCTGGAGAGTGCTACCAGTTGCGGCTGGCGGAAATAGTCGGCTATCAGCGGTGCCGACACAAAGAACAACAGGTAGAGCGACACTGAGACGGTGGTGCTGAACCAGAAGACGGCATTATACTCGCGGTGCGTGGCCTGCTTCAGATTGGTCAGGGCGGCGGTGAAGCCACTCTCCTGCAGGGTGCTTGCCACAGCTGAGAAGATGGCCAGCATCCCCACCATGCCATACTCGCCCGGCGACAGCAGTCTGCCCAGCACGATGCCGATGAGGGTAGCCAGCAACTGTGTCATGAGGTTGTTCAGTGCTCCCCATGCCAGTCCGTTGGCAGTGCGTTCCTTGAGTGTTTTTTCGCCCATTTGACAGTGGTAATGAATAAAAATCAGCGCAAAGGTACGAAATTTCCGTAAACTCTGACCACTAAACTCTAAACTTTTTCGTACCTTTGCAGCAAAATATTGCAAGTCTATGGAAACAGCAGTCAAAAAGAAGCCCCGTTTAGAGTGGCTCGACGCCATGCGCGGATTTACCATGATACTCGTCGTAGCGAACCACGTCAGTCAGTCTGGCTTTGCACAGGACGTGAAGCTCTCGTCGTCACTGTCGTTTCTCATTCTGTTCCGCATGCCCTTGTTTTTCTTTATCAGCGGCTTT
>DEKQ01000169.1:0-4989 GCA_002353975.1 Prevotellaceae bacterium UBA2718
AAAAGCCAAAACAGGGGGTTTCCTGTGAGATTTATTTAACATAAAACAAAACGAACAAATGAAACGCTATCAATAGTTCTCCGCTTTAAGCTGGAAATAGCTCTGTGCGTGGTCGCAGACCGGGCAAACCTCTGGCGCTTTCTTGCCTATCACGATGTGTCCGCAGTTTGAGCACTGCCAGATGCAGTCGCCGTCGCGTGAGAATACGATGCCCTGCTCGATGTTGGCAAGGAGCTTGCGATAGCGCTCCTCATGTTCTTTCTCTATGGCGCCAACCATGCGGAACTTTGCCGCTATCTCCTTGAAGCCTTCTTCCTCTGCCTCTGCCGCCATGCGGTCATACATATCGGTCCATTCAAAGTTCTCACCGTCGGCAGCATCCTTCAGGTTCTCTGTCGTTGAGGGCACCTTGCCATCATGCAGGTATTTGAACCACAGCTCAGCATGCTCCTTCTCGTTGCCTGCCGTCTCCTCAAAAATCTTTGAAATCTGCACATAGCCTTCCTTCTTTGCCTTAGAGGCGTAGTAGGTGTACTTGTTACGAGCCATGCTCTCTCCGGCAAAGGCTTCCATGAGATTTTTCTCTGTCTTAGATCCTTTTAGTTCCATACGATTTAGTTTTTAGGGGTTAGCTACTTTGTATAAATCTTTTTTCCATTGATGATTACAATACCCTTGTATTCAGGGCCGACTGGCTGACCAGTCACGCTATAACGCGTTGTGTCTGTGCTGCCGGTGCTACTGTTTTTCACACCCGCTATGCCGCTGGGAGTAATAGTTCGCAGCTCCACATTATATTTCTTTGCAAGAGTTTCGTTCCATGCAGCCACCTTCTCCGGTGTCACACCTTCCTTGTTGACGAGTACGCCGACAGCTCCTTTTGCTTCTATATCGTTCAGGAAATAGTGTATATACCATCCGTAGCTATACACCGTTTCATAGCGTTGTGTTGATGTCATCTGCATTATATTGTCTTTGGTAACAGCTTCGTCCGTTGACTGCACGCATCCCAACTCTCCGCTGGCGGTGATGCTTTTCAGTTCATTGCTTCCAAACTGTATCAGCACCGTGTCATTCTTCTCTAATGTGTTGTAGAGCAACATCCAGCGTCCTGAGCGGAATGTGCCGCGGGCACTGGTATCATCACCTCCAACGCTGAAGATGTAAGGCTCTCCCGCCTTTCTCTCAATATCCAGCTTTGCCGGTGTAGTATCTTTCAGGTATGGCCTCAGCGGATTACTCTCGTCGGCAGCTATTGCCAGCGCATGACAGTAGGCGTTGTGCCATGCTCCGAGCAGCGACGTGTGCAGCTTGCCGTCCTGATAGAACTGCGTCGTCTTCCATGTGCCGAAGGCCTTATACATCGGCATGGCCTGAGCCTCAAGGTCTATGTACGATATACCCCTCTGCTGTGCCACCGCCATACCGCGTGCCCTATAGGTATTGTCGGCACTGGGTACGCCGTTGCTGCAGCGAGGCGTGCGTGAGCAGAGAATGGGCGTAGCGCCCTTTGCCAGTACGTCGTCTATATACTTATTTATATATGTAACGAATACATCGCCGCTCTTGTCGTTGTGTCCGAAGTCAATGACAACGAAGTCACCCTCCTTGATGCCACTCTTCACGGCACTCCACTTCTCATTATAGTAGGTCTCTGATGTAGTACCACCCCATCCGTGGTTCTCCACCACGAGTTCGTTTTCGTCAAACCACTCCTGAGCGAAGAGTCCGAAGCCCCACTGTCCGTTCCAGCCCTGCCCGTTGCTGTTGGTTCGCATGGTGGAGTCGCCTATATAGAACGCCACCGGCTTACCCGCCTTGCGCAGTTTCCCCGCAGGCGATGGAGCGGCAAAACGTGAGTTTCTAACCTTTGCCAGCGTAGTGATGTCCTTAAAGACATTCTCGCTGACTATCTGCTGACCGTTTGCCGTCAGCCAGCCCATCATGACAACAGCGATAAGCCATACTTTCAATACTCTCATAATACGGATTGAAAATTCGTTCTCCGCTTTGCTATGAAAGCGTCCCTTGAGGGCCGAGCAGAGAATTGTAAATGGTAAATGGTATATTGTAAATGGTAAATGCCATTACATTCCGTTGCGTCTGATGGTGAGTCTGATTGCCTCGGGATGTGCATTCATAAACGCCTGCGCATCGTCCACCACACATGCGAGATACCCGCCGCCGCCGGCTCCGGGCAGTTTCCATGCAAGCACCTCATCACGGAATTTGTCAATATAGTCCTGCACGCAACCTTGTATCATGGCGGGGAACATAGCCACCTGGGCATCAAAGCTGGCTCTGTAGGCAGCTGCGAAAGCTACGAGGTCTTTAGCGAGTATCGCATTCCAGCAGTCATCGGCAGCTTTGGCGAGAGCCTTCACCTTGGGTTCGGTTATATCCTTGCCTTCCACCACGGAGCATCCCGGGCGTCGCGGTTCCATAGGTATCATCACCAGACGGTTCTCCAGCCAGCTCAGCACCGCCTCATCCTGGCAAGTCTCTATCTTCTCCGGCCAGAAGTGATTATCGTACCAATGGCGACAAAGTCCTGGGACACAGATGCCTATAGCATCCTGCGCACCGCTGATGATGCCGTCTTCACGCTCTGGATGGTTCTCAAAGCAGAACACGAGGCGTGCGAGGGTCTCGGGATCCATGTTCGGCAGGTTATACGGCCAGATGCGGCGTATGACGTTACGTGTGCTGGTTGACAGTCCGCAACGCTCACGCACTTCAAATGTCGGTTCCAGCGAGATGGTGATGGCCCAGCCCGGAGCATACTGACTCACGTATGGCTGGTCTATCCATGTGCCTGCTATGTCAAGGCGCGTCGGTATCTGGCTCTCCGTCTTCTTGAGGTCCGTGCTGCTGCGGGCCTTCAGTCCCTCGTGGGGATCGCGCTCCAGAACCACATACTCCATACCCCGCTCCTCGCAGAGGCGGCGCTTGTCATCATTGCCGCCATCGCTGTTCACCACAAGGATGTCGGGCTTTACGATGTCCAGCGTGGGGAGGAAATCCAATATGCCGCTGCCGGCATTGATATATGCATCCTTGACGTAACGGATGCTCTTGACCATGAACAGACGTTCCTGCTCGCTATATACCGTCTTGTGGTGCTTGTATCCTAAAATCGTGGCATCAGAGCCGATGCCTACGTACAGGTCACCATATTGTGATGCCTGGCGGAAGAACTCCACGTGTCCGCTGTGCAGCAGGTCGTAGCATCCGCTAACAAATACTTTCTTTGCCATAAGTGTTCTTTACTCCGTAAATCATTACTACTACGAAACATACCATCGGAACGATGAAGGACATGTTTAACTGTCCGCCGTCGATGATGAGAGCCTGCAGCGGAGGCAGCAAGGAGCCTCCCAGGATTGCCATTATCAGTCCGGCAGAGCCTATCTCGGTGTCGGAGCCGGTGTTGCGCAGGGCTATGCCGTAGATGGTGGGGAACATGAGACTCATGCATGCCGATACTGCCACGAGACAGTAGAGCCCTACCCTACCCCCAGCGAACATCACCACGAGGGTCAGCACAATAGCGACCGAGGCGAAGATTGCCAGCATCGCCGACGGACGGAAGTGCCTCATCAGCGCCGTGCATATAAAGCGGCTGCAGCAGAAGAGCGCCATCGCCACGATGTTGAGCTGTTGCGACATTACCTCCGCTTCCTGTTCGGCTATCCCCTCGGCCATGAAGACCTGAGTGCCGTACTGTATGATAAAGGTCCAGCAGGTTATCTGCGCTCCTACGTAGAAAAACTGCGCCACGACTCCCTCGCGGTAGGTGCGGTTGCCGAGGAGTCGTCGCACGGACGGCCACAGGTTGCGCGATAGTCCGTCTTCCTCCTGTTTCTTCACAGGAATGCTCATAACTGCGATAAGCGCGAAGATGGCAAGTATTGCAAGTCCGAGTATGGCGTATGGCTTCACCACCACGCTGAGGTCTGCCGCCTTCAGGGCCTCAAAGGCCGCCGGGTCAAGCAGGGCACGCTCTTCCGTGGATAGCGGACTCATGCGTGACTGTATGAAATTCATCGCCACCCACATACCAAGGAGCGAGCCTATCGGGTTGAAGCTCTGCGCCAGGTTAAGCCTGCGCGTGGCATTCTCCTTCTCGCCCATAGAGAGGATGAAGGGATTGGCACTCGTCTCAAGGAAGCTCAGGCCACAGGTGAGGATGAAGTATGCCATGAGGAACGGCCAATACACGCCTGTCCACGCTGCCGGTATGAACAGCAGCGAGCCTACGGCATAGAGCAGCAGTCCAAGGAGGATGCCCGCCTTATAGCTATATCGCTTTATGAAGAGCGCCGCCGGCAATGCCATAGCGAAGTAACCGCCATAGAAGGCTACCTGTACCAGCGCCCCTTCTGTCACGCTCATGCGGAATATCTTGCTGAATCCCTTCACCATAGGATTGGTGATGTCGTTAGCAAATCCCCACAGCGCGAAGCAAATGGTCACGAGAATAAACGGAAGAAAATAGTTGACTCCCTCACGAGTCTTAAACAATTTAGGCGTTGTCATTGAGTTGGTCTGTTAGCGCACCGTCCGGATGCGCACCTGATAACACTACAGGGGGACACCGCAAAGACGATATTCTTGCAGCGACGGATATTTTTCATTCTATCCACAATACTCCAAGTCTTGTGTTGAGCTGATAATCCAGTCACTGCCACAAATTCGGCGTATTGCCTATAAGGGAAGAGTGTCTTCATAGCGCACCTTTCCATAATGGCTGCAAAGGTAGCTATTTTCTATGAGATTTTATGGGATTTAACTTTTTTTAGGACGAAATGGACTTAAAAAGGATTATGATGCCTCTATCTTTTTGATAACTTTGGCAGGCACACCGCCAACAATAGTATTTGGTTCAACGTCTTTTGTCACTACTGCACCGGCAGCCACGACTGCCCCATCGCCAACTGTCACCCCCGCAAGGACCGTTGCATTGGCTCCTATCCAGACATTCTTGCC
>DEKQ01000169.1:5023-5808 GCA_002353975.1 Prevotellaceae bacterium UBA2718
CTGATGAAACATCATGTGGACATCGCCTCCGCCTATGACAGGCTTGCCCGACGCCATGTAATCACGAAATTCCTGTATTGTCATAATCGTATCCTGCGGATTGTCATTCATACCCAGTCAAAGGTGTCCTTCCCCGCACCTATCTCAAAGTGATACTTCGCAATGCCCAAGTCTATCTGGGTATAGCCAATCATGGAGATGCCCTTCTTGGCTCTCACCTGATGGCGGTTGTTATTCATTCCGACATACTCAAACGAGAACTTCTGCTGGTTCACGGCTGTAGGGGCAAGCAGGGCTGCTTCAACACCCTTTCTGAACCATGATGGGATGCTGTCGCCGGCATTCTTGGACGAGCCAAGAGTGCTTGCTACGGAGCGGCTCACTTGCCCGACGCTCTTGATCTTGTGAGGCACACCCTGTGTCTCTCCATAGCCCACAGCTATCATGCAGACAAGTTTTTCGTCTTTGCCCACATTGTAAGCCTCTGGAACCTTACGGTACGAGAGTCCCACCCAACAGGTGTTGAGTCCCAATGTCTGGGCAAGAAGTACTAATTTCTCTCCATAGTATCCCACTCGTTCGTTGAGGTCTTTGGCTTTCTTGCCAACCATCACAAAATAGTTCTTTACTCCGCTGAACGAACCATACGACAGCATTCCGGTGAATGCCTTCGTCTCGTTCTGTATCAACTGGATATTTAAGTTGCCGGCCTTGTTGCACTCCGCGATATTGCTTTGGAGAGTGGCTATGATGTCGGCTGGGATTTCCTTGTCAAGGTACTTCCG
>DEKQ01000169.1:5828-5977 GCA_002353975.1 Prevotellaceae bacterium UBA2718
CTATGACGTGCAGTTATAGCTTCAAGTAAGGTCATAAAGTATTCATATTTAATTAAAATTTGCAGAATTTCCGCCCGAAGGGTACTCCCTTGTGCGCTAAATTCCTCTGATTTAGGAGTTCTCGATATTTGTGTGCAAATTTACAAAAA
>DEKQ01000143.1:0-673 GCA_002353975.1 Prevotellaceae bacterium UBA2718
CTTGGAGAGGGCCGGGGTGAGGTCTCCCTCTCCGGCGCCACTCTCAACAACCTCAAGGGTGTCACCGTCACCATCCCGCTCCACTGCCTCTGCGTCGTCACCGGCGTCAGCGGCTCCGGCAAGTCCTCCCTCATCCGCGGCACCCTATACCCCATCCTGTGCCGACACCTGGGACAGACGGCAGAGACCCCGGGACCATACAGCGCCATCAGCGGCAACCTCAAAGAGATACGCCACGTAGAGATGATTGACCAGAACAGCATCAGCCGCAGCACCCGTTCCAACCCCGCCACCTACATCAAGGCCTACGACCTCATCCGTCAGCTCATGTCCGAGCAGCAGCTTGCCAAGCAGCTCGGCATCACGCCACAGCACTTCTCCTTCAATGCCGAGGGAGGCCGCTGCGAGGAATGCAAGGGAGCCGGCGAGGTCACCATCGAGATGCAGTTCATGGCCGACCTCACCCTGCAGTGCCCCGTCTGTCACGGCCAGCGCTTCCAGCGCAACGTCCTCGACGTACAATACAAGGGCAAGAACATCAACGACATCCTTGCCCTCACCATCGACGAAGCCATAGACTTCTTCTCTTCCCCTTCCCCCTCTCAGGGAAATGAAAAATTAAAAATTCAAAATTCAAAATTCTCAACGCTCAAAGCTCAAAGCTCAAAGCTCA
>DEKQ01000143.1:740-6108 GCA_002353975.1 Prevotellaceae bacterium UBA2718
GGAGAGGGCCGGGGTGAGGTTTCCCTCCTCCGTGCCATCGTCAGCCGCTTAGAGGCGCTCCGGCAGGTCGGCCTGGGCTATATCACCCTCGGCCAGAACTCCTCCACCCTCTCCGGAGGCGAGAACCAGCGTCTCAAGCTCGCCTACTACATCGCCATGGAGCATCAGGAGCACACGCTCTTCATCTTCGATGAGCCCACCACCGGCCTCCACACCCGCGACATCGCGGTACTCATGCGTGCCTTCCGCAGGCTCATAGACCTCGGCCACAGCGTCCTCATCATTGAGCACAACCTCCACGTCATCCGTGCTGCAGACCACATCATCGACCTCGGCCCCGAAGGCGGCGAAGGCGGCGGCCACATCGTCGCCACCGGCACACCACAGGACATAAAAAACTGCCCCGACAGCATCACAGGACGATACCTGTAATCACCATAGGGACAGCTTCAGCTGCACATCGATGTCAGTCTTGTAAGGGTGAGATATCATTCTGTCTGCCGACGCAACCGTTGAACGATTGAAATAATGTGTGTGTGACAAACGCAACACAGTTGTAATCCTCCGTATCGGTTTCACAGAAAGCAACAATGTGCCGTGAACGCCTTTGTAATAGAATGGGTTATAGGAAAAGCTGTTTAGCAATGGCAACGTGCGAATATATACCCTCGAGTCATAATCGTCCGTAGAGAAAAAAGCAGCCTGGGCACTAAGCGTGGCAATTTTACTGAAAGTATATTTTGCTGTCTGGGATATGACAACGCCATTCTTCGATTCATCATCGTTTGAATGACATCCTTCAAACATGGTGGAGAGTTGCCAATGTTCATCCTTATATGCAGCAGAGAATCGCAGTCTTTGTGTCGTCCCATCCTTACGCTTCACACGCAGGCGCATACCGAGTGTCCATCGCCTTACATCAAGAGCAGCAGTCAGAGCATTGTCCCATGACCACGTACCTGTAGGCTGATGATAGCGATACCATGGGAAATGGGCATAATCCGTATATGCACCTATGACGAGGCGTCTCAGAGGTTTCCATTGCACTGCCACATACGCCCCGCTCTCATTACTTGGGGAAGAGTTCTCTCCGAAGGACTTTCCGTAATAAGAATAGTATTTATATGAGTAAAATCGCTGTACTACCGTAACATCGATGCTGGAGGAAGCATGCCAAAGCAAGCTGTTGATCGTTGCAACGGCCTTTTTGTCACTCAGCGCCGTCTCTCCCGTCAGCGTGAAGCGATTCCACCTGATGCTGTAATCCACAGAAGCATTCCAAGAATTGTTGCCATGAAGGTTGTACAGTCGGTAAGCCTTAGACAATGGTACCGTGTCAGCCTTGCTAAATGTAGGATTCAAGGTACGATTGAAGTGGGCATAAACGAAAGAGGCTCCTAAATCATAACGCAGCCCGACCTTTGACACATTATGATAGCGAAGATGCAGGCCGGCAGACATATTACTGCTGTTGTTCTTTTTGCCCATCTCATTAGCAGTACGATGATAGCCGTCTGTAAGAATAGTTGAGATGGTGCTGTCAGCATTGAGCGTGGCATCTATATATCTCCAAGAAAAGTATGTGGCGAGCTGCACGGAGCGCGACAGGTCCAACACTGCTGCCACACCTTGGTGGTGTTTGCCATCGTAACTGCCGTTGTGAGGCGAGAAGGTGGTGGATTGTCTGCCTGCAGCAGCGAGCAGAGCTTGCTTACCAAGAGTGAAACCATTGTTCATGGTTAGTCCCATACCGAACTGTCCGCGGAAGGTTCCTAAAAGGAGTTGTTTGAGCGGACCACGATTTCTGATTGTAAGGTTATACGCGTAGCTGTCATACCCCCATTTGTTTCCATTGCAGGCAAAGGGTTCTCCACCTGTTTTAGCACCAGTAAGATTGAAACTGATTCCGCTACTGTGAGTGAAGTTTGCACGCACGGAGTGAGCCGTGCGATCTCCGAGGTACGTGCCGTCAATGTCGCCCTGTCTGCGATATAATGGCAGGGAAGAGGAAAGGAGTATAGATGCACGTGTGGAGGCAGCTCGTTCCGGAGTTCCCACCATAAGGAGCTGAGACAGGTATGGTATGATATGGTCACCAAGAGACGGTATGAGGTTAAGCTCGTAGATACTCCGTATCTTCCCATAACGGTCACGATATTCTATGATGTCACTTATCTGAGAGATGTTGAGCCCTGGAATTTGCAGTAAGTCCTCTGTCTCTGCGGTATTGATGTCTAAGGGGTTCTGCTGCAGCTCAAGGAGTTGCTCGTATGCCTCTTCCATGGACAGGGCACCATCATCGGAGTTCTCATAGAAGGTAGTAAGGAACTGCAGCAAATCAGCCGGGGCCTGACCATAGACAGGTGAGGTCTGACTGTGTGTGGAGTCGGGGACTGCAGCGATGGTGTCAGTAGGATTTAGTATAATAGGTAATAGCAGGAAAAGCAGGCTTATCATTTCCTTTGGATGTCTTTGATGCCTTTGACTGTTCGGAGCTTTCGAATGAGGGAGTGTAGCTGGGTGGTGTCGGAGAGGCGAACGGTGATGAGGGCTTTGAAGAGGCCGTCGCCGGTGTCGATATTGAGACTCCGCAGCGTGGCGTTGCCCTCCTTGGTGAGCAGGGAGGTGATGGTGCTGATGATGGCGATGTCGTCGTTGCCGATGGCCTGGAGGGTGATGTCGTATTTGGACTCTCCCTTGCCGCTCCAGCGAGCAGGGACGATGCGATAGCCGAAGCGCTGACGCAGCGCAGCAGCGTTGGGGCACGACATACGGTGGATCTTGATGCCGCCAGAGACGGTGACGAAGCCGAAGATGTTGTCGCCATAGATGGGGTTGCAGCACTTGGCAAGGCTATAGTCAATGTCCTTGAGGTTGCGGTCGATGACAAGGACGTCGTTGTCGGTATCGTTCCTCAAAGAGAAGTTGGCGGCGGAGATGGTGGCAGGCTCTATGGGACCTTTCACGTCGGCCTCGCGCAGAGCTGTCACGGATTTACCCGCTCCCTCATCCTTGAGGGCGGCAGGCGTCTCGCCACGCAAGGCGGCTTCCCGAGCCTGCAGCTCATTGAGGGCTTTCTTAATCTTGCTCCGTGCATGGGAGGTCTTGACGATGTTGAGCCAGTCATGGTGGGGCGTCTGCTGCGAGGAGGTCTGGATATGGATGGTGTCACCGGAACGGAGCTGCTCGCGGATCTGCACACCACGACCGTTGATGGTGGCACCTACGCATTTGTTACCAACCTGTGAGTGTATCTGGTAGGCGAAGTCAAGGACAGTGGCACCCTTGGGGAATTTGCGTATCTCTCCCTTGGGGGTGAAGACATAGACCTCATCCTCGTAGAGGTCGTTGCGCAGGCTGTCCATCATCTGCATGTCATCGCCTGCCTCAAGGGCGGTACGGATGGCAGAGAGCCATTCGTCCATGCCGCCTCCGGCATTGACGCCCTTGTAACGCCAATGGGCAGCAAGGCCATGCTCCGCTATCTCATCCATTCGCTCCGTGCGTATCTGTACCTCCACCCATTTGTTCTCAGGACCCAGAACCGTTATATGCAGCGACTCGTAGCCGTTGCTCTTAGGAACGGAGAGCCAGTCACGGAGCCTCTTGGGATTGGGCTGGTACATGTCGGTGACGATGCTGTAGGCCTGCCAGCAGTCCATCTTCTCGTGCTCAGGCGGAGAGTGAAGGATGATGCGGATAGCAAAAAGGTCATAGACACCCTCGAAGGGGCAGCGCTGCTTCTTCATCTTCTGATAGATGGAGTGAATGGACTTGGTTCTGCCCTTGATGTGGAACTGCAGGCCGGCATCCTGGAGGCGCTGCCTGACGGGGCCTATGAAGCTGTCGATGTAACGGTCACGCGCCTCTTTGGTGGAGGCGAGCTTTTCCTTGATATGATAGTAAGGCTCAGGAGAGAGATACTTGAGGGAAAGGTCCTCAAGCTCGCTCTTGATGGTGTAGAGTCCCAACTTGTGTGCAAGGGGCGCATAGAGATAGCCTGCCTCTGCCGCCACCTGCTGCCGCGCCTCAAGGTTGCCAGTGTCGCGTATGGCTCTCATGACAACGAGCCTGTTGGCTATCATGATGAGGATGACGCGCATATCCTCGGCGAAGGAGAGCAGGAGGTCCCTGAGATGTGACGCGTGAGCTGACGTGGGGATGGTGGGATGCAGACGGTACAACTCCTGTATGCGCAGGAGTCCGTGAAGGATGTTGCGCGGTCCATGCCCGAACTGCTGCTCTACGCTGTCGAGGGGCAGGAGGCCATGCAGCACAAGGGGCGAGAGGACGGTGGCGATGAGACCGTCACGCCTCAATGACATCTCTTCTACTGCCAGCAATCCAGTCTGCAGGGCCTTGATGACAGGATGGAGCCCGAACGCATCGCGGCGGTCAAGGGGACTCTCTTCGGCATGGGGCGACGAGGGTGCGGCACCGGCATTGCTGTCTGTCGGCACGTCACCGCCGATGGCCGGCAAGAGGATACACCTCAACCTGTCCTCATCGTCAGGATGAAGAAGCGTGCCTGTCTTGAGACGCAAGGCGTTGACAAGCTCAACGGCGAGAGAGCGTTCGGAGGGAGACAAATAAATTAAAAATTAAGAATTCAAAATTCAAAATTAAGAGAGGTCGAACATCGTTTTACGCGGGCAGGGATGCCCACGTCCCGAGTGGGGGAAATCAAATGTCTTCGCTCGGCACGCAGTGACGCTTGCCTAAGCAAGAACTCCTTGACTCTTATTTCTTATTCGCGACTTTGCCTTCGGTCATGATGCCCTCAATGTAGAGGCGAACGATTTCGGGTTTGCCGTTGGAGTGAACGGTGATGGACTTGCGGAAATGTCCGGGTACTTTTCCCTTGCCGCTGTATGTGACGTTGATGGTTCCCGTCTCACCTGGGCGTACCGGAGTCTTGGTAAACTTGGGCACAGTGCATCCACAAGATGCCACAGCCTGATTGATGACGAGGGGCGCATCACCGGTGTTGGTGAAGGTGAAGACACACTTCTGGATGGGGTTATCCTCAGAGAAGCTGCCCCAATCCCATTCTTTCTTATCGAATGAGATGACTGGTTCTGCCATGCAAATGACCGTCATGGCGAGGAATGCAATAAGAGCAAATGCTTTTTTCATGTTTTTTGTGTCTGAGATTATGTTTCTTAACTATTGTCTTGATTACCTGGCTACTTAACCACTGACTGAAGACTACTTGCGCACATCAAGTCAATTCATAGAGCTCTGACGGAGTTTTTCGCTTGAGAACATCCACGAGGAAGTCCTTTCCCGGGAGGATGCCGTAGGATGAGAGTATCTGTTCCACTGTCTTCTGTGCCAGGATGGGGTGGTTGTTCTCTTCGCTGAGATG